>NZ_KI912652.1:31059-31969 GCF_000519345.1 Deinococcus pimensis DSM 21231
CGGCGGCGGTGCGGGCCTTGACCTGATCGCGCGCGGACACCTCGATCTGCGCGAGCCGCGCATACGGCGGGTAGCGCAACGCCTGACGGCCCATCTGCTCCAGCGCCGGGTAGTACGCCGCGTCCATGCCCTCCAGCACCGCCTTCAGGGCCGGGTGCTCCGCCTGGAAGGTCTGCACGACCAGCAGGGGAGAACGCGAGGGGTGCCACTCCAGCAGCTGACGCAGCAGCCGGTGGTAGCGCTCCGACGCCCGGAAGTCGCTGACGTTGAGCCACGTGTCCGCCAGCGTCACCCCGACGAGCGCGAGGTCCGGCGGCGCGGGCACCCCCAGCAGCGCCTGCGTGCCCACCACCACGCCCGGCTCGCCCGCGAGCACCCCCGACAGGTCGTCCTGACGGTCGCGGTCGTACCGCAGGACCGCGAAGCCCGGCAGCAGTTTCCGGACCTCCTGCGCGATCCACTCCGTGCCGGGACCTCGCGCCTGCCACAGCCGCTCCCCGCACTTCTCGCAGTGGTCGTGCAGCCGCTCGTGGTACCCGCACTGGTGGCAGGTCAGCTCGCGCGTCTCCTGATGGAAGCGCAGCGGCACGTCGCAGTTGCGGCACATCGGCGTGTGCTCGCACGACGGGCAGCGCAGCAGCGCGCTGTACCCGCGTCTCGGCGCGAGCAGCACCGCCTGACGCCCGCGCTCCGCGACCTGCCTCAGCACCTTCTGCAGGTCGTACGAGAGGGGGTAGCCCTGCCCGCCCGGCTTGAGGTCCGCGCGCGACAGCGGCCCCAGCTCCGGACTCGCGGTGGGATTCGCGAAGTCCACGACGTGCACCCGCGCCTGCGGCGGCGGCAGCACGAGACCCTCGGCGGCCAGCACCTCCGGGGAGGGCGCGCTGCCCGTCCAGCCGACCGCGCAGTC
>NZ_KI912652.1:32069-33129 GCF_000519345.1 Deinococcus pimensis DSM 21231
CGAGGACGCCGCCCGCCCCGCGCTCCTGCGCAGGCTCGTGGACGCCCTCCGGCCCGCGCGCGGTCCCGCCCGCGACGTCGAGGACCTCGCCGCGACCCAGACCCACTGAAAAGGGGAGCCTGGTGTGCCGACGCGTCTCTACAACCTCGAGCTGCCGTCGTACGCACCCACCGTCGTACGCTCGGGAGCGGTCCCTCGCTCCTGCCCGGGGCGTCAGCGTGTCTCCACACTCATGAGCGGAGCGGTCCGGTGCTCATGCCTGATGTGCCGACGCGTCTCTACAACCTCGAGTACTCCACCGCGATCTCGCCGGCTACCCGCGCGTTGTTCATCACGAGCGCGATGTTCGCGTCCAGCGACCGCCCGCCCGTGATCTCCACGATGCGGCCCAGCAGGAACGGCGTCGCGTCCTTCCCGCCGACGCCGCGCGCCTCCATGTCCGCTAGGGCCCGCTCGATGATGGGATCGATGTCGGACGCGGGCACCTCCGCCTCCTCGGGAATCGGATTCGCGACGAGGACGCCCCCCGCGAGCTTCATCGCCCACTTCGCACGCATCACGCGCGCCACCTCCGCGGGCGACTCCACCCGCAGGGGCGCGCGGAAGCCGCTGACGCGCGAGTAGAACGCGGGGAAGTCGTCCGTGCCGAGGCCCAGCACCGGCACGCCCAGCGTCTCGAGCTTCTCCAGCGTCAGGCCGATGTCGAGGATGCTCTTCACGCCCGCCGACACGACCGCCACGTCCGTCTGCGCGAGCTCGGTGAGGTCCGCGCTCACGTCCATCGTGGCGGCCGCGCCGCGGTGCACGCCGCCCGTGCCGCCCGTCGCGAACACCCGGATGCCCGCCATGCTCGCGATCCGCATCGTCGTCGCGACCGTCGTGGCGCCGTGCTGCCCCAGCGCCACCGCCACCGGCAGGTCCCGCAGCGAGAGCTTGCGCACGCCCTCGCCCCGCCCGAGCAGGTCCAGTTCCTGCTCTCCGAGCCCGACGCGCAGTTCCCCGCCGAGCACCGCGATCGTGGCGGGCACCGCGCCCGCCTCCCGCACGGCGGCCTCCACCG
>NZ_KI912652.1:33229-33327 GCF_000519345.1 Deinococcus pimensis DSM 21231
TAACAGGTTCAGGAATAAATGCTACAGGCTCTGGTTCCGGTGGTGCTACAGGCTCTGGTTCCCGTGGTGCTACAGGCTCTGGTTCCGGCACTATAGTT
>NZ_KI912652.1:33427-35599 GCF_000519345.1 Deinococcus pimensis DSM 21231
ACCTGTCGGGGCCGCCAGCACCGCGGGCTCCGGCAGCGGATGCCGCCCGCCCGCCCCACCCGGACGCTTCGGCCCCGACAGGTCCAGCTCCAGGTGCACGTACGCCGCGCCCGGCACGTGCCCCTCGTGGAAGGCGCGCACGCCCGCACCCGGATCCATCAGGTCGAAACGGCAGTCCAGGATCCGCAGGTCCGGATCGTGCAGGTGCTCGGACAGCCAGCTCACGGAAACGAGAGGAGTGGGAAGCATACGGACACAATACCCAGCCGCGCCGGGCGTCACCGCGACGTCAGCAGACCCTCCCCGACCACCCGCCCGAACGCCCGACGCTCCTCCTCCGACAGCAGCGCGAACGCGAACTCCTCGTGCGAGACGCACCCGAACCAGCACGCCCGCCCCGCCCGGTACCCCGCGAGGTCCTCCGGCCAGTCCGGCCCCACCAGCGCCCACGGCGACCCCGCCCCCGCCAGCGCCCGCCGCACCTCGCGGTCCGGACGGTAGTACTCCAGCACCACCTCACGCGAACTGCGCTCGGTGCCCGGCCACGACCTCGTCACCCGCCGCGCGACCGTGAAGGGCCGCAGCACCTCCCGCAACGCCACGCCACTCTCCGACAGCGACGACACCCGCGCCGGCCACACCAGCGACACTTCCTCCGACCCCGCGAACACGAATTTCAGCAGGTCCGGGAAGGCCGCCCCCCCGGGCGGCCACGACAGGACGAACTCACGGCGGACGACGCTCAGGACAGCACCCCGTTCCGGCGCTCCCCTGGAACGCCACGATCTGCGCCGAGTCTAGGACCGCGCGCCCGCCAGGCAGGGCAGAACCCCTCACGCAGAGAGGTCTCTGAGACGTTTTGGCCGCATACGCACCGGGAGCGGCCCCTCGCTCATGCCTGGGGCGTTCACGCGTCTCTACAACTTTTTTGCCGTCGTACGCACCGGAGCAGTCCGGTGCTCATGCCTGGGGCGGTGACGTGTCTCTGCACGTGTCGGTGGCCGTCCGCGTTTGGCCGCGTACGCTCTGCCGTCGTACGGATCGGAGCGGTCCGATCCTCTTGCTTCGTGCATCAACGTGTCTCTCCACTCATGGCGGGGACGGCCCCTCGCTTTTGCCTGGGGCGGTGACGTGTCTCTACAACTTTTTTGCCGTCGTACGCACCGGAGCGGTCCGGTGCTCATGCCTGATGCGGTGACGCGTCTCTACAACTTTTTGTCCCCCACGTGCAGTGCCGCGATCCCGAAGGTCAGCAGGCGGTGACGCGTCCGGAAGCCCGCCGCGAGCATCATCCGCGCGAGGCGGTCCGGGTCCGGGAAGGCCAGCACGGACTCCGGCAGGTACGTGTACGCGCCCGCGCTGCCCGACACGAGCGCCCCCACGCGCGGCAGCACGTGATTGAAGTAGAAGCGGAACAGCGCCCCGAACAGCCCCGGGCGGGGCGGCGGGAACTCCAGCAGCACGAGCCGCCCGCCGGGGCGCAGCACGCGGTGGAACTCCGACAGGCCCCGCGCGTAGTCCGCGAAGTTGCGGAAGCCGAACGCGCAGGTCACCACGTCGAAGCTCCCGTCCGGGTAGGGAAGGTGCAGCGCGTCGCCCTCCTCCAGACGCACGTCGAGGCCCAGCGCCGCCGCCTTGCGCCGCCCGATCTCCAGCATCTGCGGGACGAAGTCGCAGCCTACCACCTCCGCGCCGGGCGCGCGGCGCTTGAGCTCCAGCGCGAAGTCCGCCGTGCCCGTCGCGACGTCCAGCACCCGCGCCGGATTCCGGCGCAGCGCCTCGGTCGTGGCGGCGCGGCGCCAGCCGCGGTCCACGCCGAAGCTCAGGACGCGGTTGAGCAGGTCGTAACGGGGCGCGATCTGCGCGAACATCTCCTGCACGCCCTCGGCCTTGTCGGGGCGTTCGCCGACGGGCGGACGTGGCGCGGCACTCATGCGCGAAAGCCTAGCACGCCCGCACCGGGCGCATGTCCGCCGCGCGCACCGTCGGAGGGCAAGGAAGGATGAACGGCCTACGTCTCCGTGCCGATGAAAGCGCGCCCTGGCTTGTCTAGCCTGATCGTATGAAGGGCACGCTCGAACCACGGCACCTCGTCGCGCTCCTCGCCTCGCCCGAGCCGCGCGTCCGCCACGCCGCCCGAGCCGCCCTCGACGCGCTCGGTCCCGCCGCCCG
>NZ_KI912652.1:35699-35885 GCF_000519345.1 Deinococcus pimensis DSM 21231
TGCGCTCCTGAGCGTGCTCACGCGGGACATGAGCGCCGCCCTGCTCGCGGGGAACGAGCGCGCCTACCTCGCCCTGACCGACCTGCGCGAGGAGACCTTCGCGACGGAGCACCGCCGCCTCGCCGCCGACGCGCGTGCCCGCCCGCCGCTGGACCTCTCCATCGAGGTTCGTGACGCGGCCGTCAC
>NZ_KI912652.1:36144-50493 GCF_000519345.1 Deinococcus pimensis DSM 21231
CGAGAATGCGGACGCCCACGCCCGCGCGCCGCGCGAAGGCTGTCACGACGCCCACGCCCGCCTCGTCGAGGGGACGCGCCACGACGACCGCGCCCTCTGCCTCGCAGGTGTCGTCCACGAGGCGCACCTCGCCACGCAGCGTCGTCGCGAACTCGGCGAGGGCGAACGGATTGAAGGGCAGCGCGGTCTCGTTCCTTCGGTTCATGTGGGCCTCCCGTCCCACGGGCTCGTCACGCGTTCCCGCGTCGTCCCGTGGAGTGAGGGAAGCGTACGGCGCGCGCCGTGACCGGACCATGATGAGAACGGACGGCACGTTCGAACCATGAAAAACGGCCCCTCAATAGGTGGGGCCGTGCAGATGGTACGTCAGTGAGGTGATGATGTCGGGCGGCGCGTTTCCGCTGACCTCATTGAAGCTCATGCGCCCCGCGGCACCGTGAGCCCGTCATGACCGCGTCTTCAGGTTCGAGCGCCGTCCGGTCGCTCATGTCGGGATCATCACGAACGAGCGCGTCTCACGCGTGTAAAACACCGCACTTCGATGGGGTCGTCTCCTCAATATTGAAGGGTATGCTCAAGACGCGCTCCAGTGTCTTAATGCTTGCTCATAGGTCGAGTCAGGCTGGACCTCCTACCCTGAGAATCAAATGGATGCGCAGTCCCGAATTCTCCTGGACAACCTGTATCGCCACGTGTTCGTCACGTTCCAGGCCCTCACGCGGCTCCAGACGACCGACCGCGCGGCGCGCGACCTCGCGCTGAGGAGACTCGACGCCATCCACGAAGCCCTCGAAACCCTCCTGATCACCCAGTGGCCTCACGGGCCGCACCTGACCCAGGACCTGCAGGCGCTGCACGCGCGCCTCGACGCGGTCGACGCCGACCTCTCCCGGCTCGGACGGCGTCCCCGCGCGGAGCTGGCGACCGCCCTATAACGCCACGGGTTCCCGCTCCTCCCGGCGCCACGCGGCCACCGTGTCCCGCGCGTACTGCGCGTGCGTTCGCGGCTCGCGCTCCAGCAGGAATTCCGTCTGACGCAGCTCCCGCGGCGTCACCTTCGCGGCGTAGCGGCCCAGCAGACGGTACGACTTCTGGAAGTCGAGCGCCTTGCGGCCCCCGTACGCGGCGTCCAGCAACGCGTCCGTGACGTGGATGTCGGGCGCGTGGCGCACCTCGCGGCCCAGCGCTGCCGCCCAGTTCGCCGCGGATTGCTCCCCGCTCAGCGCCTCCGGCCCCGTCAGGGCGTACGCGCCGGACGGCACGGAGAAGTCCAGCAGTGCCCGCGCGGCCGCGTCGCCCACGTCGCGCGTGTCCACCCGCGTGATGCCCCGCAGCGGCAGCGGGTACGTCCCCGAGAGCAGCTGCTCTCGGCACAGGTCGTCGTTCTGGTAGTAGTTGCCGGGGATCAGCACCACCGGGTCCGCCCGGCAGGTCCGCACCCGCTCCGCGAGGCGGAACTTGCCCCGGTAGTGCGGCATCAGCAGCGCGTACAGGGCGCGTGACAGGGCGCGCGCCGCGCGGGTGCGGCCGTCGGCGTGCACGCCCGCGAACACCAGCCGGACGCCCTCGCGCTCGCAGGCACCCACGAAGGTCTCCGAGAGGCGCTCGTCCTGCGCGTCGTGCGGCGACACGTAGAACGCGGCGCGTGCGCCCCGCACGGCCCGCGCGACCGCCGCCTCGTCCTCCAGCGAGCCCACCACCCGCTCCACCCGCGCGGGCAGCGCGGCCACCTTCGCGGGACTCCGCACGAACACCCGCACGTCCGCGCCGCGCTCCAGCAGGGCGCGCACCACCTCCGAACCGATCGCGCCCGTCGCGCCCACCACGAGGACGGGACCGAGCGTGCGCGCGCGAACGGAAAGCCTGGGTTGCCTGAAATCGGCGTTCTTCATCCTGTTCCTCCCCGGTGCGGGCGGCGGCCCGCGCTGACCGCACCGTAGGAAAGACAGGGTGATCGAGGCGTGATCGAGGCGTCCTCACCTCGTGCAGTCGAGCCTCACGCGTACGCTCGGGTCGGGGACGGCGAACTTCACCCCGACGTAGTCCGGGATCTTCGGGTCCATCTGCACGAGGAACTTCGTCGGTCGCGGCGCGCCCTCCACGGGCGTGCCCCGCTCGAACGAGTAGTTGATCGTGAACGTCATGACGCCGCCCGGCACGAGCTCCTTGCTCCACGCCTTGAGGATGTCGTTCTGGTCGACCTTCAGCGTGTTGCCGTCCGGGAGCACCAGCGCGAAGCGCGTGAAGGGGTCCGATCCGAACCCGGCGCTCATCATGCTGAGGTTCTTGTTCGTGCCGTTGCGCACCTCGACGTTCACGACCCAGCCGGGAATGTCCGGGCTTCCCGCGTCGGGCAGGCGGATCGGTGTGACCGACACCACCCGGAAGCGCCAGACGCCGTTGAAGAACGTCTGCCCGAGGCAGCCCTCGAGCGCCGTGACCTGATTCGCGCCGCCCTGGGCGGCGGTCCTCGCCGCGCCCGTCGAGAGCGTCAGGGTCGCGCCCTTCGTGGTGGCGTTCACGCCGAGGGCCCTGAGCGCCGCCACCGGCACGTACGTCTTCCCGTCCACCACGATGGCCTTCTCGGACGACACCTCACCGTTCACGACGAGGCTGAGCCGGGTGGTCGCGGCCAGCGCGACCGTCCCGAGCGCCACGAGCGCCAACAGCAGCTTCCTCTTCACATCCGCCTCCTTCTCACGTCCGGTCAGTTGATCCGGGCGACGTAGTACGTGCACCGCCCCGTCCAGACGGTCTGGCTCTTGTCCCTCGACGCGTCGGGCGCGTGGACGGTCACCGCGACGCGGCAGGGTCCGGTCGTCGAGAGCGAGTTGCCCCACGGGAACAGGTCGAAGGTCGCGCTGGTCGAGCCCGCGTTGCCGTACAGGACCCGCTCTCCCGCGTCCTCCGTGACGAACAGCGTCCAGTCGTACCGGAGCGCCTCACCGGACGGATTCTGGACCGTGACCTGCGCGAAGTACCGCTGCGGCTGGGCGCCGGTCAGTGTGCAGCCCTTCTCGCGCAGGTCGATGGTGGCGCCCGTGCCCACCGGGGCCGCCCCGCAGATGAAGCCGTTCCCGAGCGGCACGAACTGCCGGGAGGACACCCCTCCTCCGGAGATGACCGGGTAGGGATCGACGGGCGGCGGCTGCACGCTCAGCGTGAACGTCTGGTTCGCCGGGGCGCCCTCGCCGTCACTCGTGGAGATCCGCACCGCCCGGTTCCCGGTCGTGCCGAAGGTGACGCTCACCTGGCAGCCCGTGGCGGGCGACACCACGTCCGGCGCGTCCACCGACCACGTCGTGCGCGCGCACAGGCCCGCCGCGTCGGACTCGTTCGGATCGGTGATCACGGCCGTCAGCGGGAACGCGACACCCTGCGCGGGCGAACCCGTCACGGGCAGCGAGATGGCGGGCGGCGTGTTCACGACGTTCACGGTGAAGCTCGCCGTCGCCTCGCGCGAGCCGTACCGCGCGACGAGCGTCAGCACCCGCGCGCCCACGCTGCCGAAGGTGGACTTCAGGGTGGAGCCGAACAGCGCGGTCCGGTCGGTGCTCCACGGCCCGTCGAGCAGGACGCCGTCCCGGTCGGACGTGACGCGCAGGTTGACGCTGCGCGCGACGGGATGCGACACGAGGAAGGCCGAGGTGAGGTCCTTCTCGACCCGCAGGTCCGCCGTGACCGTGCCTGTCCGGATCTGCACCACGGGCGGGTCCGAGCCGCCCGGCGTGGCCTGCTCGCGCGTCCACGCGTCGCTGCGGCGCGCGTCGAAGTTCAGGACGCTGAGGGAGTTGAAGAGGCCGCTCACGTAGTCGGCGGGCACGTAGTAGAAGCCGCCGTCCCCGTTGGCGCAGCCCCAGGAGTTCTTCACGATGAAGTACCCGCCGCCCCCGACGTTCGGCGTGACGCCCACGCTCGTCAGGTCCTGGTTGCTGAGGAACCCCACGATCTGCACCGCGTGCCCGCCGTACGACCCGTCGACCTCCTTGCCCGCCGCGTCGAGCCGGGTGCGGGCGTAGTTGCTGACCACGCCGTTGGCCCCCACGTCGTCCATGAAGCCCTTGTAGACCGGGAAGCTCGCGAGCAGCACGTACCCCTGCCAGAGGTAGCGGCGCAGCCGGTTGAGGTCGAAGCGGTCGCCGTTCTTCCAGACCTGCAGGGTCGTGCTGGACGTCACGCCCGCCCCCGTGTACGTGACGCGCACGAAGCTGCAGAACGTCGCGATCAGGACGGTGGTGCAGCGCTGACGGCTCTGGTGCGCCGTGTCCGAGCAGGTGCCCGTGTAGCCGCTGCAGGTGTTCGCGTACGCGGCGGCGTCACCGTCGGGAACGTTCGGTCGGCTGCTCGCCGGGTTGTACGTCCAGCCGCTCTCGCTCGGGAAGACCTGCCCACGCGCGGCGGCCGTGTCGAGCGCCCGCTCGCTCCAGTAGCCGTCGGTGTAGTCGCTGGCGTCCCAGTCCTGCTTGACCTTGTTGACGAGGAACTGCTCCGACAGGTCGACCCGGTTGTCGTTCTGCACGCGCTCCCGGCTCTCCAGCGCGCCGATCGCGGTGAAGGCCCAGCAGGTGCCCCGTCCCGCCTGATTCTTGACGGGACTGACGAAGTTCTTGAGGGGGAACCAGTACCGCGCCACGAGGTTCGTGGGCGTGCAGGTTCCGTTGTTGTCCGTGCCGTTGCCCGGGGCGATGGCCTGGGGGGCCACGGCGCGAGCTTCGAGCCGGGCCGGCCCGAGGCTCACGGGTGCGGAGCCCAGCAGCGTGTCGAGCTGCGCGAGGGCGGCGCGCACGGCCTCCAGGGACTGCCCCTGCAGGCTCTCGGGCGTGGGCGCCTGCGGACGGAGAGCGTCGGGCAGCAGCGTGTAGCTGAGCCGGTAGTCCGCGAGCGCGTTGCCGACGTCCCGCGATCGCCGCTCGGTCTCCACGGCGTCCCGGACCTCGGTGCCCGCTCCGAACAGGACGATCGTCTGCCCGTCGGGAACCCGAACGGGACGTTCGCCCTCGTACTGCGTGATGGACGACGTGTCGGACAGGAGCGCCCTGAGGCCCGGCGACGGGTTGGTCACGGCCTCCAGCTCGGCGCGGTCGGTCCGGTACTGCTGCTCGCGCGCCGCCTTCCGCGCGGCGACGGCGGCCGTGCTGGTCAGCGTGTCCTCGCCGCTGGCGATGCCACGCGCGAACTCGTCGGCGCCGACCTGCTCCGCGCCCGGCGGCAAGGGGTCCTTCCAGGCATTGGCCTCCGTGAACAGGTCGGGCGGCGGGGTCGGCGCGGACGGCGAACCGCCGCACGCGGCCAGCAGGAGCACGAGCGGAATCGACAGCAGGCACCGGCTCATGGTGTTCCTCCCACGGGCAGCGGGAGAGGGCACGCCGCCCGGAGATCGGCACGGCGCTCCTGGCGACGCGTCGATCTCCCGGACCCGACTCGCGGGTCCTGAACGTCGTTCGCCGCGCGGCGCGGCCTCGGTGGGTGTCCTGTCGCGGTGCCGTCGCTGTCCACAAGACGCGGGCACGAAGGAAGCGGAACATTCTCATCGTTTCAGCCCCGTGAGACACGCGAGCTTGAGCGTCCTTCAGGGAGGTTGGGCGTCTCCTCATCCGGCGGGAAGACACGAACGCGGGAACCCCGCCGTGAGGCGGGGTTCCCTGGCTGGCTGGGGCACGTGGATTCGAACCACGATTGACGGTTCCAAAGACCGCTGTCCTGCCGTTAGACGATGCCCCACCGCTGGAGGGCAGGCTCCTGCCGTGCGAAGCTCGACTTCAGTCTACCGCCCGGGACGTGACACGAAGCCCGGGTTCTCACGGGCACTGGAAGTATAGCCGCGCCCCCCGGGGTGGTCAAGAAACGGCGGGCGGGCCATCGGGAACGAGGCGCGTGCCCGCTTCCCCCCGCGCCGCCAGGGCCAGCACGCCCGCCTTCATGCCGCTCGCGATCACCGCGAAGGGCGCGCCCTGATCCAGCGCCTCCAGCGCGGCGTTCACCTTCGGGATCATGCCGCCCGCGATCCAGCCTTCCCGCATGCCCTCGCGCGCCTCGCGCGCCGTGAGGGTCGGCAGGAGGCTCGCGGGGTCCGGGTACGCGCGGTACACGCCGTCCACGTCCGTGAGGAACACGACGCCCTCACGCATCGCGCCCGCCACGGCGCCCGCCGCGAGGTCCGCGTTCACGTTGAGGGCGTTGCCGTCCTCGTCCACGGCGACGCAGCCCACCACGGGCGTCACGCCCACCCCGATCAGCGTCCGCAGCAGGTCTGCGCCGACGCGTGTCACGCGGCCGACGCGGCCCAGCGCGGGATCGAGGACCTCCCCGACGAGCAGCTGCCCGTCGCGGCCCATCAGGCCGACGGCTGCCCCCACGTCCTGAGCGAGTTCCTTGTTGAGCTTCGCGAGCGCCATCTCCACGACGTCCATCGCTCCGGGCGGCGTGACCCGCAACCCTTCGCGGAACTCGCTCGTCAGGCCGCGCTCCGCGAGCGCCGCCTCGATGACGGGTCCGCCGCCGTGCACCACCACGACGGGCATCTCCTCCCGGAGCGCCGCGATCTCCCGCGCGACGGCGCGCCGCAACTCCAGCGACTTCATGGCGTTGCCGCCGTACTTGACGATCATGGTGTCAAGCTTACGACCTGCGCCGGGTGATCGGCGCAGGTCGCTTCGGGATGTCCTCACCCGGCCTCGTACGGACCGGGACTTCTGGCTGGGGCAGTGGCGCGTCTCTACACGCTTGGAAGTGGCCGTCCGCGTCTGGCGTCGTACGCTCGCGGACGGCCGCTCGCTTCTGCCTGGAGCGGTGACGCGTCTCTACGAGAGCTTGTTCCTGAAGTCCTCGTACCCGAACTCGCGCACCACGCGGTAACGGCCGTCCTCGCCGAGGATGCCGATGTCGGGGTGCTTCACGCCGTTGAAGAACGTCGTCTTCACCATCGTGTAGTGGATCATGTCGTCGAACACGACGCGGTCCCCGGGCCTGAGGGGCGCGTCGAAGCTGTACTCGCCGACCACGTCGCCCGACAGGCAGGTCGTGCCGCCCAGCAGATACGTGCGCGCTCGCTCGCCCGCCTCGCCCGCGCCGAGGATGTTCGGGCGGTACGGCATCTCCAGCACGTCCGGCATGTGCGCGCTGACGCTCACGTCGAGGATCGCGATGTCCTTCTCGTTGCGGATGACGTCCAGCACGCTCGACACCAGCCAGCCGGTCTGCCAGCCGAAGGCGCTGCCGGGCTCCAGGATCACGTCCACGTCCCACTTCTCGCGGAAGTTCCGCACGATCCGCACGAGCCGATCGATGTCGTAGCCCTCGCGGGTCATGAGGTGCCCGCCGCCGAAGTTCACCCAGCGCATCCGCGGCAGGAACTCGCCGAACTTCTCCTCGAAGACTTCCAGGACGCGCTCCAGCGTGTCGCTGTCGTTCTCGCAGAGGGTGTGGAAGTGCAGGCCGTCCACGCCGTCGAGGAGGTCCTCGCGGAACTCCGCGCGGGTCACGCCGAGCCGCGAGAAGGGCATGCTGGGGTTGTACAGGGCCGTTCCGACCTCGGCGTACTCGGGGTTCACGCGGATCGCCACCCCGACCTCGCGGCCCGCCGCGCGAGCCGCCTGCACCTGCGGCCTGAAGCGCTCCCACTGCGAGAAGGAGTTGAAGGTGATGTGATGCGCGAGCTCCAGCAGACGCGGGAAGTCCTCGTCGCTGTAGGCGGGCGCGTACACGTGCACCTCGCCGCGCATCTCCCGCGAAGCCAGGAGCGCCTCGTTCAGGCTGCTGGCCGTCGCGCCGGGCACGTACTGACGCACCAGATCGAAGCTGCTCCACGTCGCGAAGCCCTTGAAGGCCACGATGACGCTCGCGCCGGACTCTTCCGAGACGCGTTTGATCAGTTCGAGGTTGCGGCGCAGGCGGCCCTCGTCGAGGACGAAGGCGGGGCTGGGAATGCTCTGCCAGTCGATGCTCTCGACAGGACGGACAGGGGTACGGGCGACAGTCACGTCCCCCAGAATACGCCGCCGCGCGGGGTGCCTTCGTGTCCCCGAAACACTTCGCCCGCACGAAAAGAGCGCCCACCACGAGAGGTGGGCGCTTGAGAGGAGGGGGCGTCGGCGTGTCTCTACAACTTATTTGACCAGTTCGATGCCCGCCAGTTCGTCCACGGGGAGGCCCCAGCGGTTCATCGCCGCGACGAAGGGATCCGGGTCGAACTCCTCGACGTTGTACACGCCGGGCTTCATCCAGTCGCCGCGCAGCATCAGCATCGCGCCGATCATGGCGGGCACGCCCGTCGTGTAGCTCACCGCCTGCGCCTGCACCTCGCGGTACGTCTCGGCGTGATCGCAGACGTTGTACACGAAGTGCACCTTCTCCCTGCCGTCCTTGCCGATTCCCTTGGCCTGCACGCCGATGCAGGTCTGGCCGGTGTAGTTCTCGGCGAGGGATTCGGGCGCGGGCAGCACCGCCTTGAGGAACTCCAGCGGGATGACCTTCTGCCCGCGGAAGTCGATCGGTTCGATGGAGGTCATGCCGACCGCTTCGAGCACGCTGAGGTGCTTGATGTACGCCTCGCCGAAGGTCATCCAGAAGCGTGCGCGCCTGATGGTGGGGAAGTTCTTGACGAGGCTTTCGAGCTCCTCGTGGTAGAGCACGAAGCTCTTGCGGGTCTGGACCTTCGGGTAGTAGATGTCCTGGCTGATCTCCAGCGGCTGCGTTTCGACCCAGTCGCCGTTCTCCCAGTAGCGGCCGTTCGCGGTGATCTCACGGATGTTGATCTCCGGGTTGAAGTTCGTCGCGAAGGCCTTGCCGTGGTTGCCGTTGTTGCAGTCCACGATGTCGAGGTACTGGATCTCCTGGAAGTGATGCTTGGCGTGGTGGGCCGTGAAGACGTTCGTGGCGCCCGGGTCGAAGCCGCAGCCGAGGAGCGCCATGAGGCCCGCCTCGCGGAAGCGGTCCTGGTACGCCCACTGCCACGAGTACTCGAACTTCGCGACGTCGCGCGGCTCGTAGTTGGCGGTGTCGAGGTAGTGCACGCCCGTCTCCAGGCAGGCGTCCATGATGGTGAGGTCCTGGTAGGGGAGGGCCACGTTGATCACCATGGCCGGGGCGTACTCGCGGATGAGGGCGGCGAGCTGGGGCACGTCGTCCGCGTCGACCTGCGCGGTCGTCACGACCGTGCGGCTCCGCGGGAAGGTGACCTTGATCTCCTCGGCGATCTTGTCGCACTTCGCCTTCGTGCGGCTCGCGATCATGATCTCCGTGAACACCTCGTCGTTCTGGGCGCACTTCTTGGCGACGACGTTGCCCACGCCGCCCGCGCCGATGATCATCACTCGACTCATGGCTTCCTTGGTATCACACCAACACCCACAGAGACGTGACGACGGCGCAGGATTGAGGACCGGACCGCTCCGGTCCGTACGCCGCCAAAAGCTCGACGGCCACCCCAACGTCCACCGAGACGCCTGAGCGGCCCACACATGAGCACCGGACCGCTCCGGTCCGTACGCAGCCAAACGCGGACGGCCACACCCGAGAACACAGACACGTGATGACGGCCCGGCCCCGAGGACCGGGCCGTGAAGGGGCGGCCTCAGATCTTGGAGAGTTTGGCGCCGACGGTCAGGGCGGTGGTGCTGTGCACGGGTTTGGCGTACCACTCCATGACGGGGCGCGCGTCGATGGCGAAGGTGAAGCCGTGCCGCTGCCAGAAGCGCGCGGCGCGTTCGTTGCTGCCGAGGACGCTCGCGAGGAGTCTGCGCGTTCCGGCGGGCAGGTGCTCCTCGAAGTGCTGCAGGGTCTTGCCGCCGTACCCCTGGGACTGGTGGGGTCCGGCGATGAGGAGCAGGTTGATGGTGATGTCGCCGCGCGCGGGGTAGTGCAGCTTGTAGTCGAGGCAGCCGATGAGCTGGGGACCGTCGTAGAGCAGTTCGAGGCGGCGGCGCGGGTCGCGCAGCGCGAGCTCCACCTCGCGGGCCACCTCGTGGGGACTGGGGATGGGCGTGCCGAGCGTCGCGAAGTACTGCGGCGTGGAGGCGTACAGGTCGTGCAGTCGGTGAGCGTGGTGCGGCGCCATCGGTTGGGTATCGAGCACGCGATTCTCCTCACTCCCTGCGGAACTCCCGGTGCTTTGGCCCCGGCCTTGGTCGGGGCGTGGGTGACGCCTGGGTTCCCGTTCTGCCCACAGTATAGGGAAGGTGCTCGGGGAGCGTGTGGGGGTTTCCTTATGGCCAGTTTACGCGTCGTGGACGCTGTCCGCGTGGAAACGCCACCACGGGCGCCGGGAGGGCCCGCGTGGACGGCGCGTGGGCGCGGCGACGATGCGGCCTCGACGTATCTGCTAGCCTCGCCGGGATGACGAGGGGACGTGGCTTCTACCGCGCGGCGCTCGCCCGGAGGGGCGCGGTGCTCGCGCCGATGGCGGGCTACACGGACGCGCCGTTCCGTCAGCTCGCGACGGAGCAGGGCGCGCTGTGGACGGTCAGCGAGATGATGAGCGCGCAGGGCGTGCTGGGCGCGCGGGAGGGCCGTCCCGACCCGACGCTGGACCTGGGGCGGCCCTTCGTGGGGGAGCGAGACCGGGTGGTGCAGCTCTTCGGTGCGGACCCGGACGTGGTGGCCGAGGCGGCGGCGCGGGTGGAGGCGCTGTACGCGCCCGCCGCGATCGACCTGAACCTGGGGTGCCCGGTGCCGAAGGTGCGTGGGCGCGGAGGGAGCTGCCTCTTGCAGACGCCGGGCGTGGCGTACGCGATCGTGAGCGCGATGCGGCGGGCGGTGTCGTGCGACGTGAGCGCGAAGATCCGCCTCGGCTGGGACGCGGACGTCAGCGTGGACGTGGCGCTGGGGCTCGAGGCGGCGGGCGCGGACCTCGTGGTGGTGCATGGACGCACCGCGGCGCAGCGCTACACGGGCGAGGCGGACTGGGAGGCGGTGGCGCGCGTCGCGGCGAGCGTGCGGGTGCCGGTGGTGGGCAGCGGGGACGTCGTGTCGGCGGCGGACGTGCACGCGCGGCGGACGCTGGGCGTGGCGGGCGTGATGGTGGGGCGCGGCGCGGTCGGCAACCCCTGGCTCTTCCGGGAAGCGGCGGGCGGCGAGGGGGCGGGTCACGCGGACCGCGTGGCGGGCGCGCTGCGGCACGCGCGGCTCTTCCTGGACTTCTACGGGCCGGGCGCGTCCCTGCGTCCGCTGCGCAAGGTGCTGCCCCTGTACTTCCCGCACCGTCCGGAGTGGCGTGAGGCGCTCGTGCGGGTGGAGACGCTGGACGACCTCGCGCGGATCGTGGGCGAGGCGGACAGCGTGGGGAGCGCCGCCTGAGCGGTCGGACGTCACACATCGCATGAGGAAAGCTTGAGGGTAAGCTGAGGACGTTCGACCTCGCGTCCTCGTTCCCTGGAGGTTTCTCATGAAGCAAGCCCTGCGTTTCTCCCTTCTGGCCGTCACGGTCGCCTCGCTCGCCTCGTGCGGGAGCGTCGTCGGCAACCTCATTCCCGCCCAGACGGTGGAGATGAACTCGCTCAGCGGCAAGTCGCTCGCGGCGGACGCGCCCTTCACGACCGTTCAGCGGGTCGGCACGAGCATCTCGTACAGCACGCCGACCGGCGCGGCGTTCGACGATTTCGCGTTCCCCAGCCTGCCCCTGAACGTCAAGCCGACCGGCATCGAACTCAAGGCGACCTTCGCGAGCGCTTCCCTGCCGGGCTGCGTCACCGCTCCGAACACCATCACCCTGAAGCTCGACTCCTTCGCCGTCAGCGTGCAGAACGAGGGCGACGCCGCGTCCCGCGTCGAGATCAGCGAGGGCGTCGACGCCTCCATGACGCTCACCCGCGTGGGCTCGTCCTCCGAATACGCCATCAGCGGTGGCGACGTGTCGGTGAGCTCCGACTCGGCCGCGAAGACCCTCGCGGCCATCGGCGTCCTCACGAAGAACGGCGGCGCCAACACGCCCAACGTCGCGAGCGCCCGCGCGGTCGTCTCGTCCGGGGAGAACGGCCTGTTCGGCTGCTCCGTCGTGTTCACGCTCGGCAAGGTCGAGGCGGTCCTCTCCGACTTCCGCTGAGCTCCGGAGCGGGGGAGGGACGGGAGGTTCGGTTCCCGTCCCTCCCCCCGCTTTGCGTAGAATCCCCGCATGGCCGTCACCGTCGAAGGCAGGACCGCGATCTTCACCCCGCCCGCGGGCGCCACCGCGCTCGTCGGGGACTTCACCGACTGGAAACGCCGCGCCGCGATCCCCGTGACGGGCGCGCCCCTGCGTGTCGAGCTGCCGCGCGACAGCTGGACGGAGTACGCCTGGCTCGGCGTGGACGGCGAGCCCTTCGCCGACCCCGACAACGACCGGAAGAGCCTCAACCCGTGGTGGTCGTACCCGCGCGCGGTGGAGGTCGGCACGTACGCCCGCCACCCCCTGTGGGACCTGCCGATGCCGCCCGTGGTGGGCCACACGCACCGCCTCGCGTGGCAGGGCGGGGTCTTTCCGGGCACGCGGCGGGCGTACGTACACACCCCGGCGGGGTACGACCCGTCCGTCACGTACCCGGTGTTCCTCGTGCAGGACGGCGTGGCGTTCTTCCGCACGGGTCGCCTCGGGGAACTGCTCGATCGCGCGGTCGCGGCGGGACTCGTCCGGCCCGCCGTGCTGGTGTTCGTGGAGCCCGGCGACCGCACGGTGGAGTACTACCTCAACGACGCGTACCTCGACTTCCTCCTCGCGGAGGTGCTGCCGCGCGTCGAGGCGGACTTCTCCGTCTCGCGCGAGGCGGCGGGGCGCGGGCTGTGGGGCGCGTCGCTGGGCGGTCTGATCAGCCTGTACCTCGGGGCGTCGCGCCCGGACCTCTTCTCGGCGGTGGTGACGCACTCGGGCGCGTTCATCGCGCACCCGGACCTGCGGGACGTCGCGGACACCGTGCGGGCAGGGGAGTGGTTGCGCGAGTCGGTGGAGGCCGCGTCGCCCGCGCACCTGCGGGTCAGCCTCGACTGCGGCGTGACGGAGTGGCTGCTGCCCCCGAACCGGCGCATGGCGGGCGCCCTCGCGGACGCGGGCGTGCGGCACCAGTACCGGGAGTACGCCAGCGGGCACAACTGGGTGACGTGGCGCGCGGCCCTGCCGGAGGCGCTGCTGTACGTCCTCGGTGAGGACGCGCCGAACCTCTCATAAACCGGGGGCGCTCAGCCTGAACAATACGTGAAGATGCCCCGACCGAAGAACACCGCCGTGACCGCACGCGTCCTGGCCGCCCTGCTGGCGATCTCGCTCGCGGGCAGCGCAAGAGGAGCTCCCGTGACCAACGTCCTGCCGTCCGTCCCGTCGCTCGTCCGCTCCACCCCCACCGAGTTCCGTCTCGGGCGAGCCTCGGGCGTCACAACCGGCGACACGCTGCGCCTCTCCCCGGAAGCGCCCGCCGCGAACGGCGTGCGGACCGGCACGCTGGAGTCCGCCGTCGTCATGACGAGCGCGCCCTTCACGGAACTGCTGCCCTCCTGGAACGCCGTCACACCCGAGGGAACCTGGGTGAGCCTGGAGGTCCGTGCCGAGATCGGCGGGCGCTGGACGCGCTACTACTCGTACGGCACGTGGTTCAGCTGGGACGCCCCGGCGGGCGGGCCGCGCCGTGCGAGCGTGGACGGTCAGAGCGACGCGGACGCGAAGGTCCTCACGGACGTCGTGCGGTTCAATCGGTCCGCCACGCGCTACCAGTACCGCCTGCGGCTCAGCAGCAGCAGGGCGGGCGTCTCGCCCGAGGTGAGCCTCGTGACCTTCACCGCGACCTCGCCCACGAAGGTGGCGACGGGCGGCGCCCAGCGGGCCGCGTGGGGGCGCGTGCTGAACGTGCCCGCGCGCTCGCAGATGGTCTTCCCGGAAGGGGAGGGCTGGTGCTCGCCCACCTCGGTGAGCATGGTCCTCGCGTACTGGGGCCACGACGTGACCGTGCCCGAGGCGGCGCGCGGCACGTACGACGCGCAGTACGAGGGCACCGGCAACTGGGCCTTCAACGCGGCCTTCGCCGCGTCGCGCGGCTTCACGGCGTACGCGACGCGGCTCGGCGGGCTCGCGGACGTGGAGCGCCACATCCTCGCGGGCGTGCCGGTCGTGATGAGCCTCGGCTGGGGCGCGGGCGAGCTCCCGAACGCGCCCATCCCGAAGTCCGAGGGGCACCTCATCGTCATCGTGGGCTTCGACGCGCGCGGCAACGTCGTCGTGAACGACCCGGCGGGCCGCACGGACGCCGAGGTGCGCCGCGTCTACGACCGCGCCACGCTCGAGAAGCTGTGGCTGACGCACTCGGGCGGCACGGTCTACGTGATCACGCGCGGGTGAGGTGAAAGAAGGCGGGGGCGCCGTGACGCCCCCGCCTTCCCGTTCTTCACTCCCCG
>NZ_KI912652.1:50593-54748 GCF_000519345.1 Deinococcus pimensis DSM 21231
AGCACCTCGCCCGGCTCGCCCGCGCCCTCGGCGGGACGCATCGCGAGAAGCTTGAGGCGCGCGCCGCGCCACGTCGTCGCGGAACCCGGCCAGCCGTACACGCCCCGGTAGCGGTCGTACACGGCCCGGGCGGACTCCGCCCAGCGGACGTCGCCGTCCTCGCGGGTGAGCATCGGGGCGTGCGTGGCGAGCGAGTCGTCCTGAGGGACACGCGGCAGCGTGTCCGCGCCGCGCAGCGCCTCCACGATGAGCCGCGCCGCCTGCGCGGAGAGCGCCTCCGCGAGCTCCACGTTCGTCCAGTCGGGCGCGATGGGCAGTTCCTCCTGCAGCACGATCGGGCCGGTGTCCATGCCGACGTCGGTCTGCATGATCGTCGTGCCCGTGACCGTCTCGCCCCGCACGAGCGCCCACTGGATGGGCGCCGCGCCCCGCAGACGCGGCAGCAGGCTCGTGTGCGTATTCAGGAAGCCCAGACGCGGCACGTCCAGCACGCTCGCCGGGAGGATCTTGCCGTACGCGCACGTCACGGCGACGTCCGCGCCACTCGCGCGCAGCGTCTCCTCGAACTCGGCGTTGCGGCGCAGCTTCTCGGGCTGCGCGAGCGGCAGGCCCAGCTCGCGCGCGCGGGCCGCGACGGGCGGCGGCGTGAGCTTCAGGCCGCGCCCGACGGGCTTGTCGGGCTGCGCCACGACGAGCGTCACGTCGAAGTTCGCGCGGACCGCCTCGAAGACGGGCAGCGCGAACGCGGGCGACCCGAAGAACGCCACGCGGCGCGGCGTCACTTCATGCCCTCCAGCCGCTTGAGGTACGCGCGCGCCTCCCGCTGCATCCGCGCGAGGTCCGCGCGGTACTCGTCCATCACCCGCGGCGGCAGGCGGTCCAGGAAGAGCTTCCCGTCGAGGTGGTCGTTCTCGTGCTGGAAGACCCGCGCGAGGTAGTCCTCCGCCTCCTCCACGCGCTCCCGCCCGTCGAGGTCCGTGTAGCGCACCCGCACCGCGCGGTCTCGCGGCACGCCCTCCTCGTAGATGCCGGGAATGGACAGGCAGCCCTCCTGGTACGAGTTGTCCTTGCGGCGATTGATCACCTCCAGCACGGGGTTGATCATCACGAGCTCGCGCAGCACGCGCGACTTCAACGGGCGCTCCTGACCCTCGTTCTCCTCCTCGTCGTCCTCGTACTCGGCGGCGACGAACATGCGCAGGGGCAGACCCACCTGCGGCGCGGCGAGGCCGACGCCACGCGCGTCGTACATCGTCTCCAGCATGATGCGGGCCACCTCGGAGAGGGGCGCGGGCGCGAAGCCCGGCACCGTCACGGGCGCCGTGACGTCCGTGACGGGACGCGCCTTGGCGCGCAGGACCGGGTCGCCGTACAGGCGGATGGGGTAGATGCTCGGCACAGTGTCTCTGTTCTATCAGAGGGGCTCATATGGTTGTGGAGACGCGTGAACGCACGAGGCGAAAGGACCGGACCGCTCACGAGCGTACGACGACAGGTGCGTACGCGTTGAGCGGCGCGCGCCCTCGTCCATCCGGCGCAGCACCATGCCGGCCTCGCTGCGCCATTAGGCGCATGGAGTCCTGACGGGCCTCGCGCACACTTGAGGCACGACCACGTCCGCCGCGCGCCCCCGCGCGCCCCGGTTCCCGACCTTCCGTCCTGCCCCAGGAGGACCCATGACCCTGACCGAGAACGGCCTGCGCGTCGTCCGCGACGACCCCCGCACCGCCCCCGACGAGACGCTGCGCGCGGTCGCCCTCCACCGCGAGGCGATCCGCGCCGAGCGTCTTCCCGACGATCCCCCCTGGGTGATCGACAAGCTCGTCCACGAGATGCGGCATCCCGACTCCGACGAGGAGGTCGTGCAGTTCAACACCTGGGACGGCGACCGCGTCGTCGCGCACCTCGCGCTGTTCTTCCCGACGGTCGAGAACACGCACCTCGTCTTCATCGACCTGAGCGTGCAGGCCTCGCACCGCGGACGCGGCGTCGGCACGGACCTCCTGCGGCGCGCCGTGGACGAGGCCGGGGCGCGCGAACGCCGCCGCCTCATCACCTCCACGAACGAGCGCGTGCCCGCCGGGGAGGCCTTCGCCCGCCGCCTCGGCGCGCAGGAGGCGCTCGCCACGCACCAGAACCAGCTCGTGCTCGCCGAGCTCGACCGTGACCTGCTGCTGGGCTGGGAACGCGACGCCGAACGTCACACCGACTACCGCCCCTGGGTGTGCGTCGGCGCGTACCCCGAGGAGCGCCTCGACGCCATCGTCGACATCTGGAACGTCATGAACACCGCGCCGCGCGGCGACCTCGACATGGAGGACTGGCAGATGACGCCCCAGCGTCTGCGCGAATGGCAGGCCAAGATGCTCGCGACGGGCGAGCGGCGCGTCACCACCTTCGTCGATCACGTGCCCACGGGCCGCATCGTCGCCTACAGCGAACTGTTCTGGGACCCGCGGCGGGACACGCTGCTCTTCCAGGGCGCGACCGCCGCGCATCCCGATCACCGTGGTCACGGCCTCGGACGGCTCGTGAAGGCCCGCAACCTGCGCGAGACGCTGGACCGCAATCCCACCGCCCGGTACGTACGGACCGGGAACGCCGACTCCAACCGCTGGATGCTCGCCATCAACCACGCCATGGGCTTCCGGCCCTTCATCTCCTTCACGGAGTGGCAGGCGGACGTGAGCGCCCTGCGCGAGGCCCTCGCGCGCTGAGCCGAAGGACGGAGGAGGGCCGCCCACGGGGGCGGCCCTCCTCGTGCCTGGGGCGTCGACGCGTCTCTCCACTCATGGGGGCGTCGTACGGACCGGGACGGCCCGGTCCTCGTGCCTGGGGCGGTCACGTGTCTGTGCGCTCATGGGTTCGCTCCCTTTCTGCGCACGTCGAGCGTCACGGTCACCGTGTCGAGGCTGCGCACGCCGTTCGGGAGGCGCAGGTTGGCGCGCGCGTCGTAGCGGCCCTCCCGGTACGTGACGCCCGCCACGACGCGCGAGACGTTCGCGAGGGCGCCGGGCTCGCCGAGCAGGCGCGCCTGGGGCGGCTCGATCTCGACGGACACGACCTCGAAGCCCTGCGGGACGGGCGGCAGCTCCACCGGGACGGTCTTGATGGGCAGGTCGCCCGGATCGGTGCGTTCCACCGTGACGGTCGCGGGGGAGACGCGGACGTCCGTGACGGGACGGCCGTTCTCGTCGATGGCGAGCAGGCGCGCCTCCGCGCTCGCGCCGCGCGCGAGGGACACGGGCACCGTGATGACGCTCGCGACGCTCTCCACGACGCGCTGCGCGCCCGTGACCTGCACGCTGCGCGGCGACACGTCGAAGCGCGGCAGGGCCCGCTCGGGCAGGTTCGTGAGGCTCAGCCGCACCGGGAGGGTGCGGGTGACCTCGGCGTCCACGAAGCCGCTCGCGACGGACGGCGCGAAGCGCACGAGCCGCAGGCCCTCGGGGACCTGCACGTTGATGGGCTCCGAGAAGGGCCCCTCGCGGACGCCCGTGACGTCCACGCTGGCGTTGATGTCGTCGCTCGAGACGTTCGCGAGCCTGCGGCGCGGACCGCTGATGGTGACGCGCACGTTGCGCTCCAGACCGCTGACGGAGCGGCGGTCCACGCCGCCCTCGCCGCGCGTCTCGTCGAGGACGCGCAGCTGCGTCGTGAAAGAGCTCTCGACGGTCTCGCGGCGGTCGCTCGTGGCGACGTACCACAGGCCCATCGCGACGAGGAGCGCCACGATCTTCTGCGGGAGGTTGTGCAGCGTGCGCCGCCACGCGTACGCGAGGGCGCCGCGCGCGCGGCGGGCGGGCGGCGTCACGGACGCTCCTCGTAGACGAGTTCACGCAGGCGTTCGCGCAGCTCGCCGCTGGAGAGTTCGGGTGACAGGCGGCCCGAGAGGGCCACGCGGACGCTGCCGCGCTCCTCGCTGACGATGATCACGACGGCGTCCGTGAGCTCGCTGATGCCGAGCGCGGCGCGGTGGCGGGTGCCGTAGCGGCGGTAGAGGCCGTCGCTGGACTGCAGCGGGAAGAGGCAGGACGCGGCGGCGACGCGGTCGCCCTGCACGATGACGCCGCCGTCGTGCAGGGGCGCGTTGCGGGCGAAGAGCGCTTCGAGGAAGGGCGCGCTGACCCGCGCGTCGAGCGCGACGCCCGTCGC
>NZ_KI912652.1:54848-56182 GCF_000519345.1 Deinococcus pimensis DSM 21231
CGGCCACGGCCTCCGCGAGGGCCGGACGGACGCGCAGCAGCGCCGCGTGGTCGCGCGCGAGGTCCTGCAGGTCGCGCGCCTCGCTCTCCCGGTCGAGCTCGATGAGGCGCTGCTGCGCCTCCGGGGTGAGCAGCGACGGGTCGGGCAGCTCCTGCGGCGGGGACTGCGTGATGGGCGAGATGACGCTCGACTCCACCAGCTTGCGCAGCTCCAGCGCGAGGTGACGGGCGCGCTCCACCTCGGCGGGGGAGAGGGTGTCGCTCTTCTGCGCGTCCTCGATCTGGGAGATGAGCCCCTCGAGGCGGCGCAGCTTCGGGCCGCCCACGCCGGAGAAGCGCGTGAGTTCCGCCTTGAGCTCCGCGAGGTCGCTCGCCTGCGAGACGAGTCCCTCGCCGAGGCGCCGTTCGAGCGCCGCGACCAGCCCCATGCCCTCGTCGATGAGGCCGGGCACGCTCTTGCCCGCGTCCATCTCGGTGCGGGCGACGCTCAGCAGGGCGCGCAGCTTCTGCGCCTCGGGCCAGTCGAAGTACAGCGAGAAGCGCTTCGAGGACGCCTCGAGCGCGGCGAGCAGCGAGTCCTCGTTGCGGATCGCGGTGTTCTTGGTGGAGTCCTGCTGCAGAGCGTCGAGGACGTCCTGCACCCGCTTCTTCGCGAGGGGCGCGGGGACGCTGAGCTGCAGGCGCTTGAAGACGTCCCTGCGCAGCAGGTCGCCGAGGTCGGCGTGATCGAGGTCGGCCAGCGTCTTGCCCTTGGCGCGGGCGCCGCTGTCGAGGATGCGTTCGAGCGCCTTCGGGGAGACCAGGTCACCCAGCATGCGCAGGGGGGTGCGGTAGAGCACGAGAAAACCTCAGGGGGGAGTCGGGAGAAAGGAGAGGGAGGAGCGGTACGTCAGAGCTCGTCGTCCCACTCGACGGCGGCCTGCTGAGGCTGCGCCTCGGCGGCGGCGGCGCGGCCGAGCAGACCGAACTGCATGCAGATCCCGCGGAAGCCCCACGTGGCGAGCGCGAGCCCGACGAGCAGCGTGACGAGCCACACGGCCTGACCGACGCCCGTCTGGACGAGGCTGAGGCTCGCGAGCGAGCCGAACGCGGCGAGGCCCGTGAGGTCCGCGACGACGCCGCCGAGGGACGCGAGGGCTTCCGTGACGACGGGCAGCAGCAGCAGCACGAACGCGGCGTTGATGGCGCGCCAGTACGGGTTGCGGCCACCGAAGGCGAGGTTGAGCAGGTACAGCGGGTACGCGGCGAACAGGCCGAGCAGCACGAGCAGCAGCGCGCGCGGCAGGCCGCCGATGAGGCCGCTGACGCTCGCGGCGACCGACTCGGCGGCGCTCT
>NZ_KI912653.1:0-956 GCF_000519345.1 Deinococcus pimensis DSM 21231
GCTGCCAGTCGGGACGGCGGACGGTGGCGGGCGCGAGGAAGGCCGTCAGCGCGCTCCGCTCACGGTCCTCGGTGGTGCGGGCGAGCAGGTCACGCGCGTCGGCCCACAGGGCGCCCTCCGGGGCGGGACCGAGCAGTTCGAGCTCGAAGGCGCCCTTCAGGCGGCGGTGCCCTTCGAGCGAGCCGGACACGAGGGCGTAGTCGAGTCGGCGCAGGGCGTACAGGGACGCGCCGAGCAGCTCACCGAAGCGGCGCGCGACGCGCTCGGCCTTGTACACGCCGTGCCGGGTGGCGAGCTCCGGGAGGCGGCCTTCGGGCGTGACGAGCACGCAGCCCGGCGCCGTGGGGTGACGGATCACGGCGAGCACGTCGACGTGGACGGAGGGCGTGGTCATGCCCTCATCGTACGGACGGGCGCCCCGGAGCGCGTGCGCCGCGTGGCGGAGGCCCGTGGGCGATTTGGCGGAGTCATACCGTTTCGTCTCGAGGAGTTTCCGAAGGAACTCCTCGAGACCGAGCGAAGCGAGGAGAAAAAATGACGAGCTTGCGCGAGTGCAGTTCCACCCTGATGCTTTTCCGGGGTGGAACGGAACGGACGCAAGTTCGTTTCAGCTCGCGCCGAGGAAGGCGCGGTAGCGCTCCAGTTCCGCGTCCAGCGCGCGCCGGAAGGCCGCCGAGGCGGGCGCGGGACCGGGAAAGCCGGTCTCCGCGACGAGCGCGCCGTCCTGCACCGCCAGGTTCGCCCAGCCGACGGCGCGTTCGCCCCACAGGAGCGGGAGGGCGTAGTAGCCGTACAGCCGCTTTCCGGGCGGGGTGTAGGCCTCGAAGCGGTACGCCCAGCCGTGCAGGTGCTCGAAGCGGCGGCGGTCCCACACGACGGGATCGAAGGGCGCGAGGAGCCGCACGCGCGCGGGGGCGTCCCCGCCGGGCGTCTCCCCTTCCGGCCAGAGGTACGTG
>NZ_KI912653.1:1056-20845 GCF_000519345.1 Deinococcus pimensis DSM 21231
TACCTGCCCGCGCTGGAGTTCGGGGAGCGTCCGTACGCGCGCTTCCTGAACGAGACGCGGTACCTGCGCGAGCTCGCGCCGCACGCGGGCGTGCCGTACGCGGCCCTGCTGCACGACGCGCACGACGACGTGACGCGCAAGGCGCACCTCGTGCTGGAGGACCTCTCGGGCAGCACGGTCGGCTGGGACGATCTGGGCGAGCCCGAGCGGGCGGCGCGCGCGCCGGACGTCGCGCGGCTCGTCGCGCGCTTCCACGGGGCGTGGCTCACGCGCGCGGACCTCGCGCGGAGCGTGTACGGCGACTGGGACGCCTCGCGCGAGGCGGCCCGGGCCCGGCGGTCGCTCGCCAGGGCCCTCCCGGCGGGCGCGGACCTGCCGTCCGGTCCGCTGGAGACGGCGCGGCGGCTGGGACAGGACGGCGAGATCGAGGCCGTGCTGGCGGAGGCGCGGCTCGTGGGTCTCGCGCACGGGGACCTGCACTTCCAGCAGGTGCTGTGGGCGCGGGAGGGCGAGGAGGTGTTCCTGCTGGACTACCAGCACGTGCGGCCCGCGCCGCTGGGGCTGGATCTCGCGCATCTGCTCGCGGTGCGGCTGGGCTGGCTGGAGCGGCGCGCGCTGGCCGCGCCGATGCTCGCCGCGTACCGTGAGGACCTGCGCGCGGCGGGCGTTCCCGTGACGAACGCGGACCTCGCGCGGGAGTGGCGGGTGGGCCTCGCGCTGAACTTCGCGGGCCTGTGGGGTCTGTACGCCCGTGATCCTTCGGACCTCTTCCGAGACCTGCTGCTGCGCTCGTGGTACGCGCTGGAGGAGTCCGCCGACGTCACCGTCCCCTAACGCCCGTTCGCCACGCGCCGCGCGGGACGTTAGACTGTCGCCATCATGGCCGACACGAACGTGCAATTGCAGGAACTCATCGCGGAGATGGAGGCCCGCCGCGCCAAGGTCAGCCTCGGCGGCGGCGCGGACCGCCAGAAGAAGCAGCGTGACAGCGGACGCATGACCGCCCGCGAGCGGATCGACGCGCTCCTCGACCCCGGCTCCTTCCTGGAGTTCTCCACCTTCGCGGAGCACGGCGCCAACCGCCTCATGCAGGGCGTCGAGGCGCCCGGCGAGGGCGTCGTCACGGGGCGCGGCACCGTCGGCGGGCGGCAGGTGTTCGTGTTCAGCCAGGACTTCACGGTGCTCGGCGGCAGCCTCGGCAAGATGAACGCGCAGAAGGTCGTGAAGATCATGGACCTCGCCGCGAAGACCGGCTGCCCCGTCATCGGCCTGAACGACAGCGCGGGCGCCCGCATCCAGGAGGGCGTGGACAGCCTCTCCGGGTACGGTGAGATCTTCTACCGCAACGCGATCTACAGCGGCTCCGTCCCGCAGATCAGCGCGATCCTGGGGCCCTGCGCGGGCGGCGCGGTGTACTCGCCCGCCCTGACGGACTTCGTCGTGATGAGCCGCGGCACGAGCTACATGTTCATCACGGGCCCCGAGGTCATCAAGAGCGTCACGCGCGAGGAGGTCACCTTCGACGAGCTCGGCGGCGCGGACGTGCACAACAAGAAGAGCGGCGTCGCGCACCTCGAGGGCGAGGGGGACGCGGAGGTCATCGCGCTCGTGCGCGAGCTGCTGTCGTACCTGCCGCAGAACGCGCGAGAGAAGCCGCCCGTGACGCCCACCACGGACCCCGCGGACCGCGCCACGCCGGAACTGCTCGACATCGTCACGACGGACCAGCGCCGTCCGTACGCCATGCACGACGTCATCTCGTCGCTCGTGGACGACGGGCACTTCTTCGAGATCCAGCCGCTGTGGGCGCGCAACATCGTCGTGGGTTTCGCGCGGATGGACGGGAAGGTCGTCGGGATCGTCGCGAACAACCCGAAGGTCATGGCGGGGACGCTGAACATCGACGCGTCGGACAAGGCGGCGCGCTTCATCCGCACCTGCGACTGCTACAACATCCCGATCCTGACGCTCGTGGACGTCACGGGCTTCCTGCCGGGCGTCGCGCAGGAGCACGCGGGCATCATCCGGCACGGCGCGAAGATGCTGTACGCGTACGCGGAGGCGACCGTCCCGAAGATCACGCTCATCACCCGAAAGAGCTACGGCGGCGCGTACCTCGCGATGAACTCGCGCGACATGGGCGCGGACGTCGTGTACGCGTGGCCGACGGCGGCGGTCGCGGTGATGGGCGCGGAGGGCGCGGCGAACATCGTGTACCGCCGCGAGATCCAGTCGAGCCCCACGCCCGACGCGACGCGCGCGGAGAAGATCGCGCAGTACCGCGAGACCTTCGACAATCCCTGGGTGGCGGCGGCGAAGGGCTACATCGACGACGTCATCCCGATGGAGGACACGCGGCGCGTGCTGATCCAGACCTTCGCGATGCTCGAGGAGAAGCAGGAGTCGCGGCCCTTCAAGAAGCACGGCAACATCCCGCTCTGAGACTTCGGGTGCCGGCCGGAGGGACGTCCCTCCGGCCGGCTTCCGTCACTCGACGGGCTGCGCGACGTCGCAGAAGGGGTCGTCGTCGGCGGTCTCGGCGGCGGTGGTGAAGTACACCTCGCGCGAGGAGTCGTTGCAGGTGAGGCCGCGCTCGTCGACGTAGCGGCCGACGGCCTCGTACGCGCCGAGGATGCCTGGGAACTCCGTCTGCGCCTTCGTGATGGTGGTGTAGACCTCGCGGTGGGCGGGCAGGGTCTTCACGACGACGTTCCCGCCGGGTCGGGGCGCCTCTTCCCCGTGGGGTTCGAAGCCCACGCAGATCTCGACGGGGCCGTCGTTGTCCTCGTCGACGCGGCCATGGTAGATCGCGAGGCTGGTGCGTGAGGCGCGCAGGCCCGCGCGGGCGATCATGGCGTACAGGTCGCCGGTCGTGCGGACGATGAAGTCCTCGAGCTCGTGGACGCGCAGGGAGCGGGTGAGGCTGAGGACGTGCTGCTCGGGCACTTCTCGGACGTCGATGCCGTACATGTGTTCTCCCTTCCCGGAGAGGAACGTCTCCAGGTACTGAACGAGGCGTCGCCGTACCATGGCGCCCCGCTCCACCTCCCGCCAGTACGCGCCGACGGCGGCGGCGGCGGCCTCGCCGCGCAGGTCGAGCACCTCCGCGATGCGCGTGAGCGGCATGTCGAGACGGCGCAGCAGCGCGATGAGCCGGGCGCGCGGCAGCTGCTCGCGCGCGTAGTGGCGGTAGCCGCTGTCCGGGTCGGTGCGGGCGGGCGTGAGGAGGCCGAGCGCGTCGTAGAGCCTCAGCGCCTTCTGCGTGAGCTTCGCCTCGCGCGCGAAGACGCCGATGCTCAGGAGGTCGTGGTCGCGGCGGGTCTCGTTCATGCGGTCAGTGTGGGGCCTGCCCGAAGGGAAGAGTCAAGCAGCGGTCAGCGGTCAGTCTTCAGCCACTGATCGCTGCTGGCTGAGGGCTGACCGCTGACAACTAATTCGCCAGGTACCGCACGAAGGCCTGCATGTCGGTGACGCACTGGTCGTACTCGTTTTCCTTCGCGCTGCCGGTGAAGGTGCGGAGCTTCCCGGCGCTGGAGACGTAGAGCTGCACGACCTTGTAGCGTTCGCCGTTCTCGCTGTAGAGGTAGCTGGCGAGGACGCCCCACTGGCCGGGCCGTTCGACGGCCTGCGTGACGACGCTGCCGAGCTTCTGCGCGGCGAGGGTCTGCTGGAGGCGCACGGCGAACTTCGCGGCGGCGTCCTGGGTGGTGAGGGCGCCGAAGGTCTGGGGGTGCAGTTCCTCGCGCATGGCGCAGGCGCCGCTTCCGCCCGTCCAGAGGCCGCCCGGCTGGGCTTCCCAGTTCTCGTACGGGATGGTGGCGGCGTGCGCGGCGCCGGTCAGTCCGAGGACGGTGAGCAGGAGGAGGGCTCGCATCACGATGAACGTACCACAGCGGCTCAAGGTTCTCTCAAGAGATTCATGAGAAAACGGAGCGGGCGCACAGTCGCGCCCGCTCCGTCCCGGTCGTGACGCTAGCCCTGCCGCTCCACCTCGCCGACGAGCCGCTCGTGCTCCTCGGCGGGCACCTCGCGCGGGCCGCCCTTGCGGGTCGCCCAGAGGGACGCGAGGACGCTGACGGTCAGGACGCTCACGATGACGGACAGGGAGACGGTGGTGGGGATCTTGTACACGTCGATCAGGAGGAGCTTCACGCCGATGAAGGTCAGGATGACGGAGAGGCCCGTCTTGAGGTAGATGAAGCGGTCGACGACGTGCGCGAGCAGGAAGTACAGGCTGCGCAGGCCGAGGATCGCCATGACGTTGGACGTGAACACGATGAACGGGTCGGTGGTGATCGCGAAGATCGCGGGGATGCTGTCCACCGCGAAGATCAGGTCGGTGAACTCGATGAAGATCAGCACGAGGAACAGGGGCGTGGCCATCCGGACACCGTTCCGGACGGTGAAGAACTTCTGCCCGTCGTACTCGGGCGAGACGCGCAGGAGCCGGCGGGCGAAGCGGATGACGGGGTTCGCCTCGAGGTCGACGGCCTCGTCGTCACCCCGCTGCGTGAACATCTTGATCCCGGTGAAGACGAGGAACGCGCCGAACACGTACAGGATCCAGTGGAAGCGTTCGATGAGCTCCACGCCGAGCAGGATCATCGCGCCGCGCATGAGGAGCGCGCCGATGATGCCCCAGAAGAGGACGCGGTGGCGGTAGATGGCGGGCACGCCGAAGTACGCGAAGACCATCACGAACACGAAGATGTTGTCGACGGCGAGACTGTACTCGACGACGTAGCCGGTGAGCCACTCGATGCCCTTCTGCGGTCCCTGCCAGAAGTACACGAGCGCGGCGAACGCGAGGCCGAGCGAGACCCAGACGGTCGTCCAGATGCCCGCCTCCCGGACGCTGACGACGTGCGCCTTGCGGTTGAAGACGCCGAGGTCGAGGGCGAGCATGCCAAGGACGAAGCCGATGAACGCAAACCAGACCCAGATGGGCAGTTCCATGGAACCTCCATACATGGGTCTCGCCGTTTGTCACGCGTGCCGGGCCGCCGATGGCGCCGTACTGACGACACACGCACCCGCATCCACGGGTGGCTACTCCCCCAGTTGTGAACTCACTGTACCTGACGAGCGCGCGGGGTGCGCAGTCCCGCACACATTCGTCACGCTTCCCGAAGTAGCGTGGAATGAGCGGGCCACGCTCCCGCAGGAGGAACGCATGACCACGCAGCCCACGCCGTCCGCCCCCACCGCCGCCGCGCCGGGGTCCGCGCGGCCCCGCGCGACGCCCGCGCAGAACCTCGTCACCATCCTCGTGAGCTGGTGGCTGATGATCGGCATCTTCATCGACGGGTGGGCGCACAACACCCTCGGGGAGAGCCTGGAGACGTTCTTCACGCCCTGGCACGCGGTGTTCTACTCCGGGTACCTCGTGACGGCCCTGTGGGTGGGCTTCCTGGTGTGGCGCGGCCTGCGTGAGGGACGCCGGGGCCTCGCGGCCGTCCCGGTCGGGTACGGCATGGCCCTGCTGGGCGTGCCGGTGTTCGCGCTGGGCGGTCTGGGCGACCTGACGTGGCACACGATCTTCGGGATCGAGGTGGGCATCGAAGCGCTGCTGAGCCCCACGCACCTGCTGCTGTTCCTCGGGGCGGAGCTGCTGGCGCTCGCGCCGCTCGTGGCGTCGTGGCGCGCGCCGACCCCCCGGCGGTCCGCGCCGGGCGTGGTGTGGCCCGCCGTGCTGTCCATGACGGCGGGCCTGTCGTTCGCGTCGTTCATGCACATGTACCTGTGGGGCCTGTACCGCCTCCCGACGGGGCTGGGCTTCGACAGCACGGCGGGGGAGCTCGCGGGGATCCTCGTGACGTCGGTGATCCTGACGGCGCCGGTGCTGCTGCTGGTGCGCCGCTGGCAGCTGCCGTTCGGGGCGGTCACGTGGATGTACGGCGTGAACGGCGCGCTGATGGTGGTGCTCGCGCCGTGGCTGGGGGACGCCCGGTGGCGGGTGCTGCTCGTCGGGCTGGTGGCGGGTCTGCTGACGGACACGCTGATCGCGCTGCTGCGCCCGTCGCCCGGGCGGGTGCTGTACCTGCGGTCGTTCTCGCTGGCGCTGCCCCTGACGGTGTGGCTGCCCTTCCTGGGCGGCGCGACCGTCCTGGGCCTGATGCGCGCGAGCCCGGAGTTGTGGCTGGGCGTGACGGTGATGGCGTCCCTCGGGGGGCTGGCGCTGAGCGCGCTGGTGGTCCCGCCGGACCTGCCGCGCGAGGCGCGCGAGTGAAGCGAGGAAGGGCGCCCGTTCGCGGGCGCCCTCCTCCGTTCGGGCCTCCGCGTTCAGGTGGCGGCGCCGCGCCCCGTGAAGAAGGAGACGATGAGGAACAGGTCGAAGGCGGCGAGCCCCAGCGCGAGCCACTTGACGACGCCCGCCGAGCGGCCCGTGCGGCGCTCCTGCTGCGTGACGAACACGAACAGCGCGACCATGACGACGAAGCTGAGCAGGTCGTTCCAGGGCCTCGGGAGCAGGATCACCGCGAGGACGAGCACGACGGCCAGCGCGATGAAGACGGCCATGGGAGGTTGACGCATGCCTCTAAGATACAGAGACGCGAGGACGCCCATGGCATGAGCACCGGACCGCTCCGGTGCGTACGCCGCCAAAGCATACAGAGACGCGAGACGACGCACACCCGGACGGGCGGGCCGCCCCGCGCCTCTTCCGGGCGCGGGGCGGCTCGTGGTCGTCCTCAGGGGAGGCTGCGCTGGTACGTGACGGTGTCGACGAACTTGCTGCTGCCGCCCTTGGCCTTGTAGTCGGCGGGCCAGGCCTGCGGTTCGATCTTGACGCCCGCGTCGGCGGCGGCGCGCATGACGCCGGAGTAGGCGGTCTGGGCCTTCTGCGCGGCCGCGGCGTAGTTCATGGTGCCGTAGGTGCGGACGGCGTCGGCGGCGTTGGCGTCGGCGGCGGCGAGGGTGACGGCGACGCGTCCGGCCTTGCCGCTGGCGTAGAGCGTGGCGAGCACGGCGTTGGCCTCGTTGAGGTAGACGCTGGTGAGGTAGCGGTTCATGTTGTCGCGGTCGAACTGGCTGAAGTCCCAGTTGAGGTCGATGTAGCTCATCATGGAGTTCGACTCGTCGCCGACGTTCGCGTAGGTGTACGCGCCGTACGCGCCGAAGTCGTTGTCCGTCTCGGAGTCGTAGCCGTCGTGCGGGTGGCTCATGCCGAGGTGGTGCCCCACCTCGTGGATGAGGGTGGTGGTGAGGCCGTAGCTGGCGCGGGTGGCCCTGTTGTCCGCGCCGAACACGAAGCTCTGGGTGCCGTCGGCGTAGTTGTCGTCGGCGAGTCCGAGGAAGGGAATGTCGAGGTCGCCGGTGTGGTAGGCGAAGATGGGCACCTCGTAGTCGGCGTCGCCTTCGAGGAAGCGCATGAGCTGCGTCTGGTGCACCTTGAAGAGGTCGCCGTAGCCGGTCTTGCTGATGCTGCCGCCGTAGCAGGAATGCCCGGAGAGGTAGCAGAGGTACACGTCGGCGGCGCGGCCCTCGAAGGGCAGGGAGGTTACCTCTGCGCTGAAGTTCGTGTTGGGCTGGAGCTCCCCGAGTTCCTGCAGCAGCAGCTTCTGCTTGATGAGGGTGGTGGCGTCGAAGCCGGCCTCGCCCTGGTAGACGTTGATGTCGAGCTGGACGTTCCTGGGCAGCGCGGGCGCGCTGATGGCGGGCTTGTACAGGGGACTGGTCGTGAAGAGCAGGTCGAGGGCGACGTAGCGGGTGACGCGGCCGAGGTCCCGGCTGAGGTTGTCGAACGGGCGATAGGTGGCGCCCGTGTTGCCGTACTCCCAGACGGGCGGCATGCGCTCGTCAGGTTCGCCGTCGCCGTCCACGTCCTGCTTGGTGAGGTCGTAGTTGAGGGTCCAGGCTTCCGGGCCCGCGCTGAGGTCGTAGAACCAGACGCGCGCGTTCGGCTTCTGCCCCTGGCCGCTCTCCTCGTCGTCGGCGGCGGTGCCGCCCCAGGCGATGAGCTTGCGCGAGTCGCGCAGGCCGAAGTTGGTGCCGGTGTCCGGATCGGGCTCGTCGAGCTTGCTGTAGACGTGGTCCCTGAAGTCCTGGCGGCCGTACCAGTTGACGAGGTAGACGGTGTACTGCGTGGTGTCCACCCCGGCGGGCGCGTGGTTGGCGAGCCACTTCTCGGTGCTGGGCGCGTCGATCAGGGCGTTGGAGGTGATGGTGCGCGTGCGCACGGTCTGCGCGTTGTACGCCTTCTGCTGCGCGGTGAGGGGCGCGTCCTTCGCGGCGCTCTTCAGGTAGCCGAAGAAGGCGTCCTCGTAGTTCTGGTCGGCGTAGACGACGTTGTAGTCGTACGTGAAGTTCACGCCGAGTTCGGCGGGCAGCCCGTAGAACTTCGGGGAGCGGTTGACGGTGCGGTAGGTACCGGGGAGCTCGGCGCGGAGCTTCTTCGCGTCGACGTTCCTGGGGCCCGCGCCCTGCTCGTAGCCGACGAGGACGATGTTGACCTTGAGCTTCTGGTTGAGCTCCTGGAACTTGCCGGGCGCGAGGGTGCTGAGGGTGGGGCCGCTCCGGACGGCCTGAGCACTGAGGGCGCCTGCCGTGATGGCCGCTCCGGGCGTGTCGGGCGTCTGCCCGCAGGCGGCGAGGGTGAGCGCGAGGGTGAGGCCCGCGAGGGGCGCGGCAGGCTTGAGTCGGGTCACGTCGGTTCCTCCTGGACGCGCCAGAAGCGGGCGCGTCCGTGCTCGCCGCCTCGGTGGGTCCGGGCGAGCGGCTGGGTTGAGTGTGTCCATCAAGTTGTACACTGCCGGACGTTCGTTGGGTAGTCCCCGGTGGGACGATGTGCGCCGGATGAACGGGAACGACCCCGACGCTTGCGCGTCGAGGTCGTTCCGAATCCCGTGCGGGGTTTAGAAGTCCATGTCTCCCATGCCGCCGCCGGGGCCACCGGCGGGGGCGGGGGCGGCCTTCTCGGGCTTGTCGCTGACGATGGCCTCGGTGGTGAGGATCAGCGCGCCGATGCTGGCGGCGTTCTGGAGGGCGGTGCGGGTGACCTTGGCCGGGTCGACGATGCCGGCGGTGACCATGTCGTCGACGAACTCGCCGGTGGCGGCGTTGAAGCCGTAGCGGGGCGAGGTGCTGTTCACGACGGCGTTCACGACGACGCTGCCCTCGAAGCCGGCGTTCGCGGCGATCTGACGGGCGGGCTCCTCGAGCGCGCGGATCAGGATGCGCGCGCCGGTGGCCTCGTCACCTTCGAGGGTGGTCGCGAGGTCGCGGAGGGTGGGGATGAGGCGCAGCAGCGTGGTGCCGCCGCCCGCGACGATGCCTTCCTCGACCGCCGAGCGGGCGGTGCTGAGGGCGTCCTCGTAGCGGTGCTTCTTCTCCTTGAGTTCCGTCTCGGTGGCCGCGCCGACGCGGATCACGGCGACGCCGCCGGACAGCTTGGCGAGGCGCTCCTGGAGCTTCTCGCGGGCGTAGTCGCTGTCGGTGCTGTCGAGTTCGGCCTTGATGGCGCCGACGCGCGCGTCGATCTCGGCCTGGCTGCCCGCGCCGTCGATGATGGTGGTCTCGTCCTTGGTGATGCGGATGCGCTTGGCGCGGCCCAGCATGTCCAGGGTGGTGTTCTCGAGCTTGTAGCCGAGGTCGTCGGTGATGACCTGACCGCCGGTGACGGCGGCGATGTCACGCAGCATCTCCTTGCGGCGGTCGCCGAAGCCGGGGGCCTTCACGGCGGCGATGTTGAGGGTGCCGCGCAGCTTGTTCACGACGAGCGTGGCGAGCGCCTCGCCCTCGACGTCCTCGGCGATGATGAGCAGCGGACGGCCGGTCTGCGCGACCTTCTCGAGGACGGGCAGGAGGTCCTTGAGGTTGCCGATCTTCTTCTCGCTGATGAGGATGAAGGGCTCCTCGAGCTGGGCTTCCATCTTGTCCGTGTTCGTGACGAAGTACGGGTTGATGTAGCCCTTGTCGAACTGCATGCCCTCGACGACGTCCACTTCCGTCTCGAAGCCGCGGTTCTCCTCGATGGTGATGACGCCTTCCTTGCCGACCTTGTCCATCGCGTTGGCGATTTCCTGGCCGACGGCGTCGTCGTTGGCGCTGATGCCCGCGACCTTGCGGATGGCGTCGGAGTCCTCGACGGGGACGGAGAGGGCGCGGATCTGCTCGACGGCGGCGGCGACGGCCTTGTCGATGCCGCGCTTGAGCGCGAGGGGGTTGGCGCCGGCGGCGACGTTGCGCAGGCCTTCCTTCACGATGGCCTGGCCGAGCACGGTGGCGGTGGTGGTGCCGTCACCGGTGATGTCGTTGGTCTTGCTGGCGATCTCCTTGAGGAGCTGCGCGCCGATGTTCTCGAGCTTGTCCTCGAGTTCCACTTCCTTGGCGACGGTGACGCCGTCCTTGGTGATGGTGGGGCTGCCGAACTTCTTCTCGATGACGACGTTGCGGCCGCGGGGCCCGAGGGTCACCTTGACGGCGTTCGCGACGGCGTTGACACCGCGTTCCATCGCGCGGCGGGCGTTCTCTTCGAATACGAGCTGTTTCGCCATGATGGTTCTCCTTGGCTGCGCTGAGGGTTACTTCGCGACGGGGGCGTTCTCGACGACCGCGAGGATGTCGCGTTCGGCGAGGATGCTGTAGTTCTTGCCTTCGAGGGAGACTTCGTTGCCGCCGTACTTCGCGAAGTAGACGGTGTCGCCGACGTTCACCTCGACGGCGACGCGCTGGCCGTTGTCGAGCACGCGGCCGGAGCCGACCGCGACGACGCGGCCGCGCTGGGACTTCTCCTTGGCGGTGTCGGGGACGTAGAGTCCTCCGGCGGTCTTCTGCTCGGTTTCCTCGATGATCTCCACCAGCACACGATCGCCTAACGGTTTCAGCATGGGGTTCCTCCAACAGTCTTGAGTCTGTCGAACGCTGGGCGTTCCGACCTCAAGCGCAATGTTAGCTAGAGACTCAGCCTTATGTCAACGGGGTGAACACAAGATGTGAGTCCCCCGGACTCAAGCCGACCACGGGTCACCCGGCGTGCCCGACGACCGCGAAGAGCGGGTCCGAGCGGCCCGGCGCGGGACTGCGGTCGAGCCCCTCCACGGCGACGAAGCCCGCCTCCTTCAGCCATCCGGAGACGAGCGAGACGTGCCCGGCGTCGTCGAGCCGGTGCCAGGGGAGCACCGCCTTCGTGGGAAAGCAGCGGTTGGAGAAGGTCACGACGAGCGGGCCGCCGGGCGTCAGCACCCGTGCCACCTCGCGCAGGACCGACACGGGCCGCGTGAGGTAGTCGATGGAGACGCAGATCGTGCAGGCGTCGAACTCCGCGTCCGCGAAGGGCAGCCGCGGGTCGGCGTTGAGGTCGTGGACGACGTACGCGTTCAGGCGCTCGTTTCGCGCGAGCTCGGCCTCGTTCATGCCGAGCCCGACCACGCGGGCGTACTCCACCTCGGGCGGGAGGTGGCTCACCCAGGAGCTCATCAGGTCGAGGACGCGCCCGCCGGGCGGCAGCACCTCGCGGTAGAGCCCGGTGACGGCGCGGATCGCGGCGTCGTCGATGTGGGTGACGAAGCGCGGCTGTCGGTAGAAGAGCGCGTCGGACGACTCGTCCACGCGGGGCAGGGGACGTTCGCCGGGGTCGGGCATGAGGTCATGGTGCGCCGCTCTCGTGAGCGTCTTCTGCCCCATCGGCTGCAAAGTCACGCATATCGGCTTGACATATATATGTTTGATGTTATGCTCATGATGTAGGAGGAAAACCATGAACACGCTCGCCCTGCTGCAGCGCGCCGACTTCGAGGCCGCGCTGGAGGCCCTCGACGTGGAACTCGCGCTCTCCGTCGCCCTCATCGACCTCGACCACTTCGGCGCCATCAACAGCCAGCTCGGCCACGACGCCGGGGACCGCGTGCTGCGCTTCGTCGAGCGCGTCCTCACCGGCTCCCTCCCGCAGGGCAGCCTCGTCGGACGGTTCGGCGGCGACGAGTACGCCGTCGCCCTCCCCGACACGCCCACCGAGACCGCGCTGATCCTGCTCAACGAGGTCCTCGGGCACTTCCGCGAGAGCGCCCCCGGCCTCGACATCCCCCGCCACCTCTGGCCGAACCTCTCCATCGGCCTCGCCCAGCGGCCCTCGCACGCGAGCAGCGTCCCGGACCTGCTGCGCGCCGCCGACGAGGCCCTTCTACGCGCCAAACGCGAGGGCCGCGGACGCATCGCCATCTACGTCGAGAGCAGGATGGTCCTCAAGAGCAACTACTACCCCAGGTCCTCCCTGGAGCGCCTCGCGAAGCTCAGCGCCGCCCTCGGCCGCACCGAGGCCTCCCTGCTGCGCGAGGCGCTCGACGGCGTCGTCGAGAAGTACCGGGATGCCCTGTAGCGGGCCTCACCCTCCCCCCTCTTGACGTGAAGCGCACTGCACGTTGCATGGTGGAGGGAAAGGAGGCCCCAGCATGCCCCGAACGCCCGCCTCGTGGAGGGCGGCGTGAGCACCGTCGTGCGCACGCCCGCCGAGTTCCGAATCCTCGCCGCCGACTACGCCCGCCGTCTCGACACCGACCCCGCCTTCCGCGAGGCGATGGAGCTCGTGTGCGGCTCGCCGGGCGCGGCGCGCGCCTTCACCAACCCGCGCGGCGTTACCCTGTCGGGCTTCGCCGTCCTCGCGGGCGTGCCGCCCACCACGGTCCGCCACTACCTGCGCGTCGGCCTCATCACCCCCTACGAGGTGAACGGCAAGTACCGCTTCATGGCGCAGCACCTCGCGCAGGCCGCGTCCGTGCGGCAGTGGCGCGAGCTCGGCCTCAGCCTGGAGGACATCCTGTCGCTGCATCAGGCCGAGCGCCTCGGCGGGCAGACCGTCGTCACGGCGGGCGAACTCACCGTCGTGCTGCGTCCCGCCCGCGCGGGCGACCACGCGGGCGCGCACGGCCTCGACGACGAGGTGCGCGGCCAGCTCAGGCGGGCCCTCGTGGAGGTCCGCGCGGCCCGCGAGCGGCTCGAAGCCCGCGCGGCGGACCTGCAGGCACGCCTCGCGCGGGCCCGTCAGCTGGAGGCCGCGCTGGAGCACGTCTCGCTCGATCTGCCGGGCCGGCCCGGGGAACCCGGCGAACGCGGCGGGCACCTCGGACGGGTGCTGGCGGCGCCCGTTCCCGACCTATGAGCGGAGAGACGCGTCACCACCCCAGGCAAAAGCGAGGGACCGCTCCCGAGCGTACGACGATGGGTCCGTCCACCGCCAAAACGCTGACGCCACGGCCCGCCCGCGCGCGGTAAGCTGACCGCGCACCACCATCATCCGTCCGGACGCCCGTCCGGAACCCAGGAGGACGCATGCTGGACCGTAACCTCGTCGCGGAGGTCCTCGACGTCGCCCGCTCGGGCGGCGCCACCTTCGCCGAACTCTTCATGGAGGACACCGTCACCACGAACCTCCACCTGCTCGGCGGGAACGTCAAGGACGCCGGGAGCGGCAACCTGTACGGCGCGGGCCTGCGCCTGCTGTACGGCACGAAGGTCGTGTACGCCTACACGAACGACTGCACGCCCGACGGTCTGATGGAGGTCGCGCGGACCCTCGCGCGCGCGCAGGGCTCCACGGGCGAGGTGGACGCGCGCGGCGCGGGCGGCCTCGACTTCCGTCGGCTCGACGCGAAGCCCCTCTGGACGATCCGCGATCACCCGACGGGCGTCTCGAAGCGCGAGAAGCTGGAGATCGCGCGCCGCGCGCACGGCGCCGCGCAGGGAGAGCACGTGCGCACGACGGACGTGATGTACCTCGACGTGGCGCAGCGCATCCTCGTCGCGAACACCGAGGGCGACTGGAGCGAGGACGAGCGCGTCCGCTCGCGCCTGTACGTCACGGTCGTCGCGGACGACGGCACGCGGCGCTCCACCGGGATGTCCGGGCCGGGCGCGGCGATGGGCCGCGAGTTCTTCGACGGCGACCTGCCCGAACGCACGGGCGCGGAGGCGAAGCGGATCGCCCTCGCGATGCTGCCCGCCGGGTACGCCCCTGCCGGGAAGATGCCCGTCGTGATCGGCAACGCCTTCGGCGGCGTGATCTTCCACGAGGCCTGCGGTCACATCCTGGAGACGACCGCCGTCGCGAAGAAGGCGAGCGTCTTCGCGGACAAGCTCGGGGAGCGCATCGCGAACGAGTGCGTCAGCGCCGTCGACGACGGCACCATCCCCGGCGCGTGGGGCTCGATCAACGTGGACGACGAGGCCACCCCCAGCGAGCGCACCGTCCTGATCGAGAAGGGCGTGCTGAAGTCCTTCATGGTGGACCGCCTCGGGGAGCTCCAGACCGGGTACCGCCGCACGGGCAGCGGTCGGCGGCAGGACTACACCTTCGCGCCGACCTCGCGGATGCGCAACACCTTCATCCTGGAGGGCGAGCGGACTCCCGAGGAGCTCATCGCGGACGTGAAGTTCGGCCTGTACGCCCGCACGATGGGCGGCGGGAGCGTCACGCCCGGCACGGGCGACTACAACTTCACCGTGAACGAGGGCTACCTGATCCGCGACGGCGAGATCTGCGAGCCCGTGCGCGGCGCGGCGCTCGTCGGGAACGGCGCGCAGGACCTCATGAACATCGTCGGCGTGGCGAACGACCTCGACCGCGGGCAGGGCATGTGCGGCTCGCAGTCGGGCTCCATCCCGACCGACGTCGGCCAGCCGCACATCCTGATCTCCGAGATCACCGTGGGAGGACGCGCGTGACGACCGACGACGCGAGACAGCTGAGCTTCGAGGAGGCCCGCCGCTACCTGCTGGACCGCGCCCGGGAGCGCGGCGTGAGCCTGGAGGTGTTCGCGTCGCGCGGCACCGAGACGACCGTGCGCGCCTTCGGGGGGGACGTGGCGGAGTTCAAGCTCTCCAGCCGTCAGGGCGTGGGCCTGCGCGCCCTCGTGGGGGGCGCGTGGGGGTACGCGTACAGCGAGAACCTCTCACGGGGGGCGCTCGACCGGGCGCTCGCGAGCGCCGTGGAGAACGCGGAGCTCGTCGCGCCCGAGGGGCACGCGCGGCTCGGCGCGTGGGCGGAGCCGCCCGAGATGGACCTGCACGGCGAGGGCCTCTCCGGCGTGACGGTGGAGCGCAAGGTGCAGGCCGCGCTGAAGCTCGAGGAGGCGGCCCGCACGGGCGACGCGCGCGTCGTGAGCGTCCCGTACAGCGCCTACAGCGACGGGGAGTCCGAGACGGCCGTCGCGAACACCGAGGGGCTCGACCGCGCCTTCCGTGAGCTGCACGCGTACCAGTACGTCGCGCCGCTCGTGTCGGAGGGCGGGCAGAACAAGATGAAGATGGAGTTCGAGTTCACCCGCGAGTTCGAGGAGCTCGACCCGACCCGCACGGCGCTGGAGGCGACGCGCGCCGCGACGGCCCTGCTGGGCGCGCGGCCCGCCCCGAGCGGCGCGTTCCCCGCCGTGATCGACCGGCGCTGCATGGCGGACTTCCTCGCGGTGTTCTCGGGGATGTTCAGCGCGAAGATGGCGCAGGAGGGCAAGAGCCCGCTGGCGGGCCGCGAGGGCGAGGCGGCCTTCCACGAGCTCGTCACGCTCGTGGACGACGCGACGCTCGCGCGAGGGCAGAACTCGCGGCCCTTCGACGTGGAGGGCTTCCCGAGCGCGCCCCTCACGCTGGTGGAGGGCGGCGTGCTGCGCGGCTTCCTGCACAACACGGAGACGGCGTCGCGCGCGGGCGTGGAGAGCACCGGACACGCGTCGCGCTACGGGTACCGGGGCACGGTGGGCGTGGCGCCCACGAACCTCTTCCTGAAGCCCGGCGCGGGAACGCGCGAGGCGCTGCTGCGGGACCTCGGGACGGGGCTGCTGCTCACGGACGTGCAGGGCGCGCACGCGGGCGCGAACCCCATCACGGGCGAGTTCAGCCTGCAGGCCGAGGGCTTCTGGGTGGAGAACGGCGAGGTGGCGTACCCGCTGGACGTGTTCACCGTGGCGGGCAACATCCTCGACGTGCTGCGCGACGTGCGCGCCGTGGGCGCGGACCTGGAGTTCACGCCGGGCGGGACGGGCGCGCCGAGCGTGCTGATCGGCAGCATCGACGTGGGCGGGCAGTAGCCGGAGGGTCTCGCGGGGAGGGCGTGACGCGACGTTCCGCCCTCCCCTTCCCGTGCCTTCACGGATGCCTTCCCGGCTCACCTTCCGGGACAGACGTAACGGAAACTTCCGAGTGGAAGCGTAGACTGGGGTCATGAAGTGGACCCGCGACCCCCGGCTCGCCGCCATCGCCGAGAAGGTCGAGGCCGGCGAGCGCCTCGACTTCGAGGAGGGGATGCACCTCTACCGCACGCGCGACCTCAACGGTCTGATGCGTCTGGCCAACCTCACCCGCGAACGCCTGCACGGCGACAAGACGTACTTCGTGCACTCCATGCGTCTGGAGTTCACCAACATCTGCTACGTGGGCTGCACCTTCTGCGCCTTCGCCGCCCGCAAGGGCGAGGAGCGCGCCTGGGACTACGACGTGGAAGACGTCGTCGCGCACGTCCGCTCCAAGTGGGAGCCCGGCATCACGGAGCTCCACATGTCCAGCGGCCACCACCCCAACCGCCCCTGGGCCTACTACCCGGCGATGGTGCGCGCCCTCGTGGAGCACTTCCCCGGCCTGCAGGTGAAGGCCTTCACCGCCGCCGAGATCGAGCACCTCTCGCGCATCGCGAAGAAGCCCACCCTGGAGGTGCTGCGTGAACTCAAGGAGGCCGGGCTGGCCGCGCTGCCGGGCGGCGGCGCGGAGATCTTCGCGGACCGCGTGCGCCGCGAGGTGGCGCGCAACAAGGTGAAGTCGGAGAAGTGGCTGCAGATCCACCGCGAGGCGCACTCGCTGGGTCTGCGCACGAACGCCACGATGCTGTACGGCCACATCGAGACGCTGGAGGAGCGCCTCGACCACATGCACCGCCTGCGTGACCTGCAGGACGAGACGGGCGGGTTCCACAGCTTCATCCCACTGGCCTTCCAGCCGCTCGGGAACACCCTCGCGCAGAACCTCGGCAAGACGGAGTTCACGACGGGCCTCGACGATCTGCGCAACCTCGCCGTGGCGCGCGTGTACCTCGACAACTTCCCGCACGTGAAGGGCTACTGGGTGATGATCGGCTCGGAACTGACGCAGGTCAGCCTCGACTGGGGCGTCAGCGACATCGACGGCACCATCCTGGAGGAGCACATCGCGCACGCGGCGGGCGCGACGAGCCCGCTGGGGCTCAGCAAGCAGAAGCTCGTGGAGATGATCCGCCGCGCGGGCCGCACGCCCGTGCTGCGCGACGCGTTCTACAACGAGCTCGAAGTCCTGGGCGAGGTGGCCGTGGATGCGGCCGACTGAGAGCATCTCGCGTTCCACGCGCCCCGCCTCGCACCCCTACCGGGTCGGGCTGATCCACTACACGAACGTCGCGCCCCTCACGGACCGTCTGGAGTTCCCCGAGGGCGCGCGCGCCGTGAGCGGCGTCCCGACGGCCATGAACGCGGCCCTGCTGTCCGGCGAGGTGGACCTCGCGAACATCAGCGTGTTCGAGTTCATCCGCCACGCGGACCGGCTCGCGGCCCTGCACGATTTCAGCGTGGCGGTGCTGGGCGCGGTGTACAGCGTGAACCTCTTCCACCGCCGTCCCTGGGAGGAGCTTCAGGGCGCGAGGATCGCCCTGACGAGCCAGAGCGCCACGTCCGTGGAACTGCTGCGCGTCCTGCTGGCGCAGAGCGGCATCGACGCGCGGCTGGAGCGCGCGGAGGGCACCGCCCTCGACCTGCTCGCGCGCGGCTACGACGGGGTGCTGCGCATCGGCGACTCGGCCCTGCAGGAGTGGTACGAGGTGGTCGGCCCGATCTCGGAGGACGTGTCCATGCTGGACCTGCCGCACACGGGACGCGGCGTGATCGTCACGGACCTCGCGCAGAAATGGTACGAGCTCACGGGGCATCCGTTCGTGTTCGCGGTGTGGGCGCACCGCAAGGACAACCCGCCGCCGAAGGACCTGCAGCTCGCGATGCGCGGCGCGCGCCGCTGGGGCGTCGGGCATCTCGGGGAGATCTCGGAGGCGCACGCGCTGAAGCTGGGCCTGCCGCAGCGGGTCGTGCAGCACTACCTGTGGAACTTCCGCTATCACCTGGAGGCGCCGGACCGCGCGGGCCTCAGGGTCTTCGCGGATCTCGCGTCGCCCGGTCACGCCGAGCTGACCTTCAGCTGAGCACCACACGAAAGCCGTCCCGCTTCCGGCGGGGCGGCTTTCGTGTGGTCGTGGCGTGACCGAATGGCGGACTCACCCGCCCACCCGGAGGGAGTATGCTGCACGCGGAGGCAAGCATGAGTGCAATGTCGGAGACAGAACAGATGCGGCACGACCTCGGCGCGGTCTGGCAGGCGAACGCGCGGGTGAACGAGATCCTGCTGGACCACCTCACGCCCGGGATGCTGACGGCGCGGACGCCCGGCGGGGGCTTCACGGTCGCGGAGCACCTCGCGCACATGGCGAACGTGACGCGCTACTGGGGCTCCCTGAGGGGCGAGGGCGCCATGACCGACCTGCCGTCCCTGCACGACGAGGCCACCGGCACGACCGAGACGGACCTCGCCCGCATCCGCGACGCGTACGCGCGGACGCGGGACGCCGCGTGGCAGGCCGCGTTCATGACGGACGGCGGGCCGAACGAGTGGGGCGAGGGGCCGCACGCCTCCCCGACGGCGTTCGTCGGGCACATGCTGATTCACGACGCGCACCACCGCGGGCAGGTCCTGCTGGCCCTCAAGACGAACGGCCACGCGCTTCCCGACGAGGAGCAGCTGTGGACGCCCCTGCGCGAGGCGCGGTGAGGAGGCGAGCGTGACGGAGCCGATGAGGGCGTTCCGCGAGCGGGTCCTCGCGCTCGTCGCGCGCATCCCCGAGGGGCGCGTCATGACGTACGGTCAGCTCGCGACGCTCGCGGGCGGGCCGGGCAACGCGCGGCAGGTGGGCTTCATCCTGAACGGCCTCGCCCAGACGGACCTGCCGTGGCAGCGCGTGATCAACGCGCAGGGCCGCATCAGCACCTACGGGGTGGGCTTCGGCGAGCTTCAGCGGGGCCTGCTGGAGCGCGAGGGCGTCCACTTCGACGACGCGGGCCGCGTGGACCTCGCGCGGGTGCAGTGGTGGCCCGAGGAGGACGGCGCGGGGCAGCAGGGCCACCTGGGCTTGTAGAGACGCGTCGGCGGCCCTGGCATGAGGACCGGGCCGCCCCCTCAATTCCTTCGCGTCACGAGGAAGCGGTCGCGTCCGGTGAGGTCGGGTTCCACCCGGACCTCCCAGTCCTCGCCGGAGAGTTCCCCGGCGAGGACGTGCACGTTGCGCGGGTCGAGTTCCAGCGCGAGCACACCGCCCGGCCCGAGCAGGTTCCGCGCGAGCGCCGCGAGGGGCCGGGCGACGCTCAGGCCGTCCGGGCCCGCGTACAGCGCGAGCGGAGGGTCGTGCCGGACTTCCGGGGAGGCGTGCAGGGCGTCCGCGAGCGGCAGGTACGGGGGGTTGGACACGACGAGGTCGAACGGCCCCGTGAGGCCCGCGCCGAGGTCGCCGTGCGCCAAGGTGACGTCGAGCCCGGCGCGGGCGGCGTTGCGGCGCGCGAGCGCGAGGGCGGGTTCGCTGACCTCCGTGGCGCTCAAACTGGCGTCGGGCCGGGCGCGCTTCACGCCGAGCGCGAGGACGCCCGTGCCCGTCCCGACGTCCAGCACGCGCGGCGACGCCCGTCCCCTCAGCGCGTTCAGGGCGAGGTGCAGCAGGACCTCCGTCTCGGGGCGCGGTACGAGCGCGTCACTCGAGACCTCCACGACGAGGTCGCCCCACTCGGTCTCCCCGAGGAGGTGC
>NZ_KI912653.1:20945-21401 GCF_000519345.1 Deinococcus pimensis DSM 21231
GCGCGAGAAGTTCGGCGTCCACGTCGGGAGACGCGACGCCCGCCGCGTGGAAGCGGCGGGCGACGTCGCGCAGCACGTCACGCAGGACGGCCAAGGGCGGTCCTCAGTCTCCCGCGCCGTGACGGGGCCGGATGATGAGGTGCCGCGAGGGGCCCTCCCCCACCGATTCCGTCATGACGTCCGGGTGTTCCTTGAGGGCGATGTGCATGATGCGGCGGTCCGAGGGGGACATCGGCTGGAGTTCGTGCGGCTCTCCGGATTTCGCGACCTGCACCGCGAGACGCTCCGCGAGGCGGGTGAGGTTGTCGGCGTGACGGCGGCGGAAGCCTCCGGCGTCCACGCGGACGCGCAGGTCGACGCGGCCGGTGTGCTTGCTGAGCACGGTGTACGCGAGGACCTCCACGGCCTGCAGGACGCGTCCGTCGCGGCCCGCGAGCCGCGAGGCGCGCTCGCCGG
>NZ_KI912653.1:21501-30959 GCF_000519345.1 Deinococcus pimensis DSM 21231
CCGCGAGGCGCGCTCGCCGGTGATCTCGGCCTCGACGGCGTCGTCGGCGTCGCGGACGCTGACGTCGAGGCTGTCGTCGATGCGGGCGAGCAGGCCGCGCAGGAAGCGCTCGACGATCACGGCGGGCTGGGCGCTCTCGGTGACGCCGAGCGGCACCTCCGTGAGGTGGGCGGCGGGGCGCGGCGGAGCCTCGTCCTCCGTCTCGCTGATGCCGAGGTCAGCGAGGTACTCGTCGAGGTTCGTCTTCTTGTCCATGCAACTCATTCTAGTACCGCGCGGGGCGCGCGCGCCGACGGACGCCGCGCGAAACCTGCGGCGGGGAGCGCCCGAAGACGCTCCCCGCCGCACGCGAGCCGGAGGTTATTCCTTCTGCTTCTTGGGCGTGCTCTTCACGCTGCCCGCGTCGAGGGCGGGCTTGACGGGCTTCACGGTCTTGGTGGGACCGGCCGCGGCGGCGCTGGGCGCGGCGCCCTTCACGCCGCCCGCGACCTTCTGGACGTTCGCGGTGGCGGTGAGGTGTTCCATCTGACGGTTGATCAGCAGCTGCTGGAAGATGCCGATGATGGTCGAGAGGATCCAGTAGAGCGTCACGCCCGCCGGGAAGGTCAGCGCGAAGTACGCGAAGAACACGTAGATCATCGCCTGCTGCTTGAACATCTGCGGGGTCTTGCGGGTCGAGATGTAGATGCTGACGAGGTTCGCGATGACGTACAGCGCCGCGAGGATGTACAGCGGGTCCGGGATGGACAGGTCGGGCAGCCACAGCAGGCCGCCGTCGAACTCGAAGTTGCGGATGGTGTTCCACAGCACCGCGAGGATCGGGATCTGGATGAACACCGGGAGGCACCCGGCGGGGTTCACGTTGTGCTCGCGGTAGAGGGCCATGGTGGCCTCGGCGCGCTTCTGCGGGTCGTCCTTGTACTGCTCGTTGAGCTTCTGGACTTCCGGCTGGATGAACTGCATGCGGGTCGTGTAGCGCATCTGGCCCTGCATGATCGGCCAGATCGCGAGGCGGATCAGGACGGTCAGCGCGGCGATCACGAGGCCCCACGAGGCGATGCCGGCGCTCAGGAACAGCGCGTGCAGCGCGTCCATGAGCCGCGCGATCAGCAGGGACAGGTAGCCGAGCAGGTTCGGGGAGAACAGGCCGGGCTCCTGCAGGAAGCCTTCCTTGTAGAGGCGGATGAGCTCGTTCTTGCCGCCGTACACCTGCAGGTTCGAGGTGCCGGAGAGCTCCACGGCGATGTTGGCGTTCTGCCCGCCCGTGACGGTCGCGTCGGCGCGCGTGCCGTCCTGCGGACGAACGATGATCGCGTACTTGTTCTGCGACTGCGGGTCGATGAGGGGGTTCGGCACCTGCTGGATGGCGGCGTAACGGATGTTCTTCACGTCCCCGCCGCCGAGCACCTCCGTGGAGCCCTGCGCGACGGCCTTCACGGTGGGATTCGCGACGTTGTTGAGCCCGCCGAAGTTGACGGTGTAGCCGTCGGCGCCCGTCACGTTCGTGCGGACGCTCATGCGGAACTGACGCGGGCTGAACGACACGGTCTTCTCGACACGCGCCGCGCCATGCGTGTAGCGGAAGGTGGCGGACAGGCGGTTGATCGCCGTGGCGGACTTCGTGGGCAGCGCGCCCCTCACGGGCGTGGGCGTCGCCTCGAAGGTGGCGTCCGAGGGAACGGCGGTGTTGCCGGGGATGCGCACCACGAGCGCCTCGCGGTTGCCCTTCACGAGGTTCACGGTGCGGGGGTTCTTGAGGGCGCCAAAGCTCAGCGCGCCCTCCTGCAGCTTGATGGAGGGCGTGCCCGCGTACACCTTCGGGTACCAACCGACGATCTCGCCGCGCGTGTTGAAGACGATGTCGCCGAGGTTGGACGTCGCGATCAGGTCACGCTGACCGTCACCGTTGAAGTCCGCCTCGATCCAGCCGGGATTCACGGCGGCGGAGGCGGACCCGGCGGCGCCGAGCAGGGCGAGGGGCAGCAGCGCGGCGGCCGCGCGGAGGAACGGACGGGGGCGGCGCGCGGAGGCGGGGACGCCCGGGGGGTTGTGATGTTCGGTCATGGGTTCTTTCTGGGAGGGACGGGGTCGTACCCGCCTTCGTTCAGGGGGTGGCAGCGCAGGACGCGCCGTGCGGCGAGGTACCCGCCGCGCAGGGCTCCGTGCTGCTCGATCGCTTCGAGGGCGTACTGTGAGCAGGTCGGCGTGAACCGGCACGTCGGGGCGCCCTTGCGGGGCGAGAGGACGCGGCGGTAGTACCGCACCCCTGCCAGCATACCTGCCGCGACGAGGGACGAATGCCGCCCCACCCCGCCCTCCTCGTGAGGAAGCGGGGTGGGGCGCGGCTCGCGTCCGGAGTCCATCCTTGCAGTGTACGCGCTCGGCCCTCCCGGAGTTTCGACCGCGCTCACGGTTCGCGGGCCCTCAGGGCGCGGCGCGGTCGAAGGCCCGGCGGAGCGCGTCGGTGAGCACCTCGAAGTCCACCGTGAGCACCTCCGGGGTGGGCATCAGCACGGCCCGGCAGGGCGGGAGGTCCACGCGCCGCATCGCCTCCTTCAGGCGGCGGCGGGCGCGGTTGCGGTCCACGGCGCTGCGGAGCACCTTCTTCGGCACGACGATGCCCACGACCGTCATGGGCTTCCAGGGCGTGCCGTGCTTCGGGCGGTAGTGCACGGCGCGCAGCGTGAAGTACGGCGTGCGGACCGCGCGGCCCTTGCGGACCTGCCGGAACTCCGCGTCGCCCCGCAGGGACGTGAGGCCCGCGCTGCGACGCCGGGGTTTGCGTGTCGCCTCGGCGGGCGCGCTCTGCCGGGCGGGGGCGTTGGGGTCGGTCATGCGGGGAACCTCAAAGGAGCGCGGCGAACCCTGGGTTCGCCGCGAAAGCGCCGAGTGTAGCGTTCAAATGCTTCACTCGGCGCGTCTCTGTGCTGATGAGTTCCCACGGGCGGGACGGCCCGCCCGTTCGGGTGCTTCACTCAGCGCGTCTCTGGTCGCCTTTACTCGTCCGCGACCGTGAGGCGGGCGCGGCCCTTGGCGCGGCGGCGGGCGAGGATCTTGCGGCCGGACTTGGTGGCCATGCGGGCGCGGAAACCGTGGGTCTTGGCGCGCTTGCGGACGTTGGGCTGGTAGGTACGCTTCATGATTCCTCCTGCTCGGGCGGGACCGGCACGCGGGGGCGCCGCTCGGTCCCGGGACACGCGAGACTGCCCGCGAGGGGCAAACTACGAAAGTCTAGCACGCCGCCGGAAGTCGGTCTACGGGCGGGCGCTCACGCGGGACCGTCCGTGGGGGTGGCGGCGCGCGGCCACGCGACGAGCGCGACGCCCGCGAGGATCACCGCGAGGGCCGCCCACCCGAGCGGCGAGAGGGACTCCCCGCCGAAGCCGACGCCGAGCGCGACGGCCACGACGGGGTTCACGTAGGCGTAGCTCGTCGCGACGGCGGGCCGCACGTGGTGCAGCAGGTAGGAGTAGGCGCTGTAGGCGAGCATGGAGCCGAACACGACGAGGTAGGCGAGCGCCCAGAGGCTCGCGGCGGACGGGGTGCCCCAGTGTTCGCGCGTGAGGACGCTCAGGACGAGCAGGACCGCGCCGCCCGTGAGCATCTCGGCGGCGGAGCCCATCAGGCCGGAGGGGAGGCGCAGGTGACGGCCCCACATGCTGCCGAAGGTCCAGCACAGCGGCGCGAGGACGAGCAGGACCGCGCCGAGCGGCGTGGCGCGCAGGTCACCGAGGTTGAGCAGCACGATGCCGAGGAGGCCGATGCCGATCCCGGCCCACTCGCGGCCCGAGGTGCGTTCGCCCCACAGGCGCGCGAAGAGCGACGCGAACAGCGGGGAGACCGCGATGACCATCGCGGCGACGCTGGAGCTCACGTCGCGCTCAGCGAGGGTGACGAGGCCCGTGCCGCCGCCGAGCAGCAGCACGCCGACGATGGCGCTCGAGCGCCATTCGGCGGGCGTGGGGGCGGGCGCGCCGTGCAGGCGCAGGAGGCCGAAGAGCAGCGCGCCGGCCACGAGGAAGCGCGCAGCGAGCATGCCCATGGGGGGCAGGGTCTCGATGGCGACGCGGATGCCGAAGTACGTGCTGCCCCACACGAGGTACACCGTGAGGAGCGCGAGCAGGACGAGCGGACTGTAGCGGGCGGCGGCGCGGACCGTGGCACTCATGGGCCCAGAGTACAAAGCGCCCGGGCGAACGTACAGACGTTTTTGAAGGAGAATCGCACCGGGGACCTTCGAATGTTAAGCTAGGCCATGACACTTAGCACCGAACGGCTCCTCGACGAGGTCGGCTGGCAACTGCTCGCGGCCCTTCAGCAGGACGCCCGCACGCCCCTCAGCGAGCTCGCCCGCCGCGTCGGCCTGTCCGCACCCGCCGTCGCCGAACGTGTCCGCAGGCTAGAGGACGCCGGGATCATCCGCGGCTACCGCGCCGAACTCGACCTCGCGCGGCTCGGACTGCCGCTCAGCGCCTGGATCCGCCTCACCATCGACGGGCAGCGCGACGAGCCCTTCCTGAAGCACGCCGCGCAGGCCCCCGAGATTCACTCCTGCGACCGCGTCACCGGCACCGACTGCTTCGTCCTGCGCGTCGTCGTGTCCGACGTGGCGCACCTGGAACGCACCATCTCGGCGCTCAAGGCGTACGGATCGCCCATCACGAGCCTCGTCCTGTCGTCGCCCGTCACGCGACGCGACGTGGAGGGACCCCGCTGAACAGGGGCAGGGCCGTCCAAGTTCTGTCGCTGTACGCTCGGGGGCGGCCCCTCGCTTTCGCGTGGAACGTCAGCGCGTCTCTCTACTCGTGAGCGCCTGGTAGATCAGGATGCTCGCCGCGACCGACGCGTTGAGGCTCTGCACCTTCCCCCGCACGGGAATGGCGACGAGCTCGTCGCACTTCTCCCGCACGAGGCGCCGCAGGCCCTCCCCCTCCGCGCCGATCACGAGGGCGAGCCTGCGGTCGTAGTCGAGGCGGCGCAGGTCGGTGGCGGCCTCGCCCGCCGCGCCGTACACCCACACGCCGTCCTCCTTGAGGGCGTCGATGAAGCGCGGCAGGTTCTTCACCTGCGCGACCGGCAGCCAGCTCGTCGCGCCCGCCGCGGTCTTGGCGACCGTCGGGGACAGCGGCGCGCTGCGGCGCTCCTCCACCACGACGCCGTGCGCGCCCAGCACCTCCGCGCTGCGGATGATCGCGCCGAGGTTGCGCGGATCCGTGACGCCGTCGAGCAGCACCATCAGCAGGGGCTCCCCGCGCTCGTCCGCGCGGTCGAGGATGTCGTCCACCTCGGCCCACTTCAGGTCCTCGACCTCCGCGACGACGCCCTGATGCTGCGTGGTGCCCGCGATCTGGTCGAGCTCGATGCGCGGCGCCCACTTCAGGCGCACGTCGAAGCGCTCCAGTTCCCTCACGAAGCTCTGCTCGACGCCGCGCGCCACGAGCAGTTCCGAAACACGCCCGTCCCTCAGGGCTTCCAACACGGGATTGCGACCGTACAGCAACATCCGGTCATTCTACCCTCAAAGGAAACCCCGCCGCGACGGCGAGGGCCGGGCGGCGGGGGTTTCATGTGGGTGTCCTTCGTTCGGGTCGCGTCGCGGAGTTGCGCCGCGCGGACCGATCCATGTCAAGGGGTCCGGCACTGAGCCGGGAACCGAACGAGGGAGAGTTGTTACCTAGAGCTCGAACTTATAGACGGCGTATACGCCGATCTTTCCGTTCGATTCGTAGACTGTACGTCCGCCCCAATGAGGACCGAACTGGTGTTCCACGAAGACCTTTCCCGTGGCGTCCTCGGTTTTCTCGAGGACGACCTTGGTGGGGCCACACTCCACGGAGACGCCGCCTCTGATCGAGGTGTCGCCATCGTCACCCAGCTTGTAGACGCCTGCAAAGGCTTCACCCTTGCATGCGGGTGGTGCCGAAGCGGGCTTTTTGCTCGGGGTGAGTTCCGGGGGATTGGCTTCGGGAGCGGCTATGTACGCGGGCAGGGTACCCGAGTAGCGCTGACCGAGGGTCACGTTTAGGCCAGCAGTTTTAACATCGCCGCTCAACTGAGCGACGGAAACATATGGTTCTTGATTTTGATAATCCATCAGAAATTAGCTCCGTGATTTTTTATGTTTTCCTGGATGACAGCCAGAATTAGCCCTGCTGAATAATTCCTCAGAGCATCAGCAACAACACGCAGGAAGATTGTCCTGGCCGCCTTATACTGGAAGATTATTCCACCTTCCGAAGGATCCAGAAGGATGTTCTGAACGACTGAGAGGTGAACCTGTGACAGGTCATCGCCCCAGTGTTGAGGAAGCGTGATCGTCCATGTCTTCCGGTCGAAGATGGGCGCTTCGGCTCCTCCCAGGGCGAACGTCGGAATCAGACCAACCTCACTGAAGGCGCGGTTCTCACTCTTGAGGCGCTTTGCGAGCGCCTGGCACGCTTCCAGCAACGTCGGCGTTGCTTGCGTGGCTTCGGCTTCCATCACCACTTCCTCAGGCGTAGGCAACGGCACCTGCACGTCCTGTTCAAGTCCCTGCCGGGTGGTTGGGATCGGTTCTTCGTCAGGAGTCCCAGCAGGCAACACTTGTACCATGCTTTCGCGCCAGCCTGGCGCGCTCATCCCTTGTCGCAAGTCACCCAGGACGGAGAGAATCTGTTCCACAAGGTCCTGACGGGCGGCGTCTTCCTCAACTTCTGCGTCAACTTCTGCGTCAACTTCTGCGTCAACTTCTGCGTCACTGGCCGGACCGACGACAATCGTCTGAATCACCGCTTCATCGACCTTTGGAGGTACAGTAGGCGACGTCGGACTAAGCACTTCAGCCGCCTCTTCATCCGCAGACGGCAGCCGAGGCACATCCGCAACTGCTTCTTCGGAAAGGGCCAGGAATCCATTGACCCCTGCAGTCTCCTGGCTCGGTTGAGCTTCTGCCTCCCAAGGGTCAGGCATAACTTCAACCCCGAGCGTTGTGAGGCCGTCATCTTCATAAGGATTGAATTGTATTTGACTTAGCGGGTCGGATTCCAAAGCGTCTGCATAGACTTCCGCGACCTTGGCCTCTGCCCTCGACTGCTGTTCCATGAGGTGTGCTATACGTGCGGCGGCATCGAAATCGATGCCATTCGGAAAAAGTCTTCGCAGGTCTTTGATTAACTGAACTTTCTCTGACGCTGACAGAGCATTTGCTTGATCTTCTAGGGTTGTGGTTCTTTCCTCAGCCACAGCCATTGCAGTCATTCTCAAGTATTCTCTGTATTGACGAGCTATATTCCAAAATCTTCCGGCGATGGTGAGGCAAAGCGCGAAATTCCTCCGGGACCTTCTACAAACTTCGATATCTCGTATCACGGTACCCGGTATTACCATTCTGTTCCCAATGACTCCAAAAGGTGGTTGGTCGGAAATAGCAACGACGATCCAACTTCTTTTGGGGATTCCCAAAACTTTCCACGCATCAATGACCATTCTCACAGCCATTATGGTTGAGTTTTCATCTCTTCCCAGATTGTCTTGAAAGACTTTAAGGAAATTCCCAAACTCCATATACTCTTTGAATTTTCATGGTTTCACACCCGACAAAATGACAGGTGCGCCGACACGGGTCGGTACCTCACGCTACCAACGCGTCCACACGCCGTGAGGCATTACCTCGCCTCCTCCCCTTCGCGGAACTGGAGTTCGTACAGGTCGCGGTAGAGCCCGCCTCGCGCCATGAGCTCCTCGTGCGTGCCGACGTCCCGCACGCGCCCCGCGTCGAGGACGACGATGCGGTCGGCGTTGCGGACGGTGGAGAGGCGGTGGGCGATCACGAGGGTCGTGCGTCCGGTCATGAGGCGTTCCAGGGCGTCCTGCACGAGCGCCTCGCTCTCGCTGTCGAGGGCGCTGGTGGCCTCGTCGAGGATGAGGACGCGCGGGTTCTTGAGGAGCGCGCGGGCGATGGCGACGCGCTGACGCTGACCGCCGGAGAGCTTCACCCCGCGCTCTCCGACGACGGTGTCGTAGCCGTCCGGGAAGGCGCTGATGAAGTCGTGCGCGTTCGCGGCGCGCGCCGCGAGCTCCACCTCGGCGTCGGTGGCGTCCTCGCGGCCGTAGCGGACGTTGTCCCTCACGGTGCCGCTGAAGAGCTGCGTCTCCTGCGGGACGATGCCGACGTGGGCGCGCAGGTCGCGCGGGTCGAGGTCGCGGACGTCCACGCCGTCCACGAGGACGCGGCCCTCCTGCACGTCGTAGAAGCGCGGAACGAGCGCGACGAGGGTGCTCTTGCCCGCGCCGCTCGGGCCGACGAGCGCGACGACCTCGCCGGGCCGCACATCCACGTTCACGTCCGCGAGGACGGGCGTGTCTCCCCGGTCGCCGTAGCGGAAGGTGACGCCCTCGAAGGTGACGCGGCCCGTGACGCTCCCGAGGGCGCGGGGCCGCTCGGGGACGGTGAGGTCGCTGCGCTCGTCGAGGAGCTCGAAGATGCGCGAGGACGCGCCGAGCGCCTCCTGGAACTGGCTCCACAGGCCCGTGAAGGCCCCGATGGCGCTCGCGACGCTGATGGCGTAGAAGAGGAAGCTGATGAGCTGTCCCGGCGTGAGCGCGCCCGTCAGCACGAGCCGCCCGCCGTACCACAGGACGAGCGCGAGGGACGTGAACATCGCGAAGATGACGGTCGGCAGGAAGCCCGCGCGGACCCGCGCGCGCCTGAGCGCCACCGCGTAGGACTGCCCGATCAGGTCGGCGTAGCGGCGCGCCTCCAGTCCCTCGGCGGTGAAGGACTGCACCACGCGGATGCCGCCGATGGCCTCCTCGGCGCTGGCGTTCGCGGCGGCCACGCGGTCCTGGAACTCCTTGCTGACGCGGCGCAGGCGCCGCCCGAAGAACACGCCCGCGAGCACCACGACGGGCACGACGGACACGACGAGCAGGCTCAGGCGCGGGTTGGTGACGAAGAGGATCACGACGGCCCCGACGAGCGTGAGGGTCTGGCTGAAGAGCTGAGCGAGGGCGGTGCTGACGGCGCCCTGCACGGTGCTGACGTCGGACGTGAGGCGCGAGGTGAGCTCGCCGGTGCGGCGCGCCTCGAAGAAGCGGGGGCTGAGGGTGAGCAGGTGCGCGTAGAGCGCGCGGCGCAGGTCCGCGACGACGCCCTCGCCCGCGCGGGACAGCAGGTACGTCTGGACGGCGGTGAAGCCCGCCTGCGCGGCGAACACGCCGATGAGGATCACGACGGTGCGGTCGAGGACGGTGGTGTCGGCGCTGCCGATGCGCAGGAAGGACGCGTCGACGAGGCGGCCGACCACGAGCGGGAAGACGAGGTTGAAGCCGCTCGCGAGCAGGGTCGCGACGGCGGCCACGGCGACGCTCGCGCGGTACGGGCGGACGTAGGACAGCAGGCGCCTCAGCTGCGAGAGGTCACGCGGGGTGGGTCGGCGGGCGCTCCCGTCGGGGGCGGCGCGGCGGGGGAAGGGACGGCT
>NZ_KI912653.1:31059-31699 GCF_000519345.1 Deinococcus pimensis DSM 21231
CCGCCACGCCCCGGAGGGCCGCCTCGGCGTCCTGCGCGAGCTCGCGCGCGAGCTGCTGCTCGGTGACCTCCTCCAGGTGCCGCTGCGCGCTGCCGGAGATGCCCTCCATCAGGGCGGCGCGGTCGTAGGAGAAGCGCGTCCGGGCGAGCTCGCGGTCGGGCTGACGGCGCACGAGGAAGTTCTGCACGTCCTCCCAGAAGTGCAGGTTCGCCTCCACGAAACGGTCGATCATCGTGCCGAACTGCCGCTCGATCGCGTCGGGCAGGTCGCGGACGGCGTCCTCCCGGAACTTCTTCTCCAGCTCACGGGAGTTCATCAGCTCGCGGATGCGGCCCAGCCGCAGCTTCTCGTCGATGAAGGCGTCGGCGCGCGTCTCGAACTCCGCGAGGAGGCGGGTGACGCGGTTGAGCTGACCGTCGAGCTCGCCGAGCATCGTCTCGCGGTGACGTTCGCGCTGCCGCTCCAGGTCGCGCAGCACCTCCTGGTCCTGCTTCAGGGTCGCGCGGGCGGCGTCGGCGCGGCGGTCCTCGCCGGAGAGGAGCTCGCGGGCCGTCCCGAGGGGACTCTCGAGTTTCAGGCGGGTGCGCTCGCGCTCCCCGAGCCGCGTCGCCAGGGCTTCCCGCAGGGCGCCGAAGCCCGC
>NZ_KI912653.1:31799-32003 GCF_000519345.1 Deinococcus pimensis DSM 21231
TGGCGTCGGCGAGGCGAGCGTCGGCGCGTTCCTGCTCGCGGGCGTACTCGCGCCGCACGATCTCCTCCAGGCTCTCTCGCAGCCGCGCGACGCGCTGGCGCAGCTGACGCAGCGCCTGCAGGCGGCGGGCGGGCAGCACGAACAGCCCGATGCTGCCGATGGTGAGGCCCGCGAGCACCCCGGTGAAGTCGAGGAGCGCCGTGG
>NZ_KI912653.1:32103-32429 GCF_000519345.1 Deinococcus pimensis DSM 21231
GTCCCGAGCGTACGCTCCGGGAACGCGGCGAAGGGCGAACTGCACGCCATCCTGCCCGGTCGGGTGGGGTACGCGCGGTCTTCACGCAACCTTGAGGAAAATGGGCTAGGATTCTGCGCGTGAAGACGGTGTACGTGCTGGTCGGCATTCCCGGAAGCGGCAAATCGACGGTGGCGGACGCCCTGCGGGGGCGGGCGGCGCGCAGGCCCGGACGGACCCTGACGGTCGGCAGCGACGCGCTGCGCGCCGAGCTCACGGGCTCCGAGACGGAGCGCTCCATGAACGACCTCGTGTGGGAGGTGTTCTTCGACCGTGTCGCGGGCGCC
>NZ_KI912653.1:32529-33320 GCF_000519345.1 Deinococcus pimensis DSM 21231
GTACTCGGCGGCGCCGCCCCCGCCGTGCCCGAGGAGCGCGACGACGCGGTCGCCCGGCTCGAAGGCGGTGACGAGCTCGCCGCAGGCGACGACCTCGCCCGCGACGTCGAAGCCGACGGTGAAGGGCAGACGCGTGAGCAGACCGATGGGTCCGCCGCCCCGGCGGATGTTGAGGTCGGTACCGTTCACGCTGCTGGCGTGGACGCGCACGAGGAGCTCGTCGCCCTTCGGGAAGGGCCAGGCGGTCTGCTCGACGCGCAGGACGGAGGGATCGCCGTGTCGGTGGAAGCGTGCGGCTCGCATTCGCCAACAGTAACTTTTTTGAAGTGTTGGTCGTGTGAGCGTTCGGCCAGGGGGCCGTCACGCATCTACTCCCGCAGGTAGCCGCTCGCCTGCAGTTCGTAGAGCGCCGCGTACTTCCCGCGCGCCGCCATGAGCTCCTCGTGGCTGCCCTGCTCCACGATCACGCCGCCTTCGAGGACCACCACGCGGTCCGCGAGCCGCACCGTGGAGAAGCGGTGCGAGATCAGCAGGGTGATGCGGTCGCGGGCCTGCTCCCGCAGGGCCTCCATCGTCTCGAATTCCGCGCGGGCGTCGAGGGCCGCGGTGGGCTCGTCGAAGACCAGCACGGACGCGTCGCGGAAGTACAGCCGCGCCAGCGCGAGACGCTGCCACTGCCCGCCCGACAGGTTGCGGCCGCCCTGGAAGAGCCGCCCGAGCGGCGTCTCCAGGCCCTGCGGGAGGGTCTCCACGAACGCGGCGCCCGCGCGGTCCACGGCGCGCTCCACGGC
>NZ_KI912653.1:33420-34814 GCF_000519345.1 Deinococcus pimensis DSM 21231
GGCGCCCGCGCGGTCCACGGCGCGCTCCACGGCGGGCGCGTCGTCGAGGCGGGCGACCTCGGCGAGCGCGACGTTCTCGCGGGCGCTCATCTGGTACTGCCCGAAGTCCTGAAAGATGATGCTCATCTCGCGCTGCACGCTGCGGGGCGAGAAGCGCGTGGCGTCCTCGCCGTTGATGAGGACCTGCCCGGACGTCGGCTCGAACAGGCGCGTCAGGAGCTTCACGATGGTCGTCTTGCCCGCGCCGTTCTCCCCCACCAGCGCGAGCGCCTCGCCGCGCCGCACGGTGAAGCTCACGCCGCGCAGCACGTCGCGGTCCGTGAGGGGGTAGCGGAAGCCCACGTCACGGAACTCGATGGTGTGGATGGGGCCGCGCCACGCCTCGCCCGCGTCGAGGTCGCGGGCGGGAAGCTCCAGGAACTCGAAGAGGTTGCGCATGTACAGCAGGTTCTGGAAGATGCCGCTCACGCCGCCCAGCAGGCTGGAGACCTGCGTCTGCACCTGCGCGATGCCCAGCACGAACAGGCTGAAGTCGCCGACGCTGAGCTGACCCGCCGCCGCGCGCCGCAGCACCAGCGCGCTCGCGAGGCCGATCAGCAGGGCCGACAGGAGCGCCGCGCCGAAACTCCACGCGGACCGCTGCCGGATGAGGCCCTCCAGCTGACCCCGGAAGCCGAGGTAGTACTCGCGCCAGCGGCCCAGCAGGTACGGCTCGAACCCGAAGAGCCGCACCTCCTTCACGAGCTGGTCCGACACGAGGATCGTGCCGAGGTAGTTCTGGACGCGCGCGTCGTGCGTCTGACGCCGCAGCATCCGGTAGCCCTCCATGCCGAAGCGGCTGCTGACCCACACGCCCGGGATGCTGGCGAGCAGCACGAGCGGCAGCACCCACAGACCCAGGCGGGCCATGAGGGCCCCGACGGTCGCGAGCGTCAGCAGCGACGAGAGCAGGTTCAGCGTGCTCGACGCGGTCGTCAGGGGCCGCGAGCCCACCTCGCGGTAGGCCTGCTGGAGACGGTCGTAGGTCTCGGCGTTCTCGAAGAGGTCCACGCTGAGCCCCGACGCCTTCTCCAGGATGCGGCGGCTCGTGACGTGCTGGAGGCTGTCGCCGAGCAGCTCGCGCGAGGCGTTCTGGAAGGTCGCGAGGAGGCTGCCGAACACGCCGAGGCCCACCTGCAGGCCGAGCAGCGCGAGCAGCGCGCCATACCCGACCTGCCCGCCCGCCGCGAGCGCGACGCGGTCGAGCAGCAGCTTCCCCACGTAGAGGTTCGCGGCGGGCAGCCCGGCCGACACGAGCGTCGTGAGGAGCACCACGAGCGCGTGACCGGGACTGGCCCGCCACACGATCGCGAGGGTCTCGGTGAGGTCGCGGACGCGCTGCCGCGCCGACGGCG
>NZ_KI912654.1:0-2977 GCF_000519345.1 Deinococcus pimensis DSM 21231
CCGAGCGTGTCCGCGAACGGCAGGCCGGGCAGGTCGTGGAGGCGGTTGACGGTACCGAGCGTCAGGCCGGGCCAGCGCTCTCGCCACGCGCCGCCCGCGCCCGTCGAGGCGTCGAGCACCACGAAGTCGCGTGCGGGCGAGAGGCCCAGCCCGCGCAGGTGGTAGGCGCTGGACAGGCCCGCCTGCCCCGCGCCGATGACGACGACGTCCACCTTCGTGGCGGCGCCGGGCGGGGACAGGAGGGAGAGGGCCTGGGTCGTGGGGGTGATCACGTGACGCTCCGGGTGGACGTGGTCTCGCCGCATTCAGGCACGACGAGGGGCGGCCGTCAAGTCATGGGCCGCGGCATCGCCGTGACGCCGAGCATCAAGGTTTCCACGAACGCTTCGGGGACCGCGAGCACGACGGCATGACCGGGATGTTCCAGGTGGCGCCCGTCACGAATGCGGTGGCCCTCCTCCCCGTACCCTGAACCGCGAGGGCGCGACGCGTCGGACGCGCGCACCCGACGTCCCGTACGCAGAACAGTGAGGAGCGTGACATGACGGACCAGAACGACCGCGACGATTCAACCTTCATCCCCGAGCACGGCGACACCGGGGCCTTCGAGGGAGACGAGACGCGCCGCGCGCGCGTGCAGCGGATCATCGACGAGGGCCGTGAGGCGGAACTCGGCGAGGAGGACTACGCGTTCGCGCTCTCGCACGGCCTCATCGAAGGGTAGGATTCGGATCAGGGTCCGGGGGAGCGCCACGCGAGTTCCTGCAGGACCCACGAGTTCCCGTCCGGATCGCGGAACGCGGCGTACCGCACGCCGCGCCCCGCGTCGTCGATCTCCCCGACGTCGACGCCCCGCGCGAGCAACTCGGCGCGGGTCCGTTCGACGTTGGCGACCACGAGGTGCAGACCGCGCAGCGAACCGACGGTCATGCCGCCCAGCCCGGGCAGTCCGGTGCTGAGCACGATGGAGCACGCCGAGCCGCGCGGGGTGAGCTGCACCACCCGGACGCCCTCGGCGGGCCGCACGTCGTGATCCACGTGGAAGCCCAGCTGCTCCTCGTAGAACACCCTCGCGCGGTCCACGTCCCCCACGGGGACGGGCACGAGTTCGAGCTGCATCACGGACGTATCGGCGGGTGTGGTCATGTCGGGCCTCCGGGTCGGGCATGGCGAACGGACGGGTGGTGCTCGGGGACGCCCCGATCATACGCGACGTCCGCGCGGTCCCGCGTGCCGCACGACCGTACGCGCCGACGTCGCCGCGCACGTCGAGCGTCGTCACCTCACGCCGGGTTCGAGCACCCGCACCGCGCGGCGCGCGGGATCGAGCTCGGCGCGCGAGCCGAACGGCAGCACCAGCTGCGGGCTGGTGTGCCCGAAGTCCACGCCCGCCACGACCGGCAGGTCCTCCCGTCCGAACTCCCGCAGCACCCGCGCGATCCAGCCGTGCACGGCCGCCGTCGTCTCCGGCGTGTAGCCGCGCGGGCGGGCGAACATCAGACCCGACAGGCGGCCCAGGAGGCCCTGCGCGCCGTAGTTGCGCAGCCAGTACCCCACCTGGGCGGGCGGCGGCACGTCCTCGGAGGTCTCCAGGCACAGCACCGCACCGTTCCACAGGTCCGGCTCGGGCCAGCCGGGCGTGCCGACCAGCATGTCCAGCACCTCCATGCAGCCGCCCACGAGGTGCCCCTCGGCGCGGCGTTCGCCCTGCAGCCACGACCAGCCCCGGGACGGCACGAAGGTGCGAGGGACCTCCTGCAGCGCCGCGTCCCCCCAGTCGGTCGACTCCTCGGACACGTCGGGGGACGCTTCGAGCGCGAAGGGCTCGGCGTCGAACAGTGCGCGCCGGACGGCGCGTGCCACGAAGGGACGGACGCCGCCGTTCTCCGCGAGGTCCGTCAGCAGCGCGGGACCATAGAACGCGGCGACGCCCGCGCGCAGGAACGCCAGGAGGGTCACGGTCGTGTCCGAAAAGCCCATGAACACCTTCGGGTGGGCGCCGATCAGCGCGAGGTCGAGGTACGGCAGCAACCGCACCGAGTCGTCCCCGCCGATGACGCTGAAGACGCCGCGCACGTCCGGGTTCGTGAGGGCCCAGTGCAGATCGTCCGCGCGGGCCTCGGGGTGCTCGTACAGGAACTCCGGGCCGCGCAGCGCGTTCGGTGCCGCCACGACGTTCAGGCCGAAGGTGTCGCGGACCTGCCGCACGCCCGCCGCGAACCGCGACGGGACCTGCGTGACGAACCCGCTCGACAGGCACACGGCGGCGACCGTGTCGCCCGGCCTGAGACGTTCCGGACGAACGAAGGAGGGCGTGCGGTGATCGGACGGTGCGTGCGCGCCGGTCATGGTGGGCCGCCTACGCGTGCTCGGCCGTCTCGCCGCTCGTGCCGATCGGCACCTCGGGCGGCTCGGGCGGCGAGTAGGAATGCGCGAGGCTCGGCATCTCCAGCGACTCGTGCCCACGGCTCACGATCCGCCCCCCGCTGTACCGCGCGACGCTCGTGAGCGTCAGCTCCCAGTTGCGGCGCTGCGCCGCGTGCACCCCGAAGATGTAGGCCAGCCGGTCGAACTGCGAGTTGACCCGCAGCAACGACTCGATCTGCAGCGTGAGCCGTCCGGGCGCCGCGCCGGGGTACACGCGGAAGTCGGAGGTGCCCGCGTCGGGATGCAGCCGCAGGGTGCGCGCGCGGAACCCCAGCTCGTCGACGTGTTCGATCACGACGAAGCCGCGCCGGACGAGCAGCATCCGGATTCGCAGGAGGTCGCCCCGCCTCACGTCCGTCGCGCCCGCGCGCATCGGCCGGAACCACGCGAGCCAGCGTGGCGCGTGCTGGGGCAGATGGTCACGCCAGTGCGCGGCGATCTCCTCGGGGGAGCGGCGCGCGTCCTCGACGTCCACCCAGTAGCGGCGACGCGTGAGCGGCCCGACACCGTCCTGCGGGCCGGAGGGGCGCATGGGGTCGCGCGGGCCCCG
>NZ_KI912654.1:3077-4846 GCF_000519345.1 Deinococcus pimensis DSM 21231
GCGGGCCCCGCGCGATCAGCGCGGCGAGCGCCGCGGCAGGCAGCAGCAGCCAGCTCGCGACGCGCCGTCGTCGGTGGGGACGCCTGGGGTTCCTCTCGGGATTCATCACACCTCCTGCGCGGCGCAGGGGGCGTCGCGGCGCCCTCATTCTCGAAGTCGGGCCGTCCGGACGCCCACGCCCGGGGTGAAGGGCGCTTCACGTGGCGTGAGGTGGGACTACTTCACCTCGATCCGGTCGAGGTTGAGGTAGTTGGCGCTGCCCTGCGCCGAGTCGTACGCGACGCGGACGGTGTTGCTCCCGGCGTTCAGGGGCAGGCTGAAGCTGACCGTGCCGTACGTGGACCACGCGCCCGTCCCGGTGAACAGCAGGTTCGCGGCGCGGGTCACGCCGTTGGCGCTCAGGACCCGCTTCGCGTCTCCGGCGCCGCACCATCATTCTCCCCGTGGAGCTCGTGGCGCGCGGCAGCGGCGAACTGCCGCCCCCCACGGCCTGAAACCACCCGAGCCTACGCCGGATCCGCCGCCCGCAGCGTGAAGTGGAAGGTGCTGCCCTCGCCCGGCGTGGACTCCACCCACATCCGCCCGCCGTGCCGCTCCACCACGCGGCGGCAGATCGCCAGGCCCAGACCCGTCCCGGGGTAGTCCTCACGGCGGTGCAGGCGCTGGAACATCACGAAGATCCGCTCCAGGTACCGCGCCTCGATCCCGATGCCGTTGTCCCGGACGCTCACGCGCACCTCGTCACCGTCACGCGCGCTCGTGACGCGCACCGTCGGCGTGACGCCCTCCCGGCGGAACTTCAGCGCGTTCCCCACGAGGTTCTGCATGACCTGCACGAGCTGGAGTTCGCTGCCGAGCACCACGGGCAGGACGTCCGACGTGACGCGCGCGCCGCTCCCGTCGAGCACGCCCGAGAGGTTCGTCAGGGCCTCCGCGAGGACCCGATCGAGCGAGACGGGCGCGAGCGTCAGCTGCTCCGCACCCACGCGGGAATACACCAGCAGATCGTCCACGAGCGTCTTCATGCGCTCCGCGCCCTGCACCACGAGGCGCAGGTACGCCCGGCCCCGCTCGTCGAACGCGCCCCCGTAGCGGCGGTCGAGGAGCTCCGTGAACGACGCGATGGTCCGCAGGGGCTCCTGCAGGTCGTGCGACGCCACGTACGCGAAGCGCTCCAGTTCCGCGTTGGACCGCGCGAGGTCCCGCGTGCGCTCCTGAAGTTCCCGCGTGCCGTCCATCCCTTCGAGCGCGAGCTCCAGGCTGTGCGTCAGCGCGAGGACGAGCGCGCGCTCCGTGCGGGACCAGCCGCGCCGCGTCCGCCACAGCGCCACCGCCAGCAGACCGCGCGGCGCGCCGCGCAGGACCAGCGGCAGGTACGCGGCGCCGCTCACGCTCTCGAGCAGGTGCCCGTGCGTGTCCGAGGTCACGTCGTACCCGTCCACGAACAACGGACGGCGATCCTCCCAGGCCGTCACGATGTTCTCCACCGCGCCGTACGGACGTCCCGCGTCCACGAGGGCCTGCACCTCCGGCGCGAGCGTGCCCGTCTGCGCGCGGCAACGCCACGTGTCCCCCTCGAGCTCGTAGTACACCGACGTGGAGCCGGGCAGCATGGACACCAGGATCTCCTGCGCGGCGCGCACCACCGCGTACGGGTCGCCCAGCCGGGCGGAGTCGCGTGTGAACGTCGCGAAGGCCTCCAGCAGCCGGGTCCGCGCGTCGAGCTCCGTTCGCTGCGCCTCCAGCCGCGCCGCTCGAGCGCCGCGCTC
>NZ_KI912654.1:4946-14552 GCF_000519345.1 Deinococcus pimensis DSM 21231
CCGCCCGCCGCCAGGCGTGGACGCTGCGGGCGCGGTCGTCGGGGTGGACGCGCTCCGACCAGCCCTGCCCGCGAAACTCCGCCGGGCCCTGCCCGGTGAGGCGCGTCCAGCCGGGCTGCTCGCCGTGCAGTTCCCCGGACGGGTCCGCCGTCCAGACGGTCTGGGTGGTGGCGTCGACGAGGGAGCGGTAGCGTTCCTCCGCGAGTCGCGTGCGGTGGTACTGGCGCGCGTTCTCCAGCGCGAGCGCCGCCTGCGCGGCGAGGTCCTCGGCGAGCGCGAGGTCGTCCGGGCCGTAGGTCCGCTCGGGCCGCGACGTGGCGAGGCCAAGCAAGCCCACGACGCGACCCTCCACCTTGAGCGGCACGTGAATCAGGGAGTGAAAGCCCATGCGCTCGATGCTGGCGCGCCGCTCGGGCTCCTCGATCGCCTCGATCGACGAGCGCGGCACGACGGGAAGCAGGAAGGGCTGCCCGGTCCGCATGACCCACGCGGTCGAGCCGGGCGTGTTCGGATCGGGATCGTACTGCGCGACGAAGGCGCGCAGCAGATCCACGAGCGCCGGGTCCTGATGGGCGACCGCGACGGGCATCGGCACGCCCCGCTCGTCCGGGAGGTACACGGCGCCCCAGTCCGCGACGTGCGTGATCGCGAGGGTCATGAGGTGATCGAGCGTCTCGCCGACGTCCAGGGAAGCCGCGAGCACCTTGCCCGTCTCCGCGAGGAGCGCGGCGCGTTCGCGGGCGCGACGCTCGGCGTCGTGCCTGCGGGCGCGCGCGAGCGCCCCGGAGGCGAGCTCCACGAGCGCCGTCACGGCCCCCCGCCGCTCGGGCCGGACGGCCGTTTCCTCACGGAAGGACAGCGTGAGCGCCGCGAGGACCTCCCCGTCCTCCACGAGGGGCACGGCGGCCACGGCGCGGGTGTCGGCGTGCAGGAGCCCGCGCATGTCGGGGTAGTCACGCTCCGCCTCCGCGCGCGTCGCGAACACCGCGCGCCGCTCGTCGATGGCGGTCGTGACGGGGTAGCGGCCTCCGGCGGGCTGCTGCCGCCACGAGAGCTGCGCGTCGTCCGCGTAGCCGGTCGCGCCGAACACGAGGAAGGTGTCCGCGTCCGCGCGCCGCACGATCGTGCCCGCGAAGGCGCCCGTGAGCGGCACGATCCGCTGGAGGACCACGCTCTTGACGTCCTCGGCGGTGAGGGCCCGGGCGAGCGCCGCGCAGACGTCGAGCACCGCGTCGCCCGAGAGGTGCTCGCTCAGGACGCGCGCCGATTCGTCGAAGGGGCTGGGCACGACCGGATTGTAGCCCGGAACGTCGGACCTGTCGGTACGTTTGGCCGAACCCTCAAGGCACCCCGACCTGCGTGGGCCGATCACCGGAACGCGCCCACGCGGTACGGTGGGGTGCAGGAGGACGAGATGCGCTCAGACATCGTTCCAGGCGGCCTGTTTCCCGACTACGAACTCCCCGACCACACCGGCGTCCCCCGCAGGCTCTCGTTCCTGCAGGGTGACGATCCGATGGTGCTGATGCTCGGACGCGGCGTGTACTGCCCGAAGGACCGCCAGCAGCTGCTGGCGCTCGCCGCGTTCCACCCGCAGCTGCAGGTGGGCTTCACGCAGCTCGTGACGATCACGACGGACAACCTGATCCTCTCGAACGACCTGCGGCTCGGCGTGGGTGCCAACTGGCCCTTCCTCCACGACACGGAGCGGGTCATCGCGAACGACCTCGGCATCCTGGAGTACACGGACCGTCACAACAACCCGATGATCCCGCACACCTTCGTGCTGGAGCCCGGCCTGCGCATCTACAGCGTGTACAACGGCTACTGGTACTGGGGGCGGCCCAGCACGGCCGACCTGCATCGGGACCTGCGGGAGGTGACGCGCCGCGTCCGTCCGGACTACGCGATCGACTCGCCCGAGATGCGCGAGCGCTTCGAGCGCGGCGACCGCGAGGGCTTCTACCCCTACGGGAAGACGATGCGGCAGGTGTTCGCCCGCATGGCGGGCGCCGTGGACCAGTACGAGAAGGAGTCGTGAACGGGCGAGGCCCCGAATTCCCTGCGCGGAGAGTTCGGGGCCTCGTGATGGTCGGTGCCGTTCCCGGAGTCGAGCGTCCGGCTCGGCGCGGGGCGGCGCTCGACGTTCTTCCCCGCGGGTCTGCGCCCGGAACGACGTCAGGGTAGCGGGAAGGCACTGACACGCTTCTTTCCGGGAACGTGAAGGCCGCGCCGGGCTTCATGAAGGCGTCTCCGGGCCGAGACGGTGCTCGCGTGTTCCACCGCCCTCCGGATGGGTGACGCTCACGACGGCGCCCCCGTGCAGGGGCACCAGCCGCCAGCGGGCCCGCCGCACCTGCAGCTCCGCCGCGTCCGCGCCGTCGGGAACCCCCGCGAGAAGGGTCATGGTCTTCCAGGCGGCGGCGCGCTGGAGCGCGCCGCGCGCGTCCCCCGGCGCGTGGTCGAGCAGTGCGTTGAGGACCTCCCCGGGCCGGACGAGGTTCTCCTCGTCACCGGATTCCTCCCGGGCGGGACGCGCCCCGGCGGCCGGGGTGTCGCCCAGGGCCTCCTCGCCGTCGAGCAGGGCGAGCGGCAGCGGTCCGAGCGGGTGCCCGCGCCGCGCGAGGACGCGCGCGAGGTTCACCGCGTCGAGGTGACGCCGCGCGTCCCAGCCGTACATCACGAAGGTGTGCAGCACGAGGCCCAGCACGGGAACGGCGAGGTCGTCGCCGCCGAGGAAGTCGTAGAGGTCGCGGAAGCGGTCGGGCTCGTGTGAGGAGACCAGCAGGTGGACCAGTCGCGTGGCGTGAGCGTCCCCGGCGGGAAGCGCGGCGAGGTGACCGATGAGGGCGACGTTCATGTCGACCTTCGGGGACACGGCCAGCAGGGCCGGAAGCGCGGCCGCGAGGCGCCGCCGCACCGCCGAGGACGAGTCGCCCCAGGTGTGCAGGACGTCGAGGATCTCCTCGGACGACCCGTTGCGGACGAACGAACGCAGCGCCTCCAGGGTCGTCCCCACGTCGGCGCCCGCCTCGGCGTCACGCGCGACGAGCTCCAGCCCCTCGGTGGTCCTGGTCATACCTTCACAGCGTACTCATCCTGTGGTGCGGGTCGGTGGGAAGTGCGGGAATTCGCCCGGCCCCGGGAGGGCCGGGCGAATCACGAGCACGTCAGCGCTGCAGGTAGGTGGTGCGCAGGCCGAGGTAGCTGGTGTTCGGGAAGTGCGCGTAGCCCTTCACGGTGTTCCGCATCGCCTCGTACTGCGTGCTGGTGTAGAGGAACGCCATCGGCGCGAGCTCCACGAGGCGCTTCTGCACCTGCGTGTAGATGTTCTTGCGTGCCGCGTTGGTGCTGGCGGTGCGGCCCTGCTCCAGCAGACGGTCGAGCGCGGCGTCCTTGAAGTTGAGCAGGTTGCTGCCCGAGTCCGACGCGAAGGGCGAGTACAGGAAGTCGTCCGGGTCGCCCTGACCGCTCTCCCCGAGGATCGTCGCGCTGTACTTCTTCGCGATGACGTCGGGCAGGTACACGCTCCACTCCTGCGCCACGATGTTCACCTTGATCCCCAGCGGCGCGAGTTGCGCCTGGATGATCTCGGCGGGCGTGCGCAGGAAGTCGTAGGTGCTCGTCACCTTCAGCTCCAGCGGGAAGCCGTTCGGGTACCCTGCCTGTGCCAGCAGCGTCTTCGCCCGCGCGAGGTCCGGCTTGCCGTACGTCGGGTCCGTGTAGCCGTAGTAGTTGCCCTTCGGGATCGGGCTGCCCGTCGACGCCAGCCCGCCGTCGCCGAGCAGCGCGACGTCCACGATCTCCTGCGTGTTGAGCGCCAGTGAGATCGCGCGGCGCACGCGCGCGTCGTCGAGCGGCTTGACGGCCGCGTTGAAGAACAGCGCGCGGTAGTTCGCGCTCGGTCCGCCCGACACGGTGACGTTGCGGTCGCCGCGCAGCGTCTTGATGTCCGTGGACGGCACGTACTCGATCCAGTCGACCGTCCCGGCGCGCAGCGCGGTGACGCGCGCCGTCGCGTCGGGCAGGTACGAGAAGGTGATCCCGTCGAGGTAGGGCAGCCGGTTGCCCTTGGCGTCGCGGCCCCAGAAGTTGGGGTTCTTCTTCAGGACCATGCGGGTCTGCGGGACGTACTCGACGAAGGTGAAGGGTCCGGTCCCGACGGGTTTCGTGGCGAGCGTGGCGACGGCCTCGCGGGGCACGATGACGTTGAGGCTGAACGCGAGCTTGGAGAGCAGCGGCGCGAAGGGTTTGCTGAGGGTGATCACGACGGTCTGCGCGTTGGGCGCGGTGACGCTCTTGACGACGTCGAAGTCGCCGCTTCGTGGGCTCTTCGTGGCGGGGTCCTTGATGCGATTGAGGCTGAAGACCACGTCCGAGGCGGCGAGGGCGCGGCCGTTGTGGAAGCGCACGCCGGGACGCAGGGTGAAGGTCCAGGTGAGGTTGTCCTTGCTGGTCGTCCAGCGGGTCGCGAGGGCGGGGACGATCTTGCCCTCGTCGTCGAAGGCGACGAGCGTGTCGTAGACGTTCTCGAGCTGGTTGCGGGTGCTGGTGGCCTGGGTGACGTGCGGGTCGAGGTTGACGGGGTCGGCCTGCATCCCGGCGCGCAGCACGCCGCCGGAAGTCTGGGCGAGCGCGGGCGTGAGGGCGGGCGCGAGGGCGAGCAGGGCGGTGACGGCGAGCGTGGCGCGGTGCTTCATGATGTTCCTCCTGTGACGGCGGGTGGCCGGGGACGCGGCGGGCTCAGGAACGCAGGCGGGGGTCGAGGGCGTCGCGCAGGCCGTCGCCGAGCAGGTTGAAGCCCAGCACGACCAGCATGATCGCGAGGCCCGGACCGACGCTCACCCAGGGGTTGGTTTCGAGGAAGGGACGCCCGTCGGCGATCATCTGGCCCCAGGCGGGGGCGGGCGGGGGCGTGCCGAGCCCGAGGAAGCTCAGCGCGGCCTCCGCGAGGATGGCGTAGGCGAGGCGCAGCGTGACCTCCACGATGATGGGCGCGCTCGCGTTGGGCAGCACGTGCCGCCACAGCAGGCGCGAATCGGACGCGCCGACGGCGGTGGAGGCCTCCACGTACATCTCGCGCCGGGCGCGCAGGACGCTGGCGCGCACGACCCGCACGAAGGGCGCGGTGTACGCCACGGCGATGGCGAGGGTGAGGTTCCAGAAGCCGCCCCCGAGGAACGCGAGGAGCGCGATGGCGAGCAGGATCGCCGGGAAGGCCAGCAGGATGTCGGTGAGCCGCATGACGAGCGTGTCCACCCACCTCAGGTGGAAGCCCGCGAGCGCGCCGAGCACGCCGCCCATGGCGAGGGCGAGCAGGATGCTGATCGCGGAGACGCTCAGCGAGATGCGCGCGCCGTACACCACGCGCGAGAAGAGGTCGCGGCCGTAGAGGTCCGTGCCGAGCAGGTGATCGAGGCTGGGGCCCTGCATGCGGTCCACGGGGTTGTACGCGACGGGGTCGTAGGGCGCGACGAGCGGCGCGAACACCGCCATCAGGACGCACAGGAGGACGAGGGCGAGCCCGACGAGCGCGCCGGGCGAGCGCAGCACGAGACGCACGGCCCGCCGGGCGGGCGACTGCGGCGCGCGGACGCGAGGGAGGGTGGTCACGCGTACACCACCCTCCGGTCGATGAGGCCGTACGCGACGTCCACGAGGACGTTCACGAGGACGTAGCTCACGGCGATCCACAGCACCGCGCCCTGCACGACCGGGTAGTCACGCAGGTTGATGCCTTCGAGGGCGTAGCGTCCGATGCCGGGCAGGCCGAAGATCTGCTCGACGATGACGGCGCCGCCGAGCAGGTTGCCGACCTGCAGGCCCACGACCGTCACGACGGGAATGAGGGCGTTGCGCATGGCGTGGCGGTACACGACCCGGCGCTCGGGCGTGCCCTTGGCGCGGGCGGTGCGGATGTAGTCGAGCCCGAGCACCTCGAGCATGCTGGAGCGCACGATGCGGGTGAGGGCGGCGGCGAGGCTGAGGCTCAGCGCGAGCGCGGGCAGCAGCATGGAGCGCACGTTGGGCCACAGGCCGTCCGAGAGGGGCACGTAGCCGTTGGGGGGCAGCACGCCGAGCTTGAGGCTGAAGAGCAGGATCAGCAGGATCGCGAGCCAGAACTCGGGCGCGGCGAGGCCCACGAGGACGAAGGCGCTGCTGGCGAGGTCGGCGGCGCGTCCACGGCGGAGCGCCGCGACGACGCCGAGCGGCACGCCGATCGCGAGGGCGATGAGGAGCGCGAGCAGCGCGAGTTCGAAGGTGACGGGGAAGCGCAGCATGAGGTCCCCGAAGACCTCGCGTCCGGTGCGCAGGGACGTGCCGAGGTCGCCGCGCACGAGGTCCGCGAACCACAACCCGAACTGCACGGGCAGCGGATCGTCGAGGCCGAAGAGGCGGCGCATCTCGGCCTGCTGGGCGGCGCTGACGTTGCCCTCCAGTCCGATGAGCTGCGTGACGACGTCGCCCGGCACGAGCCGGATGAGGGCGAAGACCAGCACGACCACCCCGAGCACCGCGAAGGCGCCCTGCACGAGGCGACGCGCGAGCCACGCGGCGCTCACGGGCGCGGCTCCAGCAGCACGTACGCGAGGGTGACGTCCTCGATCACCTCGGCCCAGTGGGCCTCCCCGGCGGGAATGAGGGTGACGTCGCCCGCGCCGAGCGTGCAGGTCTCCCCTCCTGAGCTCGCGACCATGCGACCCGAGAGGATGAAGCTGAGCTCGTCCTGCGCGTGGACGCTCTGTCCCTCGGCGGGCACGCGCGTTCCGGCGGGGAGGAAGAGGGTGCCGACCTCCGCGCCGACCCGTGTGAAGGCGAGGCGCTCTCCGTTGTGGGCTTGCCGTCGTTCCATGCCGGGCCTCCTGGGCAGTGCGGTCGCGTGAAGGTTCAGGTGAACAGGCGGGGCGTGCCGACCCACACGAGGACGGTGTCCTCCGCCCAGGGGTTGGCCCAGGCGTGCGGGACGGTGGAGGCGTGGTGGACGCTGTCGCCCGGGCCGAGGTCGCTGGTGTCGCCCGAGACGGTGACCCGCAGGCGTCCGGAGACGACGTAGAGGAACTCCTCGCCGAGGTGCGTGCTGGGCGCGCCGGCGTAGCCGGGGGGGATGCGGACGAGGAGCGGTTCGAGCTGCGCGTCGGGGCCGCCGGGGGCGAGGCGGTCGACGCGGTAGCCGAGTTCGTGCAGGCGGACCTCGTCGGTGTCGGTGGCGCGGCGGACGGTGGCGGCGTGGGCGCCGGCGGGCAGGAAGTAGTTGAGGTTGACGCCGAGGGCGTGCGCGATGGCGCCGAGCGCGGTGACGGTGGGGTTGGCCTGGTCGCGCTCGACCTGCGAGAGGTAGGGCACGCTGAGGCCGCTGCGTTCGCTGGTGACGGCGAGGGTGAGGCCGAGGTGACGCCTGCGGCCGCGGATGCGGCGGCCGAGGGTCATGACGCTCGCGGACGGGCCGGGACTGGACATGGGGCTCAGGCCCACCGTAGCAGAATTTTTCTGATATGCCAAACTTTTTCTGATCAACGCCCGCGCAGGTCGTGACCCATCGTGAGGCCCCAGGGGTGCTCGCGCAGCACCTTGAAGCCGTAGTGCCGGTAGAAGCCGATGGCGTTGGTGTTGCGCGCGCCCACGCCGAGGTGAACACCGGGGGAGCCCGCGTCACGCAGGGCCCGGAGCAGCGTGGTCATGAGCCGCCGTCCGTTTCCGCCGCCCTGGGCGCGCGGCAGCAGGTCGATGTGCAGGTGCGACGGGTAGGCCGCGACGACCTCGTCCTCCGCGCGGCCCGGGGAGTGCAGCAGCGCCACGAGCCGCTCGTCGGGCGTGCGCTCCTCGCGGGGTTTGCCGCGCAGCGCGTCCGTCATGGGGTAGCGGGCGCGCAGCGCGGGCCACCACTCACGCTCCAGCCGGGCCTCGAACTCGCGGGTGTCGAGCGCCCCGATGACGTATCCGGCCACACCCTCCGCGTCCTCCAGCACGAACGCGAACTCCGGCGCGAGCGCGGCGTAGGGCCCCGCGTAGATGTGCCCGAGCAGGTCCGGGTCCTGGTAGAGGGGCGTGGCGTCCTGCCCGGAGTCGCCGGTTTCCAGGCAGACGCGGTAGAGCGCGCGGCGGTCCTCCAGGAAGGCGTGGCGGATGGTGGGGAGCGTGACGGGAGCGTCGGCCATGCGCCCAGCGTACGCCCGACGCGCTTGACATCATCGCGCTCATATAATAAGATAGCAGTACAAGCAAGGACGCTTCGGCGCACCTGCCCACCACTTCCGGAGGTACGTCTCTTGATGCATCCTCATTTCGTCCGCGAAGTCCGGTCCAACGCCTGAACTCACCGAGGCCACGCCCAGCGCGTGGCCTCGCCCTTTGACGCCATGACCGACACCCCCGACCTCACCGAAGCCCAGGCGCGCGTCCTCGCCGCCCTCGAAGGCGGCGCCGACCTCGTCGCCCACCGCCGCGACGAGCGCGGGCCCTTCTACACCCTCGGGGGCCGCCGTCTGCCCGTCACGCTGCTCAAGTCGCTGGAGGACGCGCGCCTCCTGCAGCGCGACACGGCCAGGAGCCGCGCCTCCGGCTTCCGGCTCACCGAAACGGGCCGGGCGGCCCTGGGCGCGTGGCGCGACCTGCATCCCGAGGTGCCGTCGACTCCCTGACCACCACGACCTCACGCCGAGAGCGCCCGCCCCCACATGGGGGCGGGCGCTCTCGGCTCGGGCCCTCAGCGGCCCGAGCCGACCTCCAGCGTGCGCGCCACCGTCGGCGTGAGGTTCGCGCCGACCTTCATCACGTAGAGCTTCGCGCGGGCGCGGTCTCCCCTGGCGTCGAAGCGCACGTCGCCCGACAGCAGACCCTTCACGTTCGCCTTGCGGACCGCCGACTCCACCGCCGTGCGGGACGGAGCCTTCCCCCCCCTGCCCGCCGCCGCGAGCATCCCCTCGAGCGCGACGCGCGCCGCGTCGTAACTGAAGGCCGCGAAGCCGCCCGGCGCCCGTTTGAACGCCTTGCGGTAGGCCGCGTCGAACTTCGCGCCGTTCGGAAGCTGCGACACGGGCGGCGTCGTCGCGGTGTAGAGCGCGCCGACCGTGGCCTTCCCGCCGATGGTGCGCAGCTCCGCGCTGTCCCAGCCGTCGCCGCCCATCACGGTCGCGCCGACGCCCGCCGCGCGCAGCTGCTTGATGAACACGCCCGCCTGGTCGTACACGCTGCCGAAGTACACGACGTCCGGCGCGTACGCCTGGATCTTCGTGATGATGGAGCTGAAGTCGTTGCGCTCCTCGGTGCCCTCGCTGCCGACGACGGTGACGCCGCGCGACTTGAGGGTCCGCTCCACCTCGGAGGCGAGGCCCTCGCCGTAGGCGGTCTTGTCGTTGAGGACGTACACCTTCCTCGCCTTGAGGGTGTCGGCGATGTAGCGTCCCGCCGCCGGGCCCTGCGCGTCGTCACGCGTCACGACGCGGTTGACGTTCTTCAGGCCACGGTCCGTGAAGGCGTTCGCGGTGGCGCTCGACGAGACGATCGGGACGTGCAGGGGCGCGAGCGCCGCCGAGACGGGAATCGCGACGCCCGAATTGAGCGGCCCGACGAGCGCGAGGACCGCCCGGTCGGCGGCGGCGCGGCGCG
>NZ_KI912654.1:14652-15412 GCF_000519345.1 Deinococcus pimensis DSM 21231
GAGGCCCGTGAGGACGAGGGCGCCCACGTCGTCCCCGGCGGCGCCGCCGCACACCCCGACCCACTTTCCGTGCCGCTCGGCGGCCTCGACGGTGAGGGCGACGAGCCGCAGCACGGCGGGGTGCATCGCGTCCGTCTGGCGGGCGAGCTGAGGGTGCAGGCGGTCCATCGCGAGGGTGTACTGCGTGAGGTCGTTCGTGCCGACGCTGAAGAAGTCCACCTCGGGCGCGAGGGCGTGCGCGAGCAGCGCGGCCGACGGCACCTCGATCATCACGCCGAGCGGCACGCGCGGCGCGCCGAGCTCCTCCCGCACCGTGTCGAACAGGGCGCGGGCGCGGCGGAAGTCCTCCAGGGTGCTGATCATCGGGAACATCAGGTGGATGTTCGGGTGGTCGCGCGAGGCGCGGGCGACGGCGCGCAGCTGCGGCAGGAACAGGTCGGGCCGCTCGAAGCACAGGCGGATGCCGCGCAGGCCCAGGAAGGAGTTGTCCTCGTGGGCGAGCCCGAGGTACGGGACGTCCTTGTCCCCGCCGATGTCGAGCGTGCGGATCACGAGGGGCCGGTCGCCGAGCGCCGCCGCCATCTCGCGGTACTCGCGTTCCTGCTCCTCCTCGGTGGGGACGTGCTCGCGCTCCAGGAAGAGGAACTCGGTGCGCATCAGGCCGACGCCCTCGGCGCCCGCGTCGAGCGCGCCCTTCGCGTCGGCGGCGCGGTTGACGTTCGCGGCGACCTCCACGCGGACGCCGTCTCGGGTGGCGCCG
>NZ_KI912654.1:15512-16908 GCF_000519345.1 Deinococcus pimensis DSM 21231
GGTCGGCGGCGGCGCGGCGCGCGGCGGCGGTGCCCGTGGCGGGGTCGGCCTGGTCGTCGTACCCGACGAGCGAGAGGGTCAGGCCGAGCTTCGCGAAGCGCGCGCGGTACTCGTTCACGGCGATCTGCGCGCCGTTCTTGACCTGCACGCCGATGTCGGACTGCGGGCCCGACAGGGGGCTGATGGTGGCGAGCTTCACGGGCGTGGCCGCGAGGGCGGACGAGGCGACGAGGGCGGCGGTGACGGCGAGGATTCGTTGACGCATGATGGTTCTCCCTGAGGTCAGTCGGCGGCGGAGGCGGCGGTGGTGGACGCGCGCGCGGGCGTGCCGTCGTCGAGGACGGGCTTCTTGAGCAGGCCGAGCAGCACGGCGCTCACCAGGGTGCCCGCGACGAGCGCGACGAGGTACATCGGCAGGTTCGTCACGGCGTTCGGGATGAACAGCACGAAGATACCGCCGTGCGGGGCGCGCAGCAGGCACCCGGACGCGAAGCTGATCGCGCCTGCCACCGCCGAGCCCGCGACGAGCGCGGGAATCACCCGCAGGGGATCGCGCGCCGCGAAGGGAATGGCGCCTTCCGTGATGAAGGAGATGCCGAGCACCCCGGCGGCCTTGCCCGCCTCACGCTCGTCGCGGGTGAAGCGGTTGCGGAAGAGCAGCGTCGCCACGAACAGCGACAGGGGCGGCGTCATCCCGGCGGCCATCGCGGCGGCGATGGGGCCGTACACCTTCGAGCCGAGCAGGCCCGTGGAGAAGGTGTACGCGGCCTTGTTGATGGGGCCGCCCATGTCCACCGCCATCATTCCCCCGATGAGCGCGCCGAGCACGGCGGCGCTGGCGTTGCCGAGGCCCTGCAGCCACCCCGTGAGGCCCCGCAGGGCCGCCGCGACGGGCGCGCCCACGACGAGCATCATCAGGAGGCCCACGACGAGCGTGCCGAGCAGGGGCAGGATCAGGGTGGGCTTGAGGCCTTCGAGGGTGCGGGGGAGCCGCACGACCCGCACGAGCCAGCGCACGGCGTACCCGGCGATGAAGCCCGCGAGGATGCCGCCGAGGAAGCCGCTGCCCGTCGTACCGGCGAGCACGCCGCCCGCCACGCCCGGCGCGAGCCCGGGGCGGTCCGCGATGGAGTACGCGATGTACCCCGCGAGGATCGGGATGAACATGCCCATCGCGGCCTGCGAGATCTGGAAGAGGGTGTGCCCCAGCGAGCCCGCGAAGCGGTCCTCGTAGACGAAGATGCCCTGATCTCCGAACTGCATGGAGCCCACCGCGAACGCCACGGCGATCAGGAGGCCGCCCGCCACGACGAAGGGCAGCATGTGGCTCACGCCCGTCATGAGGTGCTTGTAGAAGCTCGGGACGCCCGCGTTCCGCGCGGCCTTCCCGGCGGCG
>NZ_KI912654.1:17008-17730 GCF_000519345.1 Deinococcus pimensis DSM 21231
CCCGCTCGCCCTGGGAGACCGCCACGAGCCGCGCGCCGCGCGCAGTGAGCTCGCGCGCGGCGGCGAGGACGTCCCGTTCGTCGGTCAGGGGACGGCCCAGCGCCGAGCTCAGTTCGTGGACGTTCGGTTTGAGCAGGTCGGGCAGCACGTCCGCCGCGAGGACCGCGCGCAGCGCGTCGCCGCTGGTGTCCACCGCGACCTCCCGCCCCAGGGCGTGCAGACGGGCGGTGAGACGCGCGTACGTGTCCGCCCTCGGACCGGGCGGAAGGCTCCCGGCGAGCACGAACACGTCATGGTCCGTCGCGAGGGCGTCGAGCGTCCCCTCGATCCGGGCGAGGTCGTCCCCGCTCGCGACGAGGCCGGGCAGGTTGATGTCCGTGGTGGTCTGCACCGCGCCGTCCACGAGCTTCACGCCGACGCGGGTGGCGCCGGGCACCCGCAGGCAGGCGTCACGGATCCCCTTGAGGCGGAAGAGACTCTCGAAGCGCTCGGGGTTCTCGTCACCGAGCAGGCCCGTGACGGTCACGTCGAGGCCGTGATCCGCGAGGAAGGACGCGACGTTCACGCCCTTGCCGCCCGCGTCCCACTGCAGCGACTGCCCCGCGTTCACCTCGCCCGGACGCCAGCCGTCCGCGCGGACCGTCACGTCGAGGGCCGGGTTGAGCGTGACGGTCACGACGCGCGTCACGCGCCCACGCCTTCCTGCGCGCCGCGCCGCACGA
>NZ_KI912654.1:17830-24323 GCF_000519345.1 Deinococcus pimensis DSM 21231
GCGATGCCCACGACGAGGCGCACGCGCTCGCCGCCCTCGCCCCAGGCGACGCCCTCGGGGAGCTGCACGACGGCGATGCCGGTGCGGCGCACGAGGTGGCGGGTGGCGGGCGTGCCGTGCGGGATGGCGATGCCCGCGCCGAGGTACGTGTTGGCCTGCGTCTCGCGGTCGAGCATGCCCTGCAGATAGGAGGGTTCGATGTTCCCGTTCGCGGCGAGGAGCCCGGCGGCCTGCGCGATGGCGTCGCCCTTGTCGCGCGCGTGCGCGCCGAGGCGGATGAGTTGTCGTGGGAGTTCGGTCATGCGCTGCCCTTTCCCGGGGCGCGGTGCTCGCGCCGCCCGTCTGACGCTTCCTGACGATCCGTGATTGATTTTGAGCGATTTAGATCATAGCTGATGGAGTTCCGGATGACAAGCGACCGACGATGAGCGGAATTGAGCGAATCCGGGCGTCCGGGCTAGGATGGAGGCACATGACGGCCCCCCTCGCCGAAGAGCGCCTCACGCGGATCCTCGACCTCATCGCCCGTCACGGGACCCTGCGCACCACCGCCATCACCGAGCAGCTCGGCGTGAGCGGTGCCACCGCCCGCCGCGACCTCGACGTCCTCGCCCAGCGCGGCCTCGTCCGCAAGGTCCACGGCGGCGCCACGCTCGTCAGCCAGGACCAGCAGTACCGCGACCGCCAGCAGCAGGAGCGCCCCGCGAAGGCCGCGCTCGCCCGCGCCGCCGTCACGCTGCTCGAACCCGGCCAGACCGTCTATCTCGACGCGGGCACCACCGCCCGGCAGGTCGCGCTCGCCCTGCGAGGCACGCCCACGCTCACCCGCACCCTGCGCGTCGTCACGCACGCCGTCGACGTGGCGTACGAGCTCAACGGCGAGTGCCACCTCTACGTCGTGGGCGGCGAGACCTACGGCAGCACCTACAGCCTCACCGGCCCCGACGCCCTGGAGACCATCGCGCGCTACTCCTACGACGTGTTCGTCGCGGGCTGCACCAGCATCGACCCCGCGCGTGGTCTCACGAACAGCAACATCGTGGAGGCCCGGCAGAAGACCGCCGTGATGCGGCAGGCCCGCCGCACCGTCCTCGTCGCGGATCACGGCAAGTGGGGCCACGCGGGCTTCGCGACCTTCGCCCGGCTCGGGGACGTGGACACCTGGGTGACCGACACCGCGCCCGCGGGCGCCCGCGCCGCCTTCGAGGAGGCCGGAGCGCGCGTCGTGGAGGCCGAACCGGCGTGAACTTCCAATGTGATGATCGGAAAAAGCAGATTTTGCGGGTTTTGCGGTAAAATGTCGTGAGGAGGAGCATATGTCGCACGAGCCACACAGCCTGCTGACCATCACAGAGGTCGCCCAGAGACTGCATGTCAGCGACGACACGGTCCGCCGTCAGATTCGCGAGGGCGACCTCGAAGCCGTCCAGATCGGCACCACCCCGAAGGGCCGCCCCAGGCTCCGCGTTCCCGCCGCCGCCGTGGAGCGGAAGCTCCGTCAGCGTGTCGCTCACCCGACCCCGTCGCTCGAGCGACTCCGTGAGGTCTTCTCGGTCCTCACCGACGAGCAGAAGGAGGCGCTCATCGACGAGGCCGTCCTCTGGGCACGCGAGACGCAGGAACGGCAGACCGCCGGTTCGCCCGAACTGCCCGAACCGACCAGGGACGAGCTCCAACGCAGATTCGCCGGGCGACTCGCCACGAAGAAGCGAGCAGGTTGAAAGATGCCCGGACGCCTCATCCCGGACGTCAACGTACTGCTGAGCGGGGCCACGAGCGAACGTGGTCCCGCTTCGCTTCTCCCGTCGTCCGTCACCGCGTCTGACGACAGGAGTGTCTTCCGGAAGCGTCGATCATACTGTCCTCCAGGACTCACGCAGGACGAAAACAGGACATAATAGAGTCAGGAGGAGGGACAGGAACATGACTCAGCTGCTTCGTCACGCGCTCACACCCGCCCGCAACCCGCAGAACGGCCGTCTCGACGCGCGGCGGCTCGGCACCTACCTCGGACTCAACGTCACCGAGGTCGCGCGCATCCTGCACCGCGACCCGAGCGGCCTACGCCGCCGGCCCGACAGTGACACGCTGCAGGCCCCGATGACCGAGATCGAACGACTCGCCGTCCGCGTTCGTGAACTCACGGGCGACGAGGGCTACACCCGGATGTGGTTCCACACGCCCAACCCCGCACTGGGCGGAAGCACGCCCCTCCAGCACCTCGCACACGGCACCCCCGGAGATCTGCACGCGCTGCTTGACCGCGTCGAGCGCGATCTCGAACGAGGTCAGTACACTTGATCCGCCATGACACCGACCTGCGGCACGCCCTGTCCGGCGTGCCGCTCTCCAGCTGGACCGGACCCCTTCACCGCAGTGTGGCCGGACGGTACCTCCGTAGCCTCGCGTCCGTCAGGGGCAGCTTGAAGGCCGACAATCGCTACACCCGTGCCGGGACCTGCGCCGCCCTGTACACCTCGCACTATCCGGACCTGGCTCTGCTGGAAGTGATGCAGGGAAGTACCTTCAACGAAGCCTTTCCCGGCGCGACGTCCGCCGTACACGTCACCTTCAACGTGCGAGTGGACCTGACCGACGTGCTCGATCTCACGCACGGCGACGTGCAGGAAGCGCTCGAAACGAATCTTCAGGAGCTCACCGGCGAGTGGAAGGCCATGAACGCTCGCGGCCTCGACGCTCCGACGCAACGCCTCGGGAGAATCGCGTTCGAGTCAAGGCAGGTACAGGCCATCCGTTACCCCAGCAGGGTACAGCCGCACCGCGCGAACATGCTGATCTTCAAGGACCGCGTTTCCACACCGCTCGTTCCGGCAGGTCTTCCACGGGACTTTCCCGACCAGGAACCGCTCTGAAGTGAAGGGCCGCCGCGTGTTCGCGGCGGCCCTTCCCGGTCGGCTCAGAAGTTGAACTTGTCGATGTTGCTCTTGTCGAACACCGTGAGCGGCCCGAGGGTGACCACGCCGCCCTTGCCGATCGTGCGCTCCCCGAGCTTGCCCGCCCTGAACTTCTCGCCTTCCTTGCCGCTGATCTGCCCGCTCGCGAGCGCCCCGGCGGTGTACGCGGCGAGGTAGCCGAGGTCCTCGGGGTTCCACAGCGCGAAGGCCTGCACGGTGCCGTCCTTCACGAACTGCCGCATCTGGTTGGGCGTGCCGAGGCCGGTGAGCTGCACCTTGCCCTTGTAGGGGCTGGTTGACAGGTAGCGCGCGGCGGCGCTGATGCCCACCGTGGTGGGCGAGATGATGCCCTTGAGGTTCGGGTAGGCCTGCAGCAGGCCCTGCGTCTCCTGGAAGGACTTCTGGTCGTCGTCGTTGCCGTACGCGATCTTGACGAGCTTGATCTTGGCGTACTCGGGCTTCTTGAGCTCGTCCTGCATGATCGCGATCCACGCGTTCTGGTTCGTGGCGTTCGGCGTGGCGGACAGGATGGCGATCTCGCCCTCCCCGCCGATCTGCTTCGCGATGAGCTTCACCTCGTCCCGCGCGATGGTGTCGGTGCTGGCCTGACTGACGAACACGTTGCGTCCGCCCGCCGCGACGTCGCTGTCGTACGTCACGACCTTCACGCCCTGCTGCATGGCGCGCTTGAGGTACGGCACGAGCGCGTTCTGGTCGCTGGCGCTCAGCACGATGACGTTCTGGCGCTGCGAGAGCAGGGTGTTGATGTAGCTGACCTGACTGCTGGCGCCCGCGTCGCTCGGACCGACCTGCTTGCCGACCGCCGCGATCTCCTTGAGGGCCGACTGGCCGCCCTTCCAGGCGGTGGTGAAGTACGGGTTGTTCACCTGCTTGGGCAGGAAGGCGATCTTGAGGCCCTTCTTCATCGCGGGCGCCTGGGCGACGCCCACGGTCGCGCCGAGGCCGAGAACGAGGGTGAGGGCAGTCAGAAGCGCGGTGCGGTGTTGCATGAGGTCCTCCTGGGGACGTGGGATGCGGGGTCGGTCTGCGGCAGGGGCGGACGACGCGGGGGCTTCAGGTGGTCACGTCGTCTCTCCTTTCACGCCCGCGGCGGCGCGCCGTCTCTCGCTCCCGGCGCGCACGCGGGCCGCGACGTTCGGGCCGAGGACGCTGAGGATCAGCAGCAGTCCGGTGACGATGGTGAGGATCTCGTTGGGCACGTCGGCGAGGGTGAGCGCGTTGTTGATCACGCCGATGAGGAACACCGCCGCGATCACGCCGATCACGCTCCCGCGCCCGCCGAAGATGCTGACGCCGCCGAGCAGGACCGCCGCGATGACGGAGAGCTCGAAGCCGACGGCGTTGTCCGCGCGGGCGCTGGAGAAGCGGAAGGTGTACACGACCGCCGCGAAGGCGCTCATCAGGCCCGAGAGGACGAACAGCGTGAGCTTCACGCGTTCCACGCGCAGGCCGCTGAAGCGGGCGGCGAGCTCGCTCGCGCCGATCGCGTACAGGGACCGCCCGAAGGGCGTGGCGTGCAGCGCGACGGCGACGATCACGGCGAGCACCACGAACGCCACGATGGGAATCGGGATCTGCGTGCCGGGCACGACGCCGAAGCCGAGGTTCGTCCACAGCGGCGGAAAGTCCGCGACGGCGCGGTCCCCGAGCAGCGCGTAGGCGAGGCCGCGGTACAGCGCGAGCGTGCCGATCGTGACGGCGAGGCTGGGCAGTCCGAGCCGCGTGACGAGCACGCCGTTGAGGAGCCCGGCGAGCGCGCCGAGCGCGAGCGTCGCGAGGATCGCGAGGGGCATCGGGACCTGCGCAGCCCACAGCACGCCGAGCAGGGCGCTGCACATCCCGAGCGTGGACGCGATGGAGAGGTCGATCTCGGCGGCGATCACGACGAGCGTCATCGTGAGGGCCATCAGGGCGACCTCCACGAGGTTCGCGGTGAGGTTCGAGAGGTTCGCGGCGGTGAAAAAGGCGTCGTTGAGCCGCGACCCGATCAGGAGGGCGAGGACGAGCAGGCCGATCACCATGGCCTCCCAGCCGAGGTTGACGCGGGGGGTGCGGGCGGGGGGCGTGGTCACCGCTGGCTCCTTTCCTGCAGGGCGCGCGCCGCGCGGCGCGCGAGGACGATGTCGACGCTGATGGCGAGCAGCAGCAGCGCGCCCTGGATGGCCTGCTGCCAGAAGGCGGGCGCGCGCAGCGTCACGAGGGCCGACGCGATCGCGCCGAGCAGCAGCGCGCCCGTGCCCGCCCCGAGGAGCGTGCCGACGCCGCCGCCTATGCTCACCCCGCCCACCACGGCCGCCGCGATGACCTGAAGTTCCAGGCCCGTGCCGGCGGCGGCGTCCACGGTGCCGTAGCGCGCGAGGTACAGCACGCCCGCGAGTCCCGCGATGGCGCCCGAGAGGACGAAGCCCGTCATGACGCGCCGCGTCACGTCGATGCCGGCGAGGACCGCCGCGTCCACGTTGCTGCCGACCGCGTAGTACTCGCGTCCGCCCCGGTAGGAGCGCAGGTAGACCGCGAAGACGACCATCACGGCCAGCACGAGCAGCGCGAGGGTGGGCACGCCGAGGACGCTGCCCGTCGCGAGGTGGCTGAAGGCGGCGGGCAGGTTGCTCGCGTTGATCTGGCCGCCCTGCACGACCGCGTAGTCCACGCCGCGGAAGACGTAGAGCGTCCCGAGCGTCGCGACGAGCGCCGGGACCCGACCGTACGCGACGAGCAGCCCGTTGACCGCGCCGAGCAGCGCGCCCATCACGACGCCCGCGAGCAGCACGACCGGCACGGGCAGGCCGGGATTCGCGACGAACAGGGAGCCCGACAGGAACGCCGTGAGCCCGACGACGCTCGAAACGCTGAGGTCCACGTGCTTCATCAGCAGCACGAGCGTCTGGCCCACCACGACGAGCGCGATGATGGAGACGTTGAGGAGCAGGTCCCGCAGACTCTGCGGGGCGACGAAGCGCGGGTTGACGGCGCTCGTCGCCGCGACGAGCGCGAGCAGGATCAGCACGAGGCTCGCCTCGCGCGCCCGGAAGAGCCGTTCGAGCAGGTTCGCGCGCCGCGCGGGCGAGGACTCCGTCACCTGGGTGGTCACGCGGCACCGCCCACGGTGGGCCGCTGGCCCGTCGCGAGGTACATGACGCTCTCCTCGGTGGCTTCCGTGCGCGGGAGCTCACCGACGAGCTCGCCCTCGCGCATCACGAGGACGCGGTCGGCCATGCCGAGCACCTCCGGGAGGTCGCTGCTGATCATCAGCACGGCGAGGCCGCCGCGCGCGAGCTCCGCGAGGGTGCGGTGCACCTCGGCCTTGGCGCCCACGTCGATGCCGCGCGTGGGTTCGTCCACGATGAGGACGGCGGGGTTCGTGGCGAGCCACTTGGCCAGCACCACCTTCTGCTGGTTGCCGCCCGAGAGGGTGCTGACGGCGTCCGTGAGGCGGTGCGCCTTGAGCCGCAGGCGACTCGTCCAGTCGCGCGCGGTGCTGGCCTCCAGCGCGCGGTCCATCAGGCCCGCGCGCCGCAGGCGGCCCAGCACGGCGAGGGTGGCGTTGCGCTCGATGC
>NZ_KI912654.1:24423-41313 GCF_000519345.1 Deinococcus pimensis DSM 21231
CGCCGCCGTCGCGCGGGTCCACGCCGAACACGGCGCGCGCGACCTCGCTACGGCCCGCGCCGACGAGTCCGGCGAGCCCGACGATCTCGCCCCGGCGGACGGTGAAGCTCACGTGGCGGAAGAAGCCCTTGCGGGTGAGGCCGCGCACGTCGAGGGCGGTGTCGCCGGGCCGCATGTCCGTGCGGGGGTAGAGTTCGCTGAGCTCGCGGCCCACCATGCCGCGCACCACGCTGTCCACGGTGTACTGCTTGGTGGGGCCGGAGCTCACCCAGCGGCCGTCGCGCATGATCGTGACGCGCTGGCACTCCACGAAGGCCTCCTCCAGCCGGTGCGTGATGAACAGCACGGCGGCGCCGCGCGCGCGCAGACCGCGCACGACGCGGAAGAGCCGCTCGGTCTCCTGTCCGGTGAGGGCGGCGGTGGGTTCGTCCATGATCAGGACGCGCGCCTGGAAGGAGAGCGCCTTGGCGATCTCGACGAGCTGCTGGTCGGCGATGCTGAGCCCCCGCACGACGCGGGCGGGGTCGAGGGGCACGCCGAGGTCGCGCAGGATGCCCGCGACGCGCTCGTGCATGGCGCGGTGGTCGATGCGTCCGCCGCGCAGGGGCTGGCGGCCCATCAGGACGTTCTCGGCGACGCTGAGGTCCGGGAAGAGGGTGGGTTCCTGGTAGATGATCGCGACGCCCGCGTCGCGCGCCTCGGCGGTGCCGCGGAAGGTGCGGGGCTGGCCGTCCACGAGGAGTTCGCCGCCGTCGGCGCGGTGCACCCCGGCGAGGATCTTGACGAGGGTGCTCTTGCCCGCGCCGTTCTCGCCGAGCAGGGCGTGCGCCTCGCCGCCGTAGAGGTCGAGGCCGACGTCCACGAGGGCGCGCACGGGACCGAAGCTCTTGCTGGCGTGACGCAGGGAGAGGATCGGTTCAGTCAAGGTGGAACACCTCCTCCAGGCGCAGGAAGCCCTCGTCGGGGTTCCGGCCGCCGAGGTCCTCGAAGAAGGGCGCCATCTCGGCCTGCCAGCGGGCGTTGACCTCGCGCTTCCCCATGCCGCTCAGGGCGGCGGCGAGGTCGGGCGTCTCGAAGTAGCCGACGAGCAGGCCGTCGTGGGCGAGGAAGAGGGAGTAGTTGTGCCAGCCGGTGTCGCGCAGGGCGGCCAGCATGTCGGGCCAGACGCTCGCGTGGCGGGCTCGGTACTCGTCGAGGCGGTCGGGCTTGACGCGCAGAAGGAAGCAGACACGCGTGAGGGCCGTCGCGGTGGGTTGGGTCGTGGGCTGCACGGGCGCCTCCTGGGCGGGTCGTGGAGGACCCCGTCGGGGTCGGGCTGGGTTGGGTCTTGGGAATATCTAACACCGCAGTGCGAAAAATTGCAAGCGCTTGAAAGATTGCGCTCGTTTGGTGTTAGATTGGCGGTATGGTCACCGAAGCCGCGAAGGTGGGCGCCGAACGCCAGCACCTCATCCTGCGCCGCGCCCTCGCGGAGCGCGTCGTCCGCATCAAGGACCTCGCCACCGAGCTCGGCGTGCACGAGATGACCGTCCGCCGCGACCTCGACGCCCTCGCCGAGCAGGGCTACCTCGAACGCGTCCACGGCGGCGCCCGCATCATCGACAAGACCAGCGAGGAGCTCAGCCACCAGCTGCGCGCCACGAAGGACACCGAGGCCAAGGACGCCATCGCCCGCGCCGCGCTCTCCCTCGTGCAGGACGGCGACGTCGTCGCGCTCGACGCCTCGACCACCGCCCTCGCGCTCGCCCGCGTGCTGCACGCCCGCAAGGTGAGCGCCATCGTCAGCGGCCTCGACGCCGCCAACGTCCTCGCCGCGAGCGGCGTGCCCTTCCTGATGATCGGCGGAAACTTCCACGCGCCCGCGCGCTCCTTCGTCGGGGCGTTCTTCACCGACACCGTCGCCCGCCTCCACCCCGACAAGGTGTTCTTCTCCGCCAAGGCCTTCCACCCGGACCTCGGCTTCACCGACCCGCACCTCCCCGAGGTCGGCGCGAAGCAGGCCCTCATCCGCGCGGGCGGCACGAGGGTCGCCCTGCTCGACGGCAGCAAGTTCGGCCGCCGCGCGCTCGCCACCATCGCCACCCTCGACGACGTGGACGTCATCGTCACCGACCGAGACCCCGACCCCGCCATCCGCGACGCCTGCGACACCGCCGACGTCCGGCTCGTCACCCAGGAGGACCAGTGAACACCGACGACCTCTTCGCCGCCCTCGACCGGCAACGCATCGAGACGCCCTCGTGGGGCTACGGCAACTCCGGCACGCGCTTCAAGACCTTCGCCGCGCCCGGTGCGGCCCGCGACGTCCACGAGAAGATCGAGGACGCCGCCGAGGTGCACCGCCTCACGGGCGTCGCGCCGAGCGTCGCGCTGCACATCCCCTGGGACGAGGTGAGCGACTACGCCGAACTGCGCCGCTTCGCCGAGCGCCGCGGGGTCACGCTCGGCGCGATCAACCCGAACGTCTTCCAGGACGACGAGTACAGGCTCGGCAGCGTCACCCACCCGGACCCGGCCGTGCGCGAGAAGGCCCTCGCGCACCTGCTCGAATGCGTGGAGATCATGCGCGAGACCGGCTCGCGCGACCTGTCGCTGTGGTTCGCGGACGGCACGAACTACGCCGGGCAGGACGACCTGCGCGCCCGCAAACGCCGACTGCGCGACGCCCTGCGCGTCGTCCACGACGCGCTGCCCGACGGCGCGCGGATGCTGCTGGAGTACAAGCTCTTCGAGCCCGCCTTCTACGCCACCGATTCCTTCGACTGGGGCGCGGCGCTCGCACATTGCGTCGCGGTCGGCGAGAAGGCGCAGGTGCTCGTGGACCTCGGGCACCACGCGCAGAGCGTGAACATCGAGCAGATCGTCGCGTTCCTCCTCGACGAGGGCCGCCTCGGCGGCTTCCACTTCAACGCGCGCCGCTACGCCGACGACGACCTCATCGTCGGCACCACCAACCCCTTCGAGCTCTACTGCATCTACGCCGAGCTCGTGGCCGCCGAGCAGGACGCGGACGACACGGTGAGCGGCACCGCCCGGAACGTGGCGTACATGATCGACCAGAGCCACAACATCGAACCGAAGGTCGAGGCGATGATCCAGTCCGTCCTCAACTGCCAGGAGGCCTACGCGAAGGCCCTGCTGATCGACCGCGAACGCCTCGCGGAGGCGCAGTCGCGCGGCGACGTGCTGGAGGCGCACCGCGTGTTCACCGACGCCTTCCGGACCGACGTGCGGCCCCTGCTGCGCGACTGGCGCCGCGAGCGCGGCCTCCCCGAGGAGCCCATCCACGCGCACCGCGCGAGCGGCTACCAGGAGAAGGTGGCCCGCGAGCGCGGCACCGCCGCCGCGGGAGGCGGCTTTCCCGTCAAGCGCTGACCCCCACGGGACCCGAGTGCCCGCGTCCCCACCGCACGCCGCCGCCTCACCCTCAAGGAGCACCCCATGACATCGACCGAACCCCGCACCACCTCCCTGCCCGAGAACCGCTGGAACGACGTCGAGGCGCCCACCTCGGACGGGCTCGCGGCCCTCACGTACCGCTCGCGCCTGCTCGGCGCGGACCGCACGCTCGTCAACATCTACGGTGGGAACACCAGCACGAAGAGCGTCGAGCAGGACCACCTCGGGCGCGACGTGACGGTGCTGTGGGTCAAGGGCTCCGGCAGCGACGTCGCCACCATCACGGAGAAGGGGTTCGCGGGCCTGAAGCTCGACGAGGTGCTGCCCCTCATGGAACGCGAGGCGATGACGGACGAGGAGATGACCGCGTACCTGGAACGCACCGTCTTCGAGCCCGGTCGCCCGCGCCAGTCCATCGAGACGCTCCTGCACGCCTTCGTGCCCGCGAAGCACGTGGACCACACGCATCCGGACGCCGTGATCTCCATCGCCTGCGCTCCGGACGGCGAGCGGATCATGCGCGAGATCTGGGGTGACCGCGCCGCGTGGGTGCCGTACATCCGCCCCGGTTTCACCCTCTCGAAGAGAATCGGGGAGGCCGTGCGGAACAACCCCGGCCTGGAGTGCGTGGTAATGGGCAAGCACGGCCTCGTCACCTGGGGCGACACGGCCCGCGAGTCCTACGAGAACACCCTGCGGGTCGTCGGGGAGGCGCAGGCGTACCTCGACGCGCGCCGCGAGGCCGAACCCTTCGGCGGGCCGGCCGTGGAGAGCGTGGACGAGGGAACGCGCGAACGGCTCCTCGCGCGTCTGCTGCCCGTCCTGCGCGGCGCGGCGCGCGGTGAGCGGCCCGTGATCCTCTCCGTGGACACGAGCGCCGAGGTGATGGAGTTCGTCAATTCGCGCGGCGCGCGTGACCTCTCGCAGGTGGGCGCGGCCTGCCCGGACCACCTCGTGCACACCAAGCGCGTGCCGCTCTACCTCGACTGGACGCCCCAGGAGGGCGAGGACGCGCTCGTGGAGAAGGCCCGCGCGGGCGCCCTGACCTTCCGGGAGGAATACGAGCGCTACTTCGAGGCCCACCGGGGCGAGGGCGACCGCATGTTCTCCCCCGCCCCGCGCGTCATCCTCGTTCCCGGCGTCGGCATGATCAACTCCGGCCCCGACGCGCAGGGCGCGGACGTCAGCCGTCAGCTGTACCTGCGCGCCATCACGGTGATGAGGGGCGCCACGAGCCTCGGCGGCTTCGTGAGCCTCACCCCCGAGGAGAGCTACGCCGTGGAGTACTGGCCGCTCGAACTCTACAAGCTCGCGCAGAAACCCGCCCCCAGGGTCCTCGACGGTCACGTGGCGCTCGTCACGGGCGCCGCGAGCGGCATCGGCCGCGCCATCGCCCGCAGGCTCGCGCGGGACGGCGCGCACGTCGTCATCGCCGACCTCAACGCCGAGGGCGGCGCCGAGGTCGCCCGCGAGATCACGGCGGAGCGTGGGTACCGCCGCGCCACGAGCGTCCCCATGAACGTCACCGCCGAGGAGCAGGTGCAGGGCGCGTACACGCACACCGTCCTGAACTACGGCGGCGTGGACGTCGTCGTGAACAACGCGGGCATCGCGTCGAGCGCGCCGATCGAGGACACCAGCCTGGAGATGTGGAACCGCAATCAGAGCATCCTCTCCACCGGGTACTTCCTCGTGGCGCGCGAGGCGTTCCGCGTGATGAAGGCGCAGGGCACGGGCGGCAACCTCGTGTTCGTCGGCAGCAAGAACTCGCTGGCCGCCGGGAAGAACGCCGCCGCGTACAGCGCCGCGAAGGCCGCCGAGGTGCACCTCGCCCGCTGCCTCGCCGAGGAGGGCGGCGCGCTCGGCATCCGCGTGAACTCCGTCCTGCCCGACAGCGTCCTCTCCGGCTCCGCCATCTGGGACGGCAAGTGGCGAGCGGAGCGCGCCGCCACGTACGGCATCCGCGAGGATCAGCTCGAGGAGTTCTACCGTCAGCGCAACACCCTCAAGGTGAACATCCTGCCGGAGGACATCGCGGAGGCCGTGCTGTTCTTCGCGACGCCCGCCGCGAGCAAGACCACGGGCGGCATCCTCACCGTGGACGGCGGGGTGCCGATCGCGTATGTCCGCTGACGTCACAGGGCCTGAAGTCACCCGGCACGTCGCCATCGACCTCGGCGCGTCGAGCGGGCGCGTCGCGCTCGGCACCGTGGAAGGCGGCAGGCTCACGGTGGAGGTGCTGCACCGCTTCCCGAACGGGGGCGTGCGCGCGGGGGGCGGGCTGTACTGGGACGTGCTGGGCCTGTGGCGCGAGGTGCTCCAGGGTCTGCGTCTCGCCGCGCGGGCGGGGCACGTCGACAGCGTCGGCGTGGACTCCTGGGCGGTGGACTACGCCCTGCTCGACGAGCACGACCTCCCCCTCGACGGCGTCCACCACTACCGCGACGAGCGCACGGACGGCGTGATGGAGGACGTGCTGCGCACCCTGCCGCGCGACGCCCTGTACGAGTTCACCGGCATCCAGTTCCTGCCTTTCAACACGGCGTACCAGCTCGTCGCGCACGAGCGGCGCGCGCCGGGCCTGCTCGCACGCGCCCGCACGCTGCTGCTCGTGCCGGACCTGCTGAACTTCTGGCTCTCGGGGCGCAGGGTCACGGAGCTCACGAACGCCAGCACCACGCAGCTGCACGACCCGCGCCGGGGCGGCTGGTCCGAGCCCGTCGCGCGCGCCCTGGGCGTCCCGCTCGGTCTGCTGCCCGGGGTGGTGCCGCCCGGCACGGTCCTCGGGGAGGTCATACCGGAGGTGGCGCGCGAGACGGGCCTGCGCGGTACCCTCGTCGTGGCACCCGCCACGCACGACACCGCGAGCGCCGTCGCCGCCGTGCCCGCGCGGGGGGACGGCTGGGCGTACGTGTCGAGCGGCACGTGGTCCCTCGTGGGCGTCGAGACTTCGGAGCCCGTCGTGACACCCCGGGCCCTCGCGTTCAACCTCACGAACGAGGCGGGCGTGCACGGCACCACGCGCCTCCTGAAGAACGTGATGGGCCTGTGGATCGTGCAGGAGTGCCGCCGCGCCTGGGACGACGTGGACTTCGCGGAACTCTACGACCTCGCGGCCCGCCTGCCCCACGGCGGACCCCTGATCGACCCGGACGACGGGCGCTTCCTGCATCCCGGCACCGACATGCCCGCGCGCGTCCAGGCCTTCTGCGCGGAAACCCTGCAGGACGTGCCGCGCACCCCCGCCGAGATCACCCGCTGCGTCCTCGACAGCCTCGCCTTCCGCACCGCCGAGGTGCTCTCCGAGCTCGAGGCGGTCACGGGCCGCGCGATCCGTACGGTCCACGTCGTGGGCGGCGGCTCGCAGATCGAACTGCTCAACGGCCTCATCGCGGACGTCTCGGGCCGCACGGTGATCGCCGGGCCCGTCGAGGCGACCCTCATGGGCAACCTGCTCGTGCAGGCCGAGGCGCTCGGCGCGGTAGAACGGGGACGGGTCCGTGACCTCGTCCGCTCGTCCTCGTCGCTCGTCACCTTCGAGCCGCGACGCGAGGTGCCCGCCCGCGACCTCGACCGTTTCGCCCGACTGCGGGCCGCCGCCACGCCGTCCTGAACCCCCGGGAGTCCCCTTGCGAATCGACCTGTTCATCACCTGCCTCAACGACGCGCTCTTCCCCCGCACGGGCGAGGCGACGGCGCGTCTGCTCGAACGGCTCGGGCACGAGGTGACCTTCGACGAGAACCAGACCTGCTGCGGGCAGATGCACGTCAACAGCGGCTACCGCAGGGAGGCGCTGCCGCTCGTGCGGCGCTTCGTCGACACCTTCCGGGACGCGGACGTGGTCGTGGCGCCGAGCGGGTCGTGCGTCGGCATGGTCCGCGACCTCTACCCCCGCGTGGCCGAGTGGGAAGGTGACCACGCCCTGCTGGAGGACGTGCGCGCCGTCCTCCCGAAGGTGTTCGAGCTCAGCGAGTTCCTCGTGAGGCACCTCGGGGTGGAGGACGTCGGCGCGTACTACCCGCACCGCGTCACGTACCACCAGACCTGCCACGCGATGCGCGTCCTGCGCGTCGGGGACGCGCCCCTGCGGCTGCTGAGCAACGTGCGGGGGCTCAACCTCGTGGAGCTGCCCGCCGTGGACCAGTGCTGCGGCTTCGGAGGGACCTTCAGCGTGAAGAACGCCGACACCAGCACCGCCATGCTCGCCGACAAGGTCGCGAGCGTCATGAGCACCGGCGCCGAGGCCTGCACCGCCGGGGACAACTCGTGCCTCATGCACATCGGCGGGGGCCTGTCGCGGCTGCGGAGCGGCACGCGCGTGGTGCACCTCGCGGAGATCCTCGCGAGCACCGAGCACGAGGTCTACGCATGAGCGCGGGCGGCATCCGTCCCGCGCGGACCTTCCAGAAGGCCGCGAAGGTCACGCTCGCGAACGCGCAGATGCGCCGCAACCTGCGCCACGCCACCACCACCATCCGCGAGAAGCGCCTCAGGGCCGTCGCGGAGCTTCCCGACTGGGAGGCGCTGCGGGGCGAGGGCGCCGACCTCAAGGACTTCGCCATGGCGAATCTCGGGGACCTGCTGCTGGACCTGGAGGCCGCCGTGACCTCACGCGGCGGGCAGGTGCACTGGGCCCGCGACGCCGAGGAGGCGCGCGAGATCGTCGCGCGGATCGCCACGTCACACGGCGCGCGCGAGGTCATCAAGGTCAAGAGCATCAGCACGGACGAGATCGAGCTCAACGCGGCCCTGGAGCGGCATGGCGTCCATGCCGTCGAGACGGACCTCGCGGAGCTCATCGTGCAGCTCGCCGAGGACCGCCCCAGCCACATCCTCGTGCCCGCCATCCACAGGAACCGCGCGGAGATCCGCGACCTGTTCCGCCGCAGGCTCGGCGCGGAGCTGCTCACGGACGACCCGAAGGCCCTCGCGGAGGCCGCGCGTGTGTACCTGCGGGGGAAGTTCCTCACGACGAAGGTGGCCGTGTCGGGCGCGAACTTCGCGGTGGCGGAGAGCGGCACCGTCTGCGTGGTGGAGTCCGAGGGCAACGGCCGCATGTGCGTCACGATGCCGGACGTGCTCGTGACCGTGATGGGCATCGAGAAGGTCCTGCCCACCTGGCAGGACGTCGCGGTGTTCCTGCGCCTGCTGCCGCGCAGCAGCACCGCCGAGCGGATGAACCCCTACACGAGCTTCTGGAGCGGCGTCCGCGAGGGCGACGGCCCGAGGGAGTTCCACCTCGTGCTGCTCGACGGCGGCCGCACGGAGGTCCTCGCGGACGAGGTGGGCCGTCAGACGCTGCGCTGCATCCGCTGCTCCGCGTGCCTCAACGTCTGCCCCGTGTACGAACGCGCGGGCGGGCACGCGTACGGCAGCGTGTACCCCGGCCCGATCGGGGCGATCCTGACGCCGCAACTGCTGCACCTGGAGGACGCGAACGCCAACACCCTCCCCTGGGCGAGCAGCCTGTGCGGCGCGTGCTACGACGCGTGCCCGGTCAGGATCGACATCCCGGAGGTGCTGCTGTACCTGCGCGGCAGAATCAACGAGGAGAAACCGCTGAACGCGGAGGCGGTGGCGTTCCGTTCGGCGGCGTGGGTGATGAGCGAACCGCACCGTTTCGAGGGCGCCATCAAGCTCGCGCGGACCGGGCAGGGTCCCCTCGTGCGGGACGGCGCGATCCACGCGCTGCCGGGCCTGCTGGGCGGCTGGACGGACTCGCGCGACCTGCCCGCCTTCCCCCGGCAGTCCTTCCGGGAGTGGTGGCGAACGCGGCCCGCGCCCACCGAGCGCCCCGACGACGGGAACGCGGGGCTCGGCGAGGGCGAGCTCCTCGCGCCCGAACGGGAGGACACCCGATGAGCACCGAATCGGAAGCCCGGCTGGAGATCCTCACCCGCATCGCGCGCGCGGGCGCGAGGGCGGACCCCTCGTTCCGGCGTGCCCCGGTCACGCCGGGCGCGCGGGCGCGCGAGGTGGTGGTGGAGCAGTTCGCGGAGTTCGCGGCGGAGTACCGCGCGAGCGTCACGCGGGTGGACGCGGCGGACGTGGCGCGCGCCGTGGCCGAACTGCTCGCCCGGCGCGGCAGCGTGCGCGTGGTCGTGCCGTCCGACCTCCCGGACGACCTGCTCGGCGCCTTGCCCGCGCTCCGCGACGAGGGCCTCGACACGGCCGCCCTCGACCGGATGCAGGCGGTCGTCACGACCTGCGCCGTGGCGGTCGCGGAGACCGGCACGGTCGTGCTGGACCACGGGCCCGGTCAGGGGCGGCGCGCGCTGACGCTCGTGCCCGACCATCACGTGTGCGTCATTCGCGAGTCGCAGGTGGTGGACGGTGTACCCGAGGCGGTCGCGAGCCTGCGCGGAAGCGTCCTCGCGGGACGTCCGCTGACGTGGATCAGCGGGCCGAGCGCCACGTCCGACATCGAGCTCAGCCGCGTGGAGGGCGTGCACGGTCCCCGCGTGCTCGACCTCGTGCTGGTCCGCGACGTCTGAGCGCGGAGCTGTTCGTTCGAGCCATCCGCGTGCCATTCCCTCGCGGCTACCCTCCGGTCAGCGAGGGAGGACGATATGAACGCACACCTGAAGTGGATGGCGGTACTGATCCTGGGAATGAGCCTGGCCGCGTGCGGCGAGCCGCTGGACCCGCCGACGGACGGCGGCGGCGGGGGAAACGTGGGGGGCGGGGCGGGCAGCGGCGGCAGCGTACCGAGCGCCCTGCAGGGCGAGTGGCACGCCGGGCAGGCGTCCCCGATCGGCTACTACGACCCGTCGAGCGGCGCGTGGCAGGGCGCGAACGGCACGAGCTTCATCCTCAAGCTCCGCGCGGACGGCACGTACGACTTCACCGGCCTGATGGTGACGGGGAGCGGCAGCTGCCAGAGCAAAATCCTCAGTACCGAGACGGGCCGCGCGACCGTGGACGGGGACAAGATGACGCTCACGCCGACCCGGGGCGACGTGCAGTCCACGGTGTGCGGCGGACCCGTCAACCACGCGGACGTCACGCCGTCCACGAAGCGCTGGGCGCTCAGCGTGGACGACTACGGCAAGGAGACGCTGTTCACGAACAACCTCCAGAACGACCTGCGCAGCGACATGTTCTACCGCACGGACCGGACGCCGCCGACGTACCCGAAGATCGGCATCCAGGGCACGGTGAAGGCGCCCGCCGGGCAGAGCGTCGCCGGGACCCTGGTGATCGCGTGCTACAAGAACGACCCGCAGTGCCTGAGCCCCGCGCGCAAGATGGTGACGGCGACGGGCAGCGGCGACACCGGCACCTTCAGCTTCCCCGCGCTCGACGACCGCGACTACTTCCTGCAGGCCATCCGGGACGTGGACGGCGACGGGAAGCTGGGCTCGGGCGACCTCGTGGACATCTACAGCACGAACGACGCGCCCGGCCCGATTCCCGCCGTGCGTCCGCCCGCGACGGGCGTGCAGGTCGATCTCGTCGTGGTGAAGTAGCGCTCCCCGCACGAACGCGCGGCCCGGAGCGGGGCCGCGCGTCGAGCGTTCTCAGGGGCAGCGCACGTCCTGCCCGAAGTACTTGCGGCTGAGCTTCTCGTAGGTGCCGTCGGCCATGAGCTTCGCGAGCGCGCCGTTCACGGCGTTCAGGAGTTCCGTGTTGCCCTTGTGGACGGCCATGCCGATCCGTTCGGGAAAGATGACGTCTCCGATCTGGAGCTTGCCCGGCATGGTCCTCGCGACGTCGATGGCGTTGAAGCGGTCGAGGACCATGGTGTCGGCCCGCTTGACGAGAACGGCGGTGAGCTGGTCGCTGGTGGTGGGCAGTGTCTTGATGTCCTTCAGCCCGGGGAGCTTCTGGGCGTACTGGAGGTAGGAGGTGTTCACGCCGAGCGTGACGACCTTGCCCCTGAGGTCCGCGAGCTTGCGTGGGCCGCCGGGAAGGGAGACGAGCACCCCGCCGGAGCAGTAGTGCGGATTGGTGAAGTCGACGGCCTTCAGGCGTTCGGGCGTGATGCCGTGGCTGGCGATGACGAGGTCGTACTTGTTCTGCTGCAGGCCGATCAGGAGGCTCTCGAAGACGATGGTGGTCCACTGCGGCTTCAGGCCGAGCTGTTTCGCGACGGCGTCGCCGAGTTCCACCTCGAAGCCCGTGAGGGTCTTGCCCTTGTAGTAGTTGAAGGGGGCGTAGCCGCCTTCCGTGGCGAGGTGCAGCACACCGGCGCGGCGGGCCTCGGCGAGGGTGGCGGCGCTCGCGACGGAGGACCCGAGGGTGACGGCGGCGACGAGCAGCGTGAATCGGTGGAGCGTCGGTCGGTTCATGGGTCCTCCTGGGCGCGGGCGCGCGTTCGGCTCAGCGGGTGTCGGCGGGCGAGGGGCGTTCGGGTCCGCCCGCGGGGTGCGACTCGGGGATGGGGGCGCCGTGCCCGAACGCGCCGCGGACGGCGCAGTTGCGGGCGGCCTCGTGCGCTCCGGCGCTCAGCGCGGAGGGTACGTCGCGCGTGGGTGTCCACACGCCGAGGAAGCCCGCGATGAACGCGTCACCCGCGCCGAGCGTGTCCACGACGTCGGCGGGTTCGGCGGCCTGGGTGTGGATCCGCCCGTCGGAGAGGGCGAGGGCGCCGCGCTCGCCGCGCGTGACGATCACGACGCCCGTGCCGAGGGCGGCGACGCTCCGGGCGAGGTTTACGCAGGCGTCCTCGTCGAGATCGGCGGCAGAGAGGAACGCCACGTCGAGCAGGGGCGCGGTGGCGCGCAGGTCCTCGTCGGTCCACTCGGAGGAGAAGTCGTGAGTGAGCAGGGGCGCGGCCTTCCGGACGGCGCTCAGGTGGGGCCCGAGGCCGGAGTAGAGGCTGGTGTGCGTGAGTTCGTGCGCGCCGATCCAGGCGTGGTCCTCGGGGCCGAGGTCCCAGGCCCGCGAGACGCCCGCGTCGCTCCCGTCGAAGGTGCGGTCGTTCTCGTGGTGGACGACCCGCGACCACGAGGTGGGTCCGGGCACGCGGCGGCAGCGGGAGACGTCCACGCCCTCGGCGCGCAGGGCGCCGAGGATGAGGTCGCCGGGGGCGTCGGTGCCGAGCACGCCGAGGTAGCTCGCTTCGTGCCCGAGGCGGGCGGTGAGGGCGGCGACGTTCACGGCGTTCCCACCGGGGTACATGGTGCCGCTCGTGACGTACAGGTCGGCGGTGTTGTCTCCGAGTCCGAGGAGGCGGCGCACGTCAGTACTCGGTGACCCACATGTAGCGGCGGGTGTCGAGGTGGTGGCCGTGCAGTTCGGAGAGGTGCTCGGCGAAGCGGTTGAGCGCGGCCTGCAGCACGAAGGGCGCGACGATGGGTCGGATGTCCGGGTGGACGCCCGTCATGGGGTGGTCGCGCGAGTCGTAGATCATGAGGCGCCCGGTGTGGCGGCGGCAGAAGTCCACGGCGCGTTCGGTGAGGGGTCGGCTGGGGTCCTCGCCGAGGAGCAGCATGACGGGCGTGTTCGCGTCGAGGATCTCGAAGGGGCCGTGGAACCACTCGGCGGCGTCGAAGGGGACGCTGTGCATCCACTGCATCTCCATCAGCATGCACACGCCGAAGACCCAGGCGGTGGCGGACATCGGGCCGGACGCGAGGTGGTAGAGGACGTGGTCGTCACGGTAGGCGAGGGCGTCCTGGCGGGCGCGGTCGTCGTTCAGCCGGGCGGACTCCACGAGGACGTCCGGCAGGGCGTCGAGGGAGCTCAGCAGCGCGGGGAGGTGCGGCCAGCCGTCGCGGGCGTGCATGAGGCCGCCGACGAGCGCGGCGAGCACGATGAACATGCCGCTGTGGGCCTGCTCGGTGTCGCCCAGGAGGAGGGCCTGTGGGACCTCGCGGGCGAGGGGAGCCTCCTCGGTGCTGGTGACGGCGAGGACCCGGCAGGGGCGGTCCCGCAGGAAGCGGGCGGCTTCGACGGTCTCGCGGGTGGTGCCGGACTTGGAGCCCAGCACGACGAGGGTGCGTTCGTCGAGGGCGGGGTCGATGGCCATGAACTCGGCGGGGAAGTAGCGGCGGACCTGCAGGCTGCTGCGGGCATGGTCGAGCCAGTATTCGAGGGTCTGCATGACGCGGTTGGGGGCGCCGGGACTGACGAAGAAGACGCGGTCGATCTCGTGCGCGAGGGCCTGCCCGAGCCGGGCGGCGTCGTCCTTGGTACGGAGGCTGCGCTGCAGGCCGTCGGTGATGCGGGCGTGGTCGATGGGGGCCGCGCGGACGGCGGTCGGTTCGGGACGACTGGTCATGCTCACCTCTTGGTTCTTGGTATATACCAACTCTGCGCCGAAGGACCGACAAAGTCAAGCGCCGTCCTCACCCCTGCTCGCCACCCCGTCCCTCCCCGATCCGGAACACCACCAGCTGCGGGTGGTTCACGGACTTCAGGTACTCGAACGCCCGCCCCTCCACGTCCCGCACCACCGAACGGTACAGCAGCACCGCGTGACCCTCCGGCAACCCCAGCGCGCGCGCCTCGGCCGGCGTCGCGACCGACACGCCGATGGAGCTGTCCCCCGACGCGGCCCGCACGTCGAAGCGCGCCTCCAGCACCCCGTACAGCGACCCGTTGCCCGCCAGGTCCTCCGCCGCGAGCCCCGGCACGCGCGCCTCCGGCAGATAGCTCGTCTCCAGGCAGAAGGGCACGTCGTTCACGAGCCGCAGGCGGCGCAGCACCACCACCGCGCTACCCACGGGCACCTCCAGCCGCGCCGCCACCTTCGCGGGCGCGGGCGACACCGAGAAGTCCAGCAGCCGTCCCCCCGCCCGTCCGCCCGTCGCCGCGACCATCTGCGTGATGCTGTGCAGACGCGGATCGTTGAGCACGCGGCTCACGCGCGGCTCGCTCACGCGGGTGCCGCTCGTCGAGTCGCGCTCCAGGAGGCCCATCCGCACGAGGTTGTCCATCGCGCGGCGCACCGTCATGCGGCTCACCCCGAGCTGCTCCGCGAGCTCCCGCTCCGACGGCACCCGGTCGCCCGGCGCGTACTCGGGCCCCTCGATCATCTCCTGAAGCGCCCGCTGCACCTGCAGGTACCTCGGCGCGAACGTGGACAGCGGACCCTGCGTCTTCGTCATCAGGACCAGCATGGCGCCTGAAGCGCGGGAATGGTAGCGCTCACGCCTCCGGAAGCATGGAATCGGACAAGAACGCACGTGGCGAGGAGACATTGTCAGAGCCACGATTGTTCCGAAGTCTCGGTGATGCAGTAAAGTACTCCTACACCTTGGAACACTCGATGACGACATCCACGAACGCTCACCGAATCCTCGACCTGTTCCATCGCGGGGGCGGCTACCTCACCACCTCCGAGGTCGACGCGGCGCGCCTGCCACGCGTCGCCCTCACACGACTCGCGCGGCAAGGTGTCATCACGCGCGTCGAACGCGGCGTGTACCGTCTCAGCGACCTGCACGATCTGCCCACGACGTTCGCCGAAGCGACCGACCTGTTGGAAGTGCAGTTGCGCTACCCCTTTGCCAGGCCGTGCCTCATCAGCGCCCTGCATCTCCACGGCCTCACCACCACACGCCCGGCACGGCTGCAACTCGCGGTACCTGCCCATCGACACGCGCTCCCCGGCGGCGACGTTCCCACCGAGACGTTCTACTTCCACACGAAGTACTACGACGCCGGACGATGCGAGGTGGACGTCGGAGGGCGCGCCCTGACCACCTACACGCCCGAGAAGACCATCCTCGATCTCCTCCGCTTCTCCGCGAAGCTCGGACGGGACGTTTACCTCGAAGGCCTCAAGAACTACCTCAAGCGCGGACGGACAGGAGCGAGCAGACTGACGCGCACCGCGAACGAACTCGGCCTGAGCGGACGGCTCAGCCGTGACCTGGAGGTACTGCTGCATGACCAGGACCGCTAACTCGACCGCGATCCTTGATCGCCTTCAACACCTGAGACGCACGACCTATCCCAACATCCCGCCAAACACCATGCTGCTGTTGTACGCACAGCAGGGCTTTCTTGCTCGGCTGCAAGCCTCCACTTACGCTGGGCAATTCGTCCTCAAAGTTACGCTGGGCAATTCGTCCTCAAAGGCGCGCTGAGCCTCTTCGCACGCTACAGGGAAGCGGCACGTCCCACCCAGGACATCGACCTCGCCGCGTCGGGTCTCCCCAACACTGAAGACGCGGTGGCGAACATTCTGCAGGCGGTCTGCGTCCTGCCCTTCGGAGACGGACTGACGTTCGACCCCTCGCTTGTCCGCACCTCCGTCATCAACGAAGCGTTCGACTACCCGGGCGTCACCGGACGTGTCCGCGCCGCTCTCGGTCCATCCCAGGTGGACCTCCTACTCGACGTCTCGTTCGGCAACGTCATCACGCCCGGTCCGGTCACGCTTACTTTTCCTCCTCTGCTGCTCGACGAGGCGGTACGGATCGTGGTGTACCCCCTTGAAACCATCGTCACCGAAAAGTTCGCGGCGCTTGTGGAGATCGGCGCGGCAACGACGCGTATGAAGGACCTGTACGACCTGCACGCCATCCTGACCCGTGAATCGTTCGACGCGGCGTTGCTGCGTGAAGCGCTTCACCGCTCTTTCGCCGCGCGAGGCACACCGCAAGAGGCCGTGACGGACATCCTGTCCGAGACGTTCGCCCAGAACTCCAACTTGGACACACGCTTTAGACAGTACCTGCGCCGAACCGGTCTGAGCGCACCATCGTGGCAAGCGGTGATGACGATCATTGGCGCGTTCTACGGTCCGGTCCTGCTCGACGACCTCCGTGGAGGAACGTGGGACGGCGTTGCCTGGAGGCCGTGAGGCCAGCCACATGTAAAATTTCGTGACACCGCTTTGCGCGTCCTCGGCATTCGACGAATGAAAGACCGGGTATCCGGTCATTCCAGACGCCGCACCCCGATCCACGTCAGCGCGGACGCCGCGAGGACCACCGCGAAGGCCGCCGTGAAGGCCGTGGAGAGCGGCACGACCCGCGCGACGAGCGCGCCCGCCGCGCCCGCCGCGACGGCCGTCATGAGCACCTCCACGTTCGCCATCTGCCCCGAGAGGCGCCCCGCCGCCGCGCCGCGCACGCTGGAGAGCATCAGGAGGCTGTTGCTGTTGTACCCGACGCCCATCCCGAGGCACGCGACGAGCCAGCCCGCGTAGGCGCACTCGAGGGGCAGGAGACCCAGGGCGGAGACGGCCGTCACGAGAACGCCCAGCGTGACCGCGACCATGCCCGCCCGGACCCGCGCGACCCTCGACGCCTCCCCGAAGCGGACTTCGAGGCGGGACTGCAGCACCGACCCGAGCGTCCACGTGACGCCGCCGACGCTGACGAGCGCGCCCGCCGCCGTGAGGCTCAGGCCGCGCAGTTCCGTCACGGCGAGCGGCAGGAACGTGTTCGCGCCGAGCACCGTGAACGCCGCGAGGCCCCGCACCATCAGCGCGCACGGCAGCCCACCCCCCAGACGCCACATGCCGCGCGGGAANAGCGAGCGTGACGACAGCGCGACCGTCGCGGCGCCCGCCAGGACGAGCAGCGCGGCCT
>NZ_KI912654.1:41413-42371 GCF_000519345.1 Deinococcus pimensis DSM 21231
CCGCCATGCTCGGCGCGAGCCCGGCCACCACCAGGCCCGCCGCGAACACGACGAGGCAAGCGCCCGCCGAGAACGCGGCGCCGCGTCGGTCCGTGACGGTCCCGGCGAGGACCGCGCCGAACAGGCTCGACAGCAGGAACGCGCTCGACGCCCAGCCGTACAGCGCGAGCCCGCTGAGGTCACGCGCGACGCGCGGGAGCACGGTGGAGACGGCCATGGATTCGAACGCCACCGCGAGGATCACGAGCAGCAGTCCGGCGGTGAGGGCGCGGGACGGTGACGTACCCGGGACGGAGGGAGCGCTGGACACCCGCACATGCTGCCACACGGACCCGTGGGGGCGGCCTTCAGAAATTGCGGGGGAAGCGGCGCCAGGGCTCCAGGGACGTGTCGGGCCCTTCGAGGTCGTGCAGGAGCGTGAGGGCGGTGCTGAGCCGATCCGGCGTGTGCGGCGCAGCCTCGTACCAGCGCAGGATGCGTTCGCGCAGCGCGAGCCTCGCGGATCGGCTGAGGCCTCCGGGAGGCACGGTGGGAGGTTCGGGGCGGCGATCGTGGGTGGGGTGGGTCACGGGCGGCTCCTGACGGTCGGCGGGAAGGGTCGGACCGTCACTGTACGGCGCGCGTCGCAAAAAACGCTCAAACCGACTTCAGATGAGGAGGGCGGCCCCCTCCCAAACCGGGGGCCGCCCTCCTCGAACGAGCTCAGCGTCGGTGTTCGCTGCGGTCGCGCAGGTCCTGCCCGAGCGCGTCGGGATCGCGGGTGAGGTCCGCCGCCTGCTGCGCGTAGGAATGCGTGGTGTTGTCCCCGGACGCGCTTCCCGTGCGTTCGCGCGCCCAGGTCAGGACGCGCTCGCGCGCGCCCGCGTCTCGCCAGAGGTACAGACCGCCGCCCAGCAGGACCAGCCAGCGCCACCCTCCAGCGCCCCGACCGGACCGGCGTCGGGGCAGGGCCGCGTCG
>NZ_KI912654.1:42471-50588 GCF_000519345.1 Deinococcus pimensis DSM 21231
GGGCACGAGGGTGCGCAGCACCGTGAGCGCCGCGAGCGACACGATCGCCGCCGCCAGCGCGGGCGACCGCTGCGAGAACGAGGGCGCCGCGCGCCTCGTGCTCACGTCGCCGTACTTCTCCTTCAGCACCTGCCGCGTCACGTCCTGGGGCGGCGTGTCCTGCGGCCCGGTTCCTTCGTTGCGTTTCTCGTTCATCTCTTCACGCTCCCCGCGCCGCGAGTGCGGCGCCTCCTGATGGTCGGGCCTGTGACGCCGTGATTGTTGAGCGGCGCCCCAAGAGGCTTCCACGCATGAGGCGCCCTGACGTCATGCTCGCGCCATCCCGCTCCGGGTAGCGTCCGGGCAGAAACGGGGCGGCCCGCCGGGCCCCCGAAGGAGCCATCATGAAGAAGTCGATTGCCGCGCTGCTGCTGCTGACCACCCTCCTGTCCGCCTGTACCGAGGTCGGGGAACCCACGCCGGTTGGAGGGAACAATCCGCCGCCCGTCGATACGAACCCGGGCGATACGACCGGCCGCGCGGGGTTCATCACCGGAACCGTCGTGAACGAGCAGGGCACTCCGCTCGCCGGAGTCGAGGTCGTCGCGGACAACACCCTCTCCTACGACAGCAACCTCATCACCACCACCGACGCGCAGGGCCGTTACAGCATCGACGTGCGCGGCGCGCCCGTCACCTTCAACATGTTCGCGACCCTGCGGATCAGGTACGAGAGCTACAGCGTCGGCGTGGACCTCGTTCCGGAGAACCCGGAGACCGTCGCGGGCGGCGTGGGCGGCGTCCGCAACTTCACATTCAAGCCCAAGCCCGTCTCGGAGGCCGACCCGTACGGCAACCTCGCGTGCGTGTTCCTGGAGCACGTGCCGGGCGAGTACGACGTCGACTTCTCCAAGGTGACGGTGAAGTTGAAGTCGGTGGGGACGCTCGCCGACGGGACGAGCAACGTGACGCGCGACCTGAAGTTCGTGCAGAGCGGCTCCGGCTGGGTCGCGGCGAACGTCATGTGGGGCACGTACGAGGTGACGGCGACGATGAACGGTCAGCCGCTGGAGCTGCGCCGGCGGGTCGAGGGCTACAACGACAACCCCTGGGGCGCGACGTACACGGGCGGCTTCACCAAGAACTACTACGCCGTGCGTCCCAACATGTACCTGGAGGTGCGGACGCCCCGGTCGCAGTGACGGTTCCCGTCATCCTCACGTCACGATTCCCGCTCTACCGTCGTCACGACCGTGCCCGAGGGCATGCTCCAAGGAGAACCTCATGCGTACCCATCTGCTGTTCGCCGCCGTCACCCTCGCCCTGTCGTCCGCCGCCGTCGCCCAGACGCCCGGCAAGGCGGCCCCCACCCAGCCCGTCGTGCAGGGCACGAAGCAGCTCGACGGCGAGAACGCGAAGCTCGGGCAGACCTTCACGATCGGCAAGCAGAGCCCGCTGAACTTCACGCTGCGCGCCGCCGAGTACTCCACGAACCGCGTCGTCATCGGGGGGAACATCTACTACCCGAAGGCGGACGAGAAACTGCTGGTGCTGCGCTACACCGTGCAGAACCCCCAGAAGGGCGAGGTGCAGTACTACTGGGGCGACCTCGCCTTCACCGCCGTGGACGCCCTCGACCGCAATCACGAGTACGTGCAGGCCGTCGCGCGTGACGGCACGACCGACAAGCTGGAGGTGCGGCTCAAGCCCGCGCAGAAGATCGACGTGGTCACGCTGATCGTGGTGCCCGCCGCCGGACCCGTGCCGAAGCTGATCGTGCAGCGTCCCGGCGACCGCGGCGCGGCGGTGCTGCGTTACGACCTGCGCGGACAGGCGCGGCCCGTCGCGGCGCCCGCCGCCGACCCGGCGGACACGAGCGGCTCGACGGCCCTCGCGCGCGTCCCGGCAGCGAAGGGCAAGCCCGTGCAGCTCAAGTACTTCGACGTGACCTTCCAGGACGCGGCGTTCACGACCGAGCCGCTCGGTGGGCGAGCGCCCGCGCCGGGCAAGCGGTACCTCACGGCGACGTTCGTGGTGCGCAACGGCCTCACGCGTGACGTGCAGTACTACTGGGGCGACTTCAAGGCGAGCCTCAGGGACGCGGACGGCGAACGCGTCGAGTACAACCAGACGATGCTCAAGGCGAGCCGCGACGAGAAGTCGAGTGGAACGCTGCCCGTCGGCGAGGACGTGCGGGTGCGCTTCTTCTGGGAGCTCCCCGAGAAGGTCGCGGGCGACCGCGTGCAGCTCACGGACGAGTCGGGCCGCACCTTCGAGTTCGACGTGAGCGGCGTGAAGTGAGGCGGATGGGCGTGTCGTCCCGGTGAGGAACACCGATTTCAGCGTTTCGTTAACGCCTGTTGCTCAAAGTGGGAGGTGAGAACCGGGCCGGGCCGTCCGTGACGGTCCGCGCTCGCCATGCCGTCCACGACTCACGTCACCCACGAGGAGCACATGCCGTCCCTGTCACATCCAGATGTCCTGCGTCCAGCGGTCCCGCGTCCCTGCCGTGCGGGCCTGCTGGCCCTCACCGTCGCCGCGAGCCTCGCGGGCTGCTCGCAGCCTTCGTCCCGTTCGGGCGGGGCGCTCGTCGTGGACCCGCAGGAGCTCGTGACGAGCGCCCCGCCGGGTGAGGCGAGCGGTCCGGTCGCGCTCAGGATCGACAACCCGGGCGGGGCGGCCGTGACGATTCGGAGCGTGAACGTGTCGGGCGCGCACGCCGACCGCTTCGTGGTGGGAACGTCCCTGCCCCTGACGGTTCCGCCGTCCGGTGCAGTGAATCTGGACGTCACCTTCGTTCCGAGTGGGAACGTGGGGGTGCTGGACGCGGCCCTGCGGATCGAGGCGGACGGCGCGGCTCCCCTCGACGTCGGTCTGTACGGGCTCAGCGGCGGCGGCGCGGGCCCGCAGGACGAGCCGTCCCTTCAGCAGATCGTGGACACGCTGGGATTCAGGGTGGACGTCGGGGCCGCCGCTCGGGTCCTCCCGACGAGCGCGCCGCCCATCGGTCAGGAGGTGCGCGCGCCCCTGCTGCGCCGGGCGGGCGAGGGTCCGGTGACCCTGCGGGCCGTCGCGCGCTACACGCCGCAGGAGGCGCTCAGCTTCGGCTTCTACCGCCCGGACGCCACGCTGACCCGCACGTCGGTCGCGACGGTCGCCGCGGCGGCGGCGCAGACGCTCACCCCCACCCTGCAGGACGGTACGGACACCTTCGATCCGGGTGACGAGCTGTTCGGCGTGTTCGTCGGCGGCGCGAGCTACGCGCCGAGAACCAGCTTCACGGAGGACGGCCGGAACTTCGCGGGGGGGCACTCGGCGCGCGTGTACCCGGCGCGGGACCGCGAGGGGCGGCCGCTCCCGCACGAGTACCTCCTGGCGTTCGATCAGGACGGCGACGGTGACTATCAGGACCTCGTGCTGGCCGCGTCGAACGTGGAGCCCGTCGACGCGTCGCTCGCGCTGGGCTTCGTCTCCTCGACGGCGGGGACACCGCACTTCGAGGCGCAGGGCGCGGCGGTGGGCGGTCGCCTGTACGTCTTCGGCGGGTTCGATCGCTACGTGAACCTGCTCCCGAAGGTCACGACGCGTGTGAGCGCCTTCGATCCGGCGACGGGCGAGTGGCAGGCACGCGCGCCCCTCCCGGAAGGCCTCACGCATGCGGGCGTGGCCGTGGACGGGTCCACCGTGTACCTCGCGGGCGGCTTCGTCGGCGATCACCCCGGACCGGCCACCTCGCACGTCCGGGCGTACGACACCACGACGGACCGCTGGTCCTCCCGGCCGGACCTGCCGGGAGCGCGGGGCGGCGGCGCCCTCGTGCGGCTCGGACGGGACCTGCACTTCTTCGGCGGGACGCAGCGTTCGGGCGACACGTACCTGAAGGACTTCGGGGACCACTGGGTCCTGAACCTCGACGCGCCCGCGCAGGGCTGGCAGTCACGCGCGCCCCTGCCGAATCCCCGCAACCACATGGCGGGCGTGGTGATCGGCGGTGAGATCCTGGCCGTGGGCGGGCAGCACCTCGGGGACGAGGTGTCGGGCAACCAGTCGAGCGTGGAGCGTTACGATCCCGCCACCGACACCTGGGAGACGCGGGCGGACCTGCCCCTGCCGCTGAGCCACACGAGCTCCTCCACGTTCGTGTGGCGTGATCAGGTGCTGGTGGTGGGCGGCGTGACGAACGGGCAGCGCAAGAGCGCGACGGTGTGGAGCTACGATCCGCTCTCGAACCGCTGGACGGCCCTGTCGTCGCTCCCGGCGGCGAGACAGTCGCCCGTCGCGGACGCCGTGAACGGCCGGGTCGTCGTGAGCGGCGGCGAGGACCAGGCCGGGCCGACCGCCACGACGTGGCTGGGCGTCCCCTGAAGTTCAGGGCCGCAGCAGCAGGCAGGTGGTGGTGGCGTGGGCGTAGAGGCGGTCCTGCTCGTCGAGGAGGCGCGCGTGGGCCGTCGCGACCTGCCGGGAGACGCTGATGACCTCCCCCACGGCCCGCACGGGCCCCTGCCCGACCCGCAGGGGCCGCAGGTACTTCACGGCGAGGTCCACGGTCGTGTAGCCCGTCCCGGCGGGCAGTTTCGTGTGCACCGCGCAGCCGAGCGCGGAGTCGAGCAGCGTGGCGTACACGCCGCCGTGCACGCTGCCGATGGGATTGTAGTGGAACTCGCGCGGGGTGAGGCGGAAGGTGACGCGGCCGTCCTCGATGTCGTCCTCGGTGAGGGTGTAGTCGAGGGCGTGCATGACGGGCGGCGGCGGGTAGACGCCGCGCGCCATGGCGCGCAGGAACTCCAGTCCGCTCAGGTCGGGCGCGGCGGAGGCGCTCAGGAGAGGATCCTGCCAGGAGAAGGTGCGGGTGCGTTCGGAGTGGGCGTCGTGCGTCATGGGTGAGACCTCCGGAAGGACGGTGGTCTCACCCTACGGCATGCACCGACGGGGCGTCAGCCTTCGTGCGAGAAGATCGCGAGGGAGCCGACGTAGCGGCAGGAGACGTGGCCGCCCGCCTGCAGCAACTCGAGGGCCTCGTGCGCCTGGTTGCTGGGCATGTGCAGCACCGCGGCGATGTTGAGCAGCGTGTCGTTGCGTGAGCGGAGGTGCTCCAGGACGACGCGCGCCTGGGGCGGGAGCTGTTCCCGGTCGGGGCCTCGTGGTGTCGGGATGCGGGGCGTGACCACTCGGTACATGGCCGACGGATGCCCATGGCGCGGGACGAAGTAGGGCCTCAGCGTGCCCTCGTGGCAGAGTTCCTCGATCGCGGCGCGCACGACGGCGCGGGTGAGGCCGCTCTCGGTGACGAGGTCGTCCTCGCGCCAGTCGAGGCGGGTGGCGAGGACGCCCTGCAGTCGGGCGCGGGCGTCGCGGACCTGCTCGCGGAATTTGGGGTGTTCGTGGTCGCGCATGACGTCACCTCAGTTCAGCAGGGAGGCCAGCACGGTCGTGAGGGCCTCCTGGAGGTCGGGGAGGGTGACGGGCTTGACGAGGTAGGCCTCGACGCCGAGCGCGCGCGCGGCGCGCTGGTCCTCGGGGCGGGCGGAGGTGGAGCACATCACGACGCGCAGTTCACGGGTGCGGGGGTGCGCGCGCAGTTCACGCAGCACCTCGAAGCCGTCGAGGCCGGGCATGTGAACGTCGAGGAGGACGAGGTCCGGGGTAGGTCCCCGTTCGTGACGGAGGTGGGCCAGCGCGTCGAACGGATCGAGGACGAAGGTCACCTGCGCGTCGGGCGCGCATTCGCTCAGCGCGAGACACGCGAGTTCCACGTCGAGCGCGTGGTCGTCGATGACGAGGACGTGTCGGGGACGCGGGCGGACGTCCTCGGGAACGGCGGTGCGGTCGGCGTTGGTGGAGATGTGAAACATGGGAATCTCCATGACGAACCTGGCGGGTCCGGTCGGGCTGGACGCGTGGGCCTTTGTCGTGAGGCCGGTGAGCTGGATACGAGGGAACCCGTAGAGTCAAGTTAAGGCCTGTTCAGGTCGAGTGAGCGTCGTTGCGGCCTTAAGAAAGACGCCTCGGTGAAGGCACTCGTGAAACACCGTCCCACATGCTGTGAAATTCTTCATAATCGCGTTCGGCAGGGTCTGTCCGTTCTCAACGGACCTCACGTTGCCTACACTGGACACAACGCGACCACAGCCGGAGGGACCCATGACCGAGGCCTCCCCGCCGATTCCCGAATTTCCGACCGGAACGTTGCGTGAACGCGACCTCACGGACGCCCTCATGCAGATCGCCCGCAGTCTCGTCGTCCTGACGGACCGCGCGGGTCACGTCGTGCGCTGCAACGCCCTCGCGGCCCAGTTCCTGGGCCTACCGCCACAGCAGGTCGTCGGCCGCACGGTGGCGAGCCTCCTGCCCGACGACGCCGCCGACGCCGCCCGCGCCTTCTTCGAACACCTCGACCGCACCCCGCCCCGCAGCAGCACGACCATCGTGATGCGGCGGCACGACGGGGAACGCAGGTTCATCTCCTGGACGAACGTGCCCCTCGAGGACCCCACCGGACACACCGCGTTCGTCCTGTCGAGCGGCGTGGACGTCACCGTCTCGCCGGCCACGCCCGGCGAGGTGCGCTTCGACGCGGACCTCCTCGACCTGGTGGACGACGCCGTCACGATCCTCGAACCGGACGGGCGCGTCCGGAGCCTCAACGCGGCCGCGCGGCGCCTGTACGGGCAGTCCGACGAGGAGGTGCGGGGCCAGGTACTCGACGAACGCCTGCGGGCGAGCGGCGATCTCTCGCCGGAGGAGGCGCGGGTGGCCGTGCTGCGGCACGACCGCTGGACGGGAACGATGACCTACCGCACCCCCGAGGGCGACCGCGTGACCGTCCAGTCGCGCCGCGTCCTGCGGCGTGACCCCTCGGGCGCGCCGAGCTTCGTCGTGCAGGTGGACCGTGACCTGCGCCGGGGTGAGGACGAGGCGCGCGAGGCGCTCGTGGAGCGCCTCACCGAGGAGCGCGCCCGACTCGACGCGGTGGTCCGGGGGCTCCCGATGGGTCTCCTCGTGATCGACACGACCACCTCCCGGGTCTCCGTCACGAACCCCTCCTTCGAACGCCTCCTCGGACACGAGGTCCAGCCCGGCGCGACCGTGACCAGAACCCTGAGCGCCGTCACCACCGTCGACGGTCGGCCCGCCACGCACGTCCTCGTGGAGGACGTCCTGCGGTCGCCTGGAGGCGTGACGCACGCCGAACTCAGGGTGGAACGGCCCGACCGTTCGATCCTGCGCGTCACGGCGAGCGCCGCGCCCGTTCACGACCGACTCGACCGGATCGTCGCGATCGTCGTGACCCTGCGCGAGGCCACCCTTCGCGCGCCGACGCCGTCCGCTTCCCTCCCCGCCAGCTCGATGTCCACCGAGTTCTTCGGGCGGCGGTTCGGGCGGGCGCTCGGCACGCTCGGTCACCCACCGCTGGAAGGGCGGCTGGTCGCGCTGCTGCTCCTCTCCCCCACCCCGGTGTCGCTCTCGAACGCCGCGCGCACGCTCGGCGCCACGAAGGGCGCCCTCTCGAAGGTCGTGCACGACCTGCTGGCCCGCCACGACCTCATCGTGACGCGCGCGCCGTCCACGCGCGAGCACCACCTGTCGCTGCCGGGCGGTACCTTCCTGCGTGACCTGCACCAGCAACGGGAACTGAGCCTGTCGATCGCGACACTGACGTACGCCATGCTCCGCGACAACGCCGACCTCGATCCCGACGTGACGGACCGCGCGCGCGCCTTCGCCGATCTGCGCGCGGCTCACGCGGGCGCCCTCGACGGCCTGCTCGCCGAACCCGCCGAGGTGCAGCGGCGCGAGGTCGGCGCGCACCTCGCTCAGAACTGGGACGCGGTCGTCCCACGCCCCGACGACGACTGACCCGCCGCCCCGGCGGGTCAGTCGAAGCCGCGCTCGATGAAGCGCAGCGTTTCCGCCGCGTTCGCGTGCCCCAGCAGACCCGCGATCCACCCGGGCGGGTTGCCCTGCTCGTGCAGGTTCACGGCGCAGGACCAGCGTAAATCCGCGACCGTGAAGTCCGCCCCGACGAGGCCCCGCACCTCCCGGCTGACCTTGCGCACGACGTGATTCACGATGTCCGGCGTGATCGCCTCCGCCGCGCCGGGGCGGGCGGGCAGCAGGGCGTCCGCGGCGCCGCGCGG
>NZ_KI912654.1:50688-52448 GCF_000519345.1 Deinococcus pimensis DSM 21231
GCGAGGCCGAGCGCGCCCGCGAGCAGCACGGTCGAGAGGGCGCGGAGTCTGCGGTAGGTGGTCATGAACGGTCCTTTCCTGCGCGGCGAGCGCGCGGCGAGCGAGGTGGTCGGGATGCTAGAACTTCCACACGAGGTTCCTGCGCGCCATCCACCACAGCGCGAGCCACACCACCCCGATGTACCCGAGCGTGTAGAGCCAGCCGCCCCACCACAGGCCCAGATCGGTGCGCGCGAGCGTCAGCAGGGACTGCTGTATGCTCTGGGACTTCCCGGTCCACGTGACCGTCCAGTCCTGCAGGATCCACGTCTTGACGAGGATCGGCGCGACGTACGCGAACAGCGCGTTGCGGCCCGCCCAGGTGAGCGGCGCGAACCAGCGTCCGTACCCGTGCGCGTCCGCGACGGAGTAGAGCGCGAGGATGCCGATCGTCGCGAGCCCCGCCGAGAACAGGATGTAGGACGGCGTCCAGACGGGCTTGTTGAACTCCAGCGCGAAGCTCCACGCCCAGCCCGTGAGGGTCATCAGAACGCCCGTGACGAGCAGGAGCCGCGTGGTGGACGGCCCCCCATTTACGCGGTCGCGCGCGCGCCGTACGATGTCCCCGACGACGCCGCCGAGCACGACGAGCGCCGCGGTCGGCACGACGGAGGGCAGGCCCCGCAGACCCAGCGGCGCGAGGATGGCGCCGTTGAGGTGATCGATGACGTTGCGGCCCTCCTCGAACACGCCGACGGAGCCGTCCGGCAGGGGCGTGAAGCGGATGAGGCCGTCGTAGCCGAGCAGCAGGGCCAGCGCGAGCCCCACGCGCCACCAGATCGGCCACCCGGCGGTGAGGCCGCCCACGAGGCTGGCGAGCGCGATGAGCTGCAGCACTCCCAGCCCGATGACGAGGCGGTGCGAGACGGCGCTGGTGAGCAGGCAGCCCACCAGGAACAGCAGCACCGTCCGCGAGAGGAGCTTGCCGACCAACCGCGCGCCGGTGATGCCCGCGCGGCGCGCGCTCGCGGCGGAGAAGGGCACGGCGACGCCCGCGCAGAACAGGAACCAGGGGAACACGAGGTCCGCGAGCGACAGGGAACCGCCCCAGGGCGCGTGCAGGAGCTGGCGGGGCGTGCGCCAGTCGAGCGCGACGTTGTTGACCAGCAGCATCAGGAGCACCGTCAGGCCGCGCCACGCGTCGAGCGCGACGAGCCGGGACGTGGGAGCGCGGGCCTCCGTGACCGGGCGGGCGTCGGGATGAACGGTGGGAGCGGCCATGTGGCTTCCTTTCTGCCGGTACGGAACGGCCGGATCGGGGCGGGGTGGGCGCGCTCAGGCGCCGTCTCGGGTGACCGCGCCGCCCCGCGTGAGGGCGCTCCACTCGTCGTCGAAGAGGGTGAGGGTGAGCGTGCCCCGGAGCCGCAGCCGCGAGAGGGCCGCCGAGCCCAGCACCGCCGCGAAGCGCTCGACGGGAACCTCCAGCGCGCGCTGCGCCGCCGAGGCGGCCTCGCGAACCTCCACGAGCGCGGTGGCGCGCGAGAAGTACGAACAGGTGACGGTGCGCATTCTCAACCGTCCTTCGGCGCGGGGAACGCGAGGCGTCGAGCATCGGAGACGTTCATCAGGGTCGGGCTCCTGTCCTCATTGTTCCCGTGCAGATAACGCCCGCATGGAAGCGTGAAGGTCAGGTGTCGGACACGTGGGCGGGCAGCACCACCCGCGCGCGGGTCCCGCCGCCGTCGCGCCGCTCGAGACGGACGCGGCCCGCGTGGGCCTCC
>NZ_KI912654.1:52548-56971 GCF_000519345.1 Deinococcus pimensis DSM 21231
CGGGCAGCAGGGCGTCCGCGGCGCCGCGCGGCGCGTTGCGGTCGTGACGCAGGTACCCGCGCAGCACGCGCGTGAGATGCGGGTGCAGGTCCACCTCGTCCACGTCCCCGGCCCGCCTGGGAAGGACGTCGTCGGCGTCCGGACGCACGAGGACGAGACGCTCGCCGCGCAGGTCCACGTCCCCCCCGCGCAGACGACCCAGCTGACGGGGACGCAACCCCTGCAGTCCGACGAGGCCCACGACGAGCTCGTCACGTCTGGGTCCGCAGCGGTCCATCACCTCCAGGATGAGGCGTTCGGTGAGCCGGATTCGTCGTGTGTCGGTCATGAGGTCCCCGGGGGGCAGTGTAGCGCCCCCGGGAGGAGGAGCGCCTCAGCGCTGCTGCATCACGAAGTCGAGTCCGCTCGCGGGCGCCGTGATCGGCGCGAAGTTGTTCCCGTCGGTCGTGTACCCGCCGAAGTACTCGCCGTAGTCGATCTCGGCGTTCCGGTTCCAGTCGGTGAACGCCACGACGGTGTACGGCTCCGCGAGGAGCCCCTCGACGGTGTAGGAGGTGGTCTTGGCGTTCACGCTGAGCTTCGTGAAACGCCACTTCTCCTGGTTGGAGCAACCGCCGTCCACGGCGCAGGCCATCACGACGAGGTTCGTGAGGTTCGCGTTCGCCCCGGCGGGCATGGAGATCGTGCCGGACACCGCACCGCCCGTCCCGCCGCCGCCGCCCGTGCCGCGCGGGCGGTTGTACAGGCTGTCGCGCGCCTGCCCCTCCGGGTCGCCCAGGGCCAGCACCGCCTGCGCGCCCGTCCCGGTCACCTTCCACGTGTTGACGCTGTCCTTGAGTTCGCGGCTCTCGTACGCGTTGGCGGGCGAGCAGGTGTAGCCCTTCGAGTACGACGTGGTCGGCACGAGCGTGAGGACGTCCCCGGAGAGCCGCACGACGCCCGACTGCCTGAGCAGCACCTTCGTCGTGCACGAATAGGTCGACACGACCGTGATACCGACGCGTTCGAAACGTCCGTCGGCGGTGAGCTTGAGCATCATGCTCGTCCCGCTCGCCTCGGCGTACCTGCCGCTCGACGGGTCGTAGTACTCGATCGGCGAGACGTACCCGGACTCCCAGTCACCCTGGAGCTGCGCGGGCAGCGCGTCGCCGGTCGGACCGCTCGGGCCGGGGCCGACGTTCCCGCCGGTTTCGAGTTCGGTGGTGCCGCAGGCACCGAGGAGCGCGCTCAGCACGAGCGCGGCGAGTCCGAGGAAGGGTCTGTTCATGGGTCTCTCCTTTCGCTCGCGGTCGAGCGTGAAGGCAGGGTACGTGCCGCGCGATGTCACGGGGATGGCAGGCGTGCCCGGTAGACTCGGTGCATGTCCCGCCGGGCCCGCCTCGTGCTCCTCGCCGTCCTCGTGACGCTCGCGGCGGCCTTCGCCATCAACGCGACGCCCGCCCTGCGCCTGCTCTACCCGCGCGCGACCGCCTCCGTGCAGGACCTGCCGAGGGTGACCCCGTACCGCCGGGGCGAGCGGGTGCTGATCGTCTCGCCCCACCCTGACGACGAGACGCTGTGCTGCGCCGGGAGCGTCCAGCAGGCACTCGCGGCGGGCGCGCAGGTGTGGGTGGTCTGGATGACCAGCGGCGACGGCTTCGAGCTCGACGCGATCCTGCTCAACCGCGCCCCGAGGCCCAGCGGGGACCAGCTCGCGGGCCTCGGACGGCGCCGCATCGTCGAGGCGACCCGCGCGATGACGGCCCTGAACGTGCCGCGTGACCACCTGATCTTCCTGGGCTACCCCGACGGAGGCCTGCTGCACCTCTTCCTGGAGAACTACACGGAGCCCTTCGCGTCGCGCTACACCCGCGCGACCCGGGTGCCCTACCCTCAGGCCCTCTCGCCGGGCGCGCCGTACACCGGCGTGAGCGTCGAGCGTGACCTCGACCGCGTCCTCGACGAGGTGCGGCCCGACGTGGTGCTCGCCCCCAACGTGCAGGACCAGCACCCCGATCACCGCGCCACCAGCTACTTCGTCACGAGGGCGCTCGCGCGGCGCGGCGAGCAGGACCGCCTGCGCTTCTGGATCGTGCACGGCGGCCTGGAGTACCCGCTGCCCAAGGGTCTGCACGAGGGACTGCCGCTCCTGATCCCGCCGCGCGGGCGCACGCTGTCGTGGGAACGGCTGGACCTCACCCCCGCGCAGGAAGCGGGCAAGCTGCGCGCCCTGCGTCAGCACCGCTCGCAGATGCGGGTGATGGACCGCTTCCTGCTGGCCTTCGTGCGGGAGAACGAACTGCTGACGCGGCAGGTGGCGCCGCGCGCCGTACCGGACACGGCGCGCTGAACCTCAACGCCCGGCGTGAGCGCTGCCGACGAGCCCGCCGACGGTCGTGAGGCGCACGCCACGCTCGCGGGCGACGCGCGTGAACGCGGCGAGCACGTCGATCGCCTCGGGCGCGTTGTCGTGCAGCAGCACGATCCCGCCGTAGCGCAGGTGCCGCACGAGCCTTGACTGCACCACCGCCGCGCCCGGGTTGTCGAAGTCGCCCGGGTCGTCCGTCCAGAAGGTCGTCACGAGGCCGAGTCCCTCCGCGATCCGCAGGGTCTGCGGGGAATAGTCCCCGCCGGGCGGACGGAAGTAGTGGACCGGGCGGCCCGTGATGTCGGAGATGGCGCGGTTGGCGTCGGAGAGCTCGGCGCGCACCGCGTCGTCCGGCAGGCCCGGCAGGCGCACGTGATGGTAGGTGTGGTTGCCGACCTCGTGCCCCTGCTCGATCATGTCGCGCACGAAGTACGGGTACGCCACCGCGTTGCGTCCGATCACGAAGAACGTGGCCTTCACGCCCTCACGGCGCAGCAGGTCCAGCAGCAGCGGCTCGTACAGGGGGTGCGGCGCGTCGTCGAAGGTGAGGGCCGCCACGGGCCGCGCGAGGCCGCCCTTGAACAGCAGGCCGCCGCGCACCCCGCCCCGGAACTGCGAGAGGCTCTGCTCCACCTGCTGCTGCAGCAGGTCCGAGGCGTTGCCGAAGAACCTCAGCGCGTCCTCGCGGACGCGCGCCACCGGACCGGGCGGCGTGCGGGGGGGCGTGGTGCCCTCGAACACGCGGTCGTAGGCGCTCACGCCGCCCACGTAGCGGGTGAAGTCCGCAAGGCGGTCGCGCGGGACGGACGCCGTGAACAGCGGGAGCGGCCCGCCGAAACCGCCGTACGAGGCGCGGTCGTACACGCTGACGTCCACCTCCGCGAGCGACGGCCGGGCGGCGAGAGCGCGCTGCACGACGGTCAGGGCGACCGCGCGCCTCCGCGCGAGCGACTCGTCGTCGGGTTCGAGCAGGACGACGCCGTGCGCCACCTCGATGAAGCCGTTGCCGCGGTACTCCAGCCTCGTGAGGCCCGGCACGGGCGGCGTGAGGGTGAGCTGCGGCAGGTTCGGCGCGGGCCGCGCGCCCGGCGCGAGCGGCTGCACCTGTCCCGGCAGGCTGGGCGCACGCCCCGGAGAGGTGACCGGCGGGACGGGCTGGAGGGGCGTCCGGGCGGGCTGGGCGATCGCCACGCCGAGCAGCAGGGCGATCAGGAGGGAGCGCGCGAACATACGGTCAGGATACCTGCGGGTGCGGGAACGCAACACTCAACGTTCCGCCCGGGCGGAGGGCGCGTCCGGCGCGGTGCGGGCCCACTTCAGGGCGTCCGCCACGCCCGCCGGGACGTGCCCGGCGGCCCGGTAGAGCCGCCCGGCGAGCTCGTACTGACGGCGCGCGAGCTCCAGACGGCCCTGCTTGCGGTACACGTGCCCCAGCACGTACGTCGCGAGCGGATTGGCGGGGCTGAGCTTCACGGCGCGCTCCAGGAAACGTGCGGACCGCGTGAGCCCCTCGGGCGTGCTCGGCCCGATGAAGCCGCCCGGCGCGCGCTCGCCGCGGTAGTAGTCGAACTGCGAGCGGACGTACGCGGCGTCGAGCAGCCCGACCTTCGCGGGACCCAGGACGTCCTTGCCCGCCGTGTAGGCCGTGATGGTGTCGTCGTCCGCGTAGCGGGGCCGCACGAAGCGGTAGGGCGCGCCGGGCCCGGCCGTGTCCCGCACGAGCAGGCCCTGGTGCCGCATGAACGGCGACTTGTCCGAGGCGTCCACGAGGACGTCGCGCCCTCCGGTGAGCCGCAGGACCGTCACGACGTGCCCGAGGTTGCTCTCCTGACCGCGCTCGTTGCGCCACACCATCGCGACGCCCGAGCGCAGCCCGAGCTGCTGCAGCACGCCCGAGATCAGCACGGACTGCAGCAGGCACTGCCGTTCGCCGAGCCGGACGGTGTTCGCGAACTCGAAGCCGCGCTCCAGGCTGAACTTCGGGATGACGGCCTTCACGGCGCGGTGCAGCCACTCCGCCGTGTCGCGTTCGAGCGCGGCGCGGCGCCCGGGGTCGCGTTCGGCGGCGAGCGCGGC
>NZ_KI912654.1:57071-57351 GCF_000519345.1 Deinococcus pimensis DSM 21231
TCCTGGGCGGTGCTGCCGCGCCGGAACGGCTCGAACAGCGCGGCGTGGGCGTCCTCCACCCCGGGTCCGGTGTCGTCCACGAGCACCTCGACGTGGCGGTCGTGACGGACGACCGTGACGGTCACGCCGCCGCGCTCGGTGAACTTGAGGGCGTTCCCGACGAGGTTCTCCAGCAGCCGTGAGACGAGGACGGCGTCCACCGGCGCGGGCGCGCTCTCCCCGGCGAGGTCGAGGTCGAGGCCGCGTCCCAGCGCGAGCGGCTGGAGGCGGTCCACGACGT
>NZ_KI912654.1:57451-78575 GCF_000519345.1 Deinococcus pimensis DSM 21231
ACGAACGCGTCGCCGACCCGCCGCGCACCCCGCAGGGCGTCCTCGGGGACGAAGGCCGGGTCGAGCGGCGCGTCGAGGTCGTCGGAGGCGTACACGACGCGGCCCGCGCGCAGCACCACCACCCTGAACACGCCCTCCTCGTCCGTGAGCAGGTCGTCCACCGCGCCCGACAGCGCGTTCGGCGAGCGCCGGTCGAGCGAGGCGAGCGCGTCCACGCGGGAGACGACCTCGTCGTTCACCGCGCGGACCTCCGCCCGCCACAGCTGCACGCCCACCACGGCGGTGAGCGTCAGGACCGTCACGAGGGTCAGGCCCGCGCAGAGCGCGACGAGCCGCAGACGCAAGGTCACGGGGCGCCCGTCACTCTTCCGGGAAGTGGTAGCCGAGACCGCGCTGCGTGCGGATCACGTCGTCGCCGAGCTTGCGGCGCACGTTGCGGACGTACGTCTCGACGACGTTGCTCTCCGCGTCGAACGCGCCGTCCCACACCCGGTCGATGAGGTCCGAGCGGCTGTACACCCGCCCCGGGTGCGACGCGAGCACCTCGATCAGCCCGAACTCCTTGGCGGTCAGCGCGACGCGCGCGCCCGCGCGGTACACGGCGCGGCTCGTCCAGTCGAAGCGCAGGTCGCGCCACTCCAGCGTGGAGCGCGCCTCGGCGCGGCCCCGGCGCAGCAGGGCGCGCAGGCGCGCGTGGACCTCGCCGACGTGGAAGGGCTTGACGAGGTAGTCGTCGCCGCCCGCGTCGAGCCCGAGGATGCGGTCCTCGACGGCGTCACGCGCGGTGAGGAACAGCGCGGGCGCGAGCAGGCCGTTCTCGCGCAGGTCCCGCACGAAGTCGAGGCCCGCGCCGTCCCCCTCGGGCAGGCGGACGTCCACGACGTACGCGTCGTACGGAAAGGACCGCGCGAGGCTCGCCGCCGTGGAGGCGTCGGGCGCCTCGTCGACGGCGTAGCCCGACTCGCGCAGGTTCGCGGCGAGCGCCGCGCGAATCACGGGTTCGTCCTCCAGCACCAGCAGTCGCACGCCCACATGCTACGCCGTTGGGCGCCGGGAGGTCGACGCTTCAGCGAAGGATGTTCACGGCGCGCGACGCGACGATGGCGACCGTGAGCAGCGAGATGAAGGCCTGCGTCATCATCAGCATCTTGACGCGACCCGTGAGCGGCAGGGTGTCCGTGGGCGAGAACGCCGCCGCGTTCGTGAACGCCACGAAGAGGTAGTCGCCGAAATCGGGCCGCCAGTCGACGTCGTGCGGGTCCTGAAGGGTCATCTGCGGGAACAGGAAGTCGGGACGCCTCGGGACCTTCAGGCGACGCCGCCACGGGCCGCCCCGGTCCACCTCCCAGTACCACAGCGCGAAACCGATGACGTTCGTGACCCACAGGGTCACCGCGTCGAGCAGCAGTTCCGGCCCGGCCTGCGTGCCGCCGCGCAGCAGCGAGCGCACCAGCAGCGCGAGCGACACGAGGTTGAACGCGTTGATCAGGGCGATCAGCACGACGTTGCCGTAATGCCGGGCGCTGGTCTCGCGCAGCGTGTGCCGCCACGCGGACACGCTGCGCGGAGCGAGCAGCGCCAGCTCCAGGAGCGGCGCGAGCCACGTCGGCCCGAGGGTGAAACGATCGGCGAGCGTGAGCTGCAGCGCGAGGATCACGAGGATGCCGAGGACGGGCGCCCAGAGCGGCTCGGGGTCGGTTCGCCCGCCCAGAGGGAACTTCAGGCGCAGCAGACGCAGAAAGCGGCTTCGCACGTCCTCAGCATGTCACGGGCGACCGCTCGGGACCTCACCCTTTCAGCGCTCTGGACCCACGCGTGGAAGGCTTCCAGGGCCACTCCACGCGGCGTCTGCTTCGTCGGGAGGGTCCGCTGGGCCCCGGGCAGAGTGAGCTCCTCCTGTCCGCGCGAACAGCAGGCAACCTCAGGAAGTTGCACGAACGGGCGCGCCAGGCGGTAGGATCCCCTCGTGATCCTCGTCGGAGCGCACCGTCGGGTGCTGGGCGTCAGTGGCGACACCGAGGTGCTGGTGTGCGGGCACGTCGTCCCCCGGTTCGAGGGCACGGCGGCGTTCGCCGCGCTCGTCGGTCGTGGCGAGGCCGCCCACCCTCGTCTGCGGGCCTGTCCGCTCTGCCCGCCCGACGAGGTCCGACTTCCGGCCTCGTTGTCGGGCGTCGCGGCGCCCCCAGAGGTGGTCGCCTGGTGGGCCGGGCTCGCGGTGAGGGAGCGCGCCGGGTTCCTCGATCTGCTCGGCGTCGACGAGCACGCGGCGACCCTGCGTGGACGGACCCCGCGTAGAGCCCTGCCCGAGCACGACCGCACGGTGCTCGAAGGCGTGCTGAACCGCCTCGACGCGCTTGCCCGGCAACATGGTCTGAGCGTGCGTGAGTGGGGCAGCCGCTCACGCAGCGCGCCCGCGGCGCTGGGGGGCTGGGCTCTGGCTCGCGCGGCCGCGAGGCGGTACGAGGCCGGGGAGCGTGGCCGCTCGGACGTGCGTCTGGGTCCGGATTGACCCATCGAGACCCATGGGCCCTTTGGCGGGCTCCCATCGACGTGGCGTGGCCTTCGTGAAGGGGCTGTGCTGGGCAGAAGAGGTGGCGAGCGGGTCGCCGTGACGGTCCCGCCTTGTTGGGTGACCGGACAGGGCGAAACGTGAATGAAACGGGAACGGTCCGCCCTGCGAGCGTGAGTCGAAGGTGACGACGCGGGCGTGAACTCACGATCAAGCTCGAAGAGGACCATCAACGCCGATACTGAGGACATGCCCGAAACCGTGATCGCGTCCGCCGTTCTGTACGAACGGGGCGAGGTGCTGTTCGTCGGCGCGCCGGATACCGCTCACGCGCAGGCGCGCCGCTTCCCGACGGCCGAGGCGCGAGACGAGAGCGTCCGGGTGGCGCCGCTCCCCCCGCGCAAGGTCCTGCTCGGCCCGCAGACGGTCAGCGTGACCGTGGCCCGGGCGCTCGCGGGGATGCTCGAACGGGCCACGCACGATGAGGTGCCCGGAAGCGTGGGCGGCGTGCAGGTGGACGTACCCGCCGACGGGGTGGTGCGGCTCTCGTGGAGCAGTCAGGTCGCTCATCTCGATTACGAGGCTGCCGAGGCGCTCGCGGACGCGCTTCGCAGACACGCGGACGAGGCCGATCCTGACGAGGAACGCGTGGCCTGAGGTCGTGGAGGGCCCCTGCCCCGCGCGAGGGATTCCAGGGCCCATGGACGTGCTTGGACGTGGTCGGGGGCCACCTCTGGCTGGCGAGTGGCAGGCATGGTCTGCTAGGTTGACGTTCACACGCTTCTTTCCGGAAGTTCCGCCCTCTCCGCGTGGCACGGCCGCGATTGTTCCGAGGTGAACCGATGCGAGACGACATGGCCGTTCCGGCCAGCGTTCCCGACAAGGCCTTCAAGGCCGCCCTGACTGCCCTGCGTGACGACCCTGAACTCCAGGGTGTCGAGTGGGACGTTCCCAGACGCAAGGGCAATCGCCCCCACAAGATCTTCTTTCAGGCGGACGACGCCGCCCTGCTGCGCCGCGCGAAGGACACGCTCGAACGGCTCCTCGCGGACGCGGGTCATCCGCTGTATTGAGTGCCTGAGGTCAGAACGCGGATGAGGATGACCTCGTCGTCTCACCGCGTTTTGCCCCGAGCCTGAACCGCGCCTCGGCATCTCTCCCGGAGCCGACCGGCTCCCCCGACGGGTATCCGTCGGGGGAGCCGGTCGGCATGTTCGCGGAAGGTGGGACGGCGCATGACGCACGAGGATCGGTGGAGGCCGTGTTCGCCTTTCGAGGACGACCGCCGTTGCTCGGTGGGTCAGGGACGATACCGTACCGAGCGCGGGAAAGTACGCCATCCCATCGAATCGGATTCGGAACGGATACCGGTCCGAGTACGGGAAAGAGGCGAAAATGCCGTCTGAGACGAAGTTTTTTCCACTACCGGTCCGAGTGCGGGAAATCAGGCCCCGATACCGGTCCGAGTGCGGGAAAACCCCCAAAAAATACCGGTCCGAGTGCGGGATTTCGAGAAAATCGTACCGTACCCAGTGCGGGTTTCTCCGTCGGACATACCGATCCGAGTACGGGAAATTCCGTCAAAAATACCGATCCGAGTACGGGGTTTGAAGAGGGCGATACCGATCCGAGTACGGGAAATTCCGTCAAAAATACCGATCCGAGTACGGGAAATCAGGGCGATTTTACCGGTCCGAGTGCGGGAAACTCCCCCGTTCACAGCGTGTGACACGCGAATAGCCCCCGCCCTTGATGTTGACATCAATTCTTTTCTTCTTTTAAAACAAACTACAAACAGAACGACAACAATCACGAAGGTCCAGGTTGCAGCGCGCGCCGACATGGGTACACTGGGAGGACGGACTGGAGGTCGAGTGAGCGGAACGAACCTGGAACGGCGCGAACTGCGTGAGGAACTCAACCTCGTCGGCAACGGGTTGATCTGCATCCAACGTCAGATCCCGCCCAACACCAACGGTTGGGTCAGGCGCTTCGACCGTGACGGCCTTCCTCGCGAGATCCGCTGCCGTGCCCCGGAGGACTTCGGCGTGCCGCACGGGATCGACAACGACGTCATGCTGGGCCTGCAGGAGGAGTTCATCGCCCAGGGCTGTCCCGACTCCAACACGGTCGTCCTGTCGACGTACGCACTGCTCAAGCTGTGCAACCTGAGCGATACCGGACGCAACCGCTCCGCGGTTCGTGAAAGCCTCGATCGGATGCGCTCGACGACCTACTGGATCAAGGATTCGTGGCGTCAGAAAAGCACCAGACGCTGGCTGACCGTGACCTTCAACCTGATCGACGATCTCGCCTATGACGGAGACGAGGCCGACCAGCTCAACCCGCGTCGCCTGGTTGTCAAACTGCCCGCCGCAGTCGCCAACAGCATCCGAGAGGGCTACCTCAAACCGGTCGACCTCAGGCTCGTCCGAAGCCTGGACCCGACCAGTCGACACGCCTACCGCGCGCTCGACAGTCGCCGCGTGAACCCAGACTCGCCACAGGAACGCGCACAGACCCTCGACATCGGCATCATGGAACTGCGTGACCTGTTCGGCCTGGTGACCGACCGCACCGACGAGATCCGACGTGTCGTGGATCGAGTGGGCAGGGACCTCGTCGAGGTGGGTTACCTCAAGAGCATGGACGCCGAGGGGCGTGGTCGCGCGCGACGCTTCAACTTCGTCTTCGGCGAGGCCGCGCGCGAACCGGACGCCCGGCTCGTGGACCTGCTGCTGGGCTTCAAGGTCACGAAGCCCGTGGCGGAACGGCTCGTCCTCGACCACGAGGAATACCTGGAAGACGCCCTGTCCCTCGTGCGCGCGCTGATGACCAGCGGATACCGTCCACGCAGCGTCGCGGGATTCGTGCACGACGTCGTCCGCAATTACACCACGGGCAAGTACGCCTGGCCGGAGGGCACGGGTCCGGCCCGCGCGCTCGACCTGACGCCGCAGGCGCGCGCCGTACGCCCAACCCCCGGAGAAGCCCAGGAGGAGTTGCTGCCTCAGAGCGATCAGGATCTTGCGCGGACCGTCGCGGTGCTCCTCAAGCTGACCTCCGTCGAGTTGCAACGGCTCCCCAGAACCACCCTGGAGGATCTCAAGCGCGCCGCGCTCGGCAAGCCGCTCAGCGTGCGGCAGCAGGTCGCGGAAACGGCGCGGGCGATGCTCGGAGCGCTGGACTGATCGAAGACATGCTTTCCGTCATCCTTCATCAGGAACCTCGGCTGACAGCTCAGACACGCCTTTGCACGATGAGGTCCGGAATGTCATGATGAGCACGTGGAGATCGAGGCGAGTCGAATGTACACCCTGCGCGAACTCGCGCAGGGCTTTCAGGTGAGCGAGCGCACCCTCACACGCAAACTGGAGACCGGCGAACTGCGCGGCTACCGCGTGGGCAACCAGTGGCGCATCCGTGGCCGCGACTGGCTCGAGTACACCGGCGCCGTCAACGGACCCCACGTGTTCGTGGTCGCCAACGCCAAGGGCGGAGCCGGAAAGAGCACCTTCACCGTGAATCTGGCCGTCCTGCGCGCAGCCCAGGGCAAACGCGTGCTGCTCGTCGATCTCGACCCGCAGGGTCACCTCGCGACCCTGCTCCACATGCCCGTCGATCCGGACCGAACCACCGTCCAGCTCCTCGACGAGGAACTGCGGTTGCCCCGCGCCCACCCCGGGCGGATGGACCGCTGGCGTACCCTCTGGACGGACCTCATGCAGCCCATCCCGCACGCGGAGGAACACGAACCGCTCTCACGCGTCTGGCTCGTGCCCGCACACAACGACCTCGCCGACCTCGAACGGGCGAACTTCCACCGCACCAAGCCGGTCGAATATGCACTTCGCGAAGCGCTCGACGCCCTGCGCGAACTGGACGTTCCGATCGACGAGGTGTGGATCGACACGCCGCCCAACCTCGGATCGTTGACCCGCAACGCCCTGATGGCCTCGCATCACGTCGTGTCCCCCTTCGCCAAGAGCGATCTTGGTCTCGACGGTCTCGATCGACTCATGGTGCTCGTGGAGCAGTACCTCGAATTCAACCCCTACCTCCGTGTCGCGGGCCTCGTGATGAACTACGGCAATCCCCGCACGATCATGCACAACGAGATCAGGGAGACCATCATGGGCCGACCTGCTCTGGCCCCCTTCCTGCTCGACGCCTACGTCAGCGAAGCGGAACGGTTCAATCAGGCACCCCGGCTCGGCGTACCGCTCGTTCTCTGCGAACCGAACAGCAGCAGCACGCTCGAGTTACGCCGCGTCCTCGAAGAGGTGACGGCGCGTGTCGGGTAAACGCGCCCGCCTCGCCGGTCGTCGTTCCACCGTCGGTCAGTCCGCCACGGCGATCCGCGTGGACACCGAACATCTCGAACGCGTGGCCCGCGACGCGCTCGACGCCCCGGAGGACGTCGTCGCGTTCTGGATTCCCCTCGGCGACATCCGGCAGAGCCCCTACCAGTACCGTTACCATCTCGACGACGCCCGTCTCGACGCGCTCGCGCGCAGCATCGCCGCGCAGGAGTTGTACCAGCCCATCACGGTCCGTCCGCTGCAGGCGGGAACGTACGAGGTGGTCCTGGGACACCGCCGACTCGAGGCCTTCCGACGGCTGGGACGTGGAGCCATTCCCGCCATCGTGCGTGAGTACGACGATGCCCAGGCCGTACGCGCCCTGCTCGACGAGAACCTCAAGCGTGCCGACACGAACCTGTTCGAGCAGACGGAAGGCGTCGTTCGTCTGCTCGCGTTGCAGTTGGGGCTGCCCGGTGATCCGGTCGTGTCCGTACGGCGTGTCCTCGACGAGATGCGGTCGGCCCGGCGTACCGACGGAGCCCTGTCGGACGCGGCTCATCTCGAGATCGCCTCGACGATCGCTGACGTGACGGGCATGACCTGGGAGTCATTTTTGACCAACCGCCTGTCGGTCTATCGACTGCCGGAGCGACTACAGGAGGAAGTCCGTCGGGGGCTGCCCTACTCGCTGGCCGTGGCCGTCGGTCGAGCGGACCCCTCCCTGCACGACGCCGCCCTCGACTTCCTGCGACTGCCGACGGGGTGGCGGACACGCGAGGAATTCAAGGTCTGGCTGGACCAGGGGGCACAGCTCAGACCCTCCAGTGCGTCCGCTCGGGTGTCCGCGCGTCGACTCAAGCGTATCGCCGCACGCGTGGATGGCGCACTGACGCCGGAACGACAGGCTCGATTCTCCGAACTGCTGGACGAGCTCGAACGGCTGCTTCATCCCTGATCGACGGCGCCCCCGACCGTGGCTGGACCGCGCTCAGAACACGCATCCGGCGAATCGGGCATCTGGAATACCGGTATTCCAGACACCTCCCCTCGTACCTCTGGAATACCGGTATTCCAGCCCAGACCGCAGCAGGTCCCGGGAAGGTCGGCCCAACAGGGCGCTACCGTCCCCAGTACGGAATCCTGCCGTACCCAGTACGGGAACGCGGGCGCCAGGCAGTCGCCCGTCACGCCAGAACTCCGCCAGAAGGTCCGGCAGCGTCGAGCGTGTCGCCTTCACCTTCCTGACGACGCAGGAGTCCGAGGCCGTGCCCTGGGACGAGACACTCCCCGATCAGGCCGCTGTTCTGGCCTGATCGTCGTGTCTCTGACCGTGGCCCTGTTCTTCCGACAACCATGGCACGGCTGGACCTCCTCACCCACGGGCGTCACGGTCGCTCTCGTGACCTTCGACGAACCCTCCCAGCCTCCGGGTTGCAGCGTTCCCCGGCGCGGGTTGGCCCACCCTCGTCGGTAGGTCGTCACGTCACTTCCCCGGGACGGACGCCTCCACTTCACCGCCGGCATGCGACTGCTCCTCGTGTGGCGGGTCCTGCTCTGACCCGACCGTCCCGTGCCGAGGGTCAACCTTCCGCCCGGTCCACGCCGAGGCGCTCCTCGTCGTCGGCGGGCAGGGGTGCCTCGGTCGGATCGGGGCGCTCCAGGGGCGCCTGCGTCGCGTCGTGCGTGCCGGGGCCACGCTCGATGATCTCGCCGTCCTCCCACCGGGCTCCCCGGCGTTCCTCCGGATGCTGGTCGCTCATGGGAACATCTTCGCGGAGGCCAGTGTGAACTGCCGGGGCAACGCGTGAAGGAACGCTGCCCGTGCGGCACTCAACCGTCGTCAGCGCGCGCGAGGTCGTCGAAGGACAGAAAGCGCCGTGCCGGAAACGACGGGAGCAACTCCCAGCCCGGCACGCCGCTGGGACCGATCCGGGCGGTCAGTTCCGTCTTGTCCTCCGCGTCCGCCTCGAAGTCCACGCCCTTGCGACGGAACGCCTCGTACGCGGTCGTCGAGTCCGGCCAGGCCTGTGGCAGGCCGGGCCGCTCGCTCCACCGACGCGACAGTTCCGACCAGGAGAAACCGCCCTGTCGATCGAGGTCGAGCACGCCCTCACCGAGACCGGGAACGGCGCGGTTCATCAGCTCCACGACCGACGCGGGAACGGCGCCTCCCTCCGCGAGGACGTGCGCGACGCTCCCCGGCGTGATCCAGGGACGAAGGTTCACCCCCACGGCGGCGTGGACGCTTCCGCCCGGCTCCTCCTGCCGCAACGAGAGCTGCGCCGACCCGACCGCGCGCACCTCGACGAGGTCGAAAGCGAACGACCAGTGGTTGCGGCGCCCCGAGGCGTACAACCCCTCGGTCCAGACGCTCGTGAGGCGCAGGGTGACACCCAGCTCCGCGAGGACGGGGCGGACGGTCGCCCAGGCTTCACGGGCACTCCACTCCGTGTCGAGCGTGACGGGGAGCGGGACGGGCGTGAGGAACGTCACGACGGACGCGAGGAGCGCATGTGGGTCGAGACGGGGAGGAGCGTGCTCGGCATGAGGAGGCACGGTTCGAGTGTAGATCGAAGCAGGTTGCAGAACGGCCGAAGTCCCGGCGACGAAGGCGTCCCCCGACATGTGTCGGGGGACGCCTCGATCGTTCGCTATTGGATGTTGCGGGCGACGCCCGTCACCTTCACCAGACCGCTCGGCGGCACACGTACCGTGCTTCCGCGGACGATGCGCTCCGAGGCGAACGACACGGTGATGCCGCTCGGTAGACCGCTGGGCGCGTCCGTGTACGTGAAGGTCGCGGGGGTGAGGTTGTCGGCGACGAAGCGCAGCCGGACATCGGAATACACCCAGGTCGTGCTTGACTTCGAGGCACACCCTTCGAGCTTCATCAGCACGTAATTGTCGTCGTTGGCCGTCCCGCCGCTCGTCAGGAGCAGGTAGTCGGTGACGATGCTGGAGGGGGTCGTGAAGTTCTTTCGCGCGGTGAGGTAGTACCCGTTTAGAACGTACGCCGTCGTGCAGTCCGATTCGCTGGGTTTCGGTGTCGCCGTCAGGAGCAGGTACTGTCCCGTGTTCGTCGGTATGCCGGGCGCGATGGACGCGAAGGGATGGGTCTCGCCCTCGTCCCGAATGTCCGTCGCACGGCGCACGTCGTCCGCCACGATGTTCGCGGCTGCCTGAAGATCCTGCAGGTTGCCCGAATACACCGTGGCCTGCTTCGCGAGGCGTCCCGACGAGCTGAATATCTGCACGAGGACGAGGCCGATGATGCTGAAGATGGCCATGGACACGAGCAGTTCGAGGAGGGTAAATCCGGAGCGCTTCACATGCCTCCCCGGGCGAGCTCGATGGTGGAGGTGGTGGTCCTGTTCGTCGTTCCCGAATCTGCCGTGTACGTCAGATCGAGCCGGACAAGCTGCGCCTGCGCCGTACCGCTCAGGCCGGTGTTGGCATTCCACGCGGTCAGAGTGGCGGAGGTGAAGTTCGTCTTGGTGTACGTCACGCTGTTCTCGCAGGCGTAAGAGGTGAGATTGACACGGCAGGCCTTGAGGGTCCAGGTGAAGCCGGGCACGTCCGCCGGAAGGTCGAACGCGGTCGTGCTCTCCAGCCTTCCGTAATTGGCGACGGTCCGCCAGTCGCTGCTCTTGCGTTCGAAGTACTACTATATGGCCTAGGACGCTTCGAATCGCGACTTGGCCTTGGTATTGATGCTGACGGCGGGCAGAAGGTAGTACGACATCAGGGCGACGACGGAGGTGAGGGCGATCGCAACGAGGATCTCGATGAGGGTCAGGCCGGATGTTACGTGTCTCATTACTTCACCGTGATGTTCATGGCGGGGCCGACGACGAACACCTCGCCGCTACGTGTTCCCCTCGTGATGGAGATCTTGTAGTCGTAGGTGCTAGTGCCGAAGGGCGCGTCGATCGGGAAGGCCAACGTGGTGGGGCAGACCTTGAGGTCCGCGCGGCAGGTGATGTTGAGGCTGGACGCGCTAGGCGACACCGAGTACAACACCGTCGTTCCTCGTGTGACGACGAGTTTCGGGGGTGTGCTAGTGAACGTCGCGACGACGGCCCGATTGTCCTTGCGGACGCGGTAGCGAGCGCTATTGAGTGTCGTGGTGAGGTCGTAGATGTCGTTTCTGACTACCTGGGCGTTCGCGTAGGAGACGAGTCTGGGGAAGCCGACGGCGAACAGGACCGCGAGCACGCCGAGGACGACGACGAGTTGAAGAAGGGTGACGCCCGAACGGTTCATTGCGACTTCACCTCGCGCCAGGTTTCAGCCAGCCACTTCAGGGTGGGGGCAGTCGTGGAGGGGAGCGTGATGCTGCCGAGGCGGGATTTGGCCGTGTTGATGTAGGCCTCGTTGTAGCAGGCTTTCGGCTTCTCATCCTTCGAGTTGTTGCCGGTCTTGACCTGGATGATCTCGCTGCAGTCCGCGGATTGCTGGAAGTTGCCGGTACCGCTCGCGTCGCCGGAGGCGGTGGAGGGCACGTCGAGGACGAGGGCTCCGGCGAACGAGGCGTTGTTGGCGATCTTGACGTTGCTGTCCGCGATGACGTAGAGGAGGCCCTTGAACGTCGTGGAGCCCGTCAGATCGACGACCTGAGTGCCCGTCTGACCGCGCAGGTCCATGACGACCACGCGTGGATCGTTGGAGTAGCATGCCGGAATCTTGTTCGACGTGGTGAAGTGGAAGGCCATCGTGCAGGCGGCGGTGTCGCTGGGGTTGATGAAACTGCTGCCGAGGGTCTGTTTGAGGACGTCGATGTCGACGCCGAACACGAACTTGAACATGTCGTTGCGGTTTATCGTGCTGCCGCTGCAGTTGTAAGGGGAGGCGCAGCTTGCCAGTCCCGTACCGTTGCCGTCCAGCGGGCCGGAGGTGATGATCGAGTCGACGCCGTCACGAAGGTACATCTTGGTGGGGGTGGTGCTGAGCTCGTTCGTGACGACGGACGCGGTCGCGCTGGGCGTCCACGTCTTGGAGTTCTTGTCGTAGTTGAACGTCTGGCGGGTCTCGGATTCGTTGATGGGCACGAGGGTGGCCGAGCTCATGGTGGCGCTCTTGACGAAGTACCGCTGGTAGGGCGTCACCACGGTCTTGGTCTGTCCATCCGCGGCGATCGTCTCGTAGGGGTCTCCCATGTCGAGGTACTGACCGGCCTTGAGATCGGTGACCGTGCCGCTCTTGGCGTAGGTCACCTGCATCTCGGCCGGTGAGCCCGTACGGGCGCAGGGAGCCGTGCAGGTGATGGTGTAGTTGTTCCCGGCAGCAGGCTTGTTGTTCTTCTTGCCTGCTGCCGGAGCGTCGCCGGTGACTTTCGACTTGGAAGTGATGGTGAGGGTCGCCGGAGCGTTCATCGTGAGGGTGGAGGGCAGCGTGGGAGGCGCGATGAGCTCGTATTGCGTTTCGATTTTGCTGTTGCCGACGGTGTTGGGATCATTTCCCTCGGAGGAGAGGACGATGACCGTTCCTCCGGTGGCCGTGGTGGTGGCGGTGGCCGTGACCGTGAAGCTGCCGCCGTCAACGGTGCCTTTGAAGGCGCCGTCGGTGACGTTGTCGTAGCTGTCCAGATTGGTGACGAGTTGCGCGCCGGTCAGTCCACTGACGAGGCTGTTGTTGAGCTTCGCTCGGGCTCGCTGGAGCCCGGTCTGCGCGGCGAAGAAGGCCTGACTGCGGGCGGCGTCGTTGGTGGTGGCCCGCAGGCCGGAGGCACTCATGACGGCGGTGGCCGTGACGAGCAGGCCTATGACGATCATGAGGCTGAGGACGAGGGCGAGCGCGAACCCGTGTTGCCGTTGTGTGTTCATACGTCTCCTGGGGGAGGGTGACGAGCAGAACAAAGTTTTGTGAGGAATCTAACGACACTCCCATCCTATGAGCAACATGAGCATGAGCGACACCCCCGAACCGGGGTACTTTTTGTGAAGGATTTCATAATTTCGTTGGGGAGAGAGCATCGGAGGATGGGATCCGGACCGCCCCGTCGCTTCGCAGGGCAGAGGAGAACGCATGACCACCCCCGACACGACACCGGACGACCGACGCCCGACTCACGTGGAGAGGCTGCGCCGACGACTGGACGACCTCACCCGGTCCATCGCGAGGCGGCCCGGAGCGCTCGCCCTGCTCGGCCTCGGTTCCAGCGGCGCGCACGCGCACCGCATGGACGAGTACTCCGACCTAGATTTCTTCGTCGTGGTGGAACCAGGCGCCCGCGAGCGGTTCCTGCGCGAACCCGACTGGCTGCGTGACGCGGCGCCGGTCGCCTACGACTTCGAGAACAGTCCCGTCGGACGCAAGGTGCTCTTCGACGACGGTGTGTTCTGCGAGTACGCGGTCTTCACGGAGCAGGACCTCGCCGGGATCTCCGAGCCCTCCATGCGGGTGATCTGGTCACGCGACCCCGCCCGGGACTGGAGCGCCGTCCGGACGCGGCCCGTCGCGACAGGCTGGGGGCACGACTCCCCCGACTTTCACCTCGGCGAGGCGCTCACGAACCTGTACGTCGGACTTCTTCGGGAGCGTCGCGGCGAGCACCTCACGGCCATGCGCTTCATCCAGGTGTACGCGGTGGACCGTCTGCTGTGCCTTCACGCGCTGAGTACGGAGCCCGGCGCGCAGCGCGATCCCTACGTGGTGGACCGGCGCGCGGAGTCCTGGGCGTCCCAGGTACCCATCGCGACGTTCTGCCCGGGCTACACGCGCAACGTGGCGGCGGCAGCCGCGATTCTGGACTGGCTCGTCACGCACCGTTCACCAGCGCCGATCATGGTGGAGGCGATACGGGGACTCCTCGCGATCCAGTCAGGGCGTGACGATTGAGGGCGTCCGGGCAGGCGGGTGCAGGCGACGGTGACGGGCCACCATCGGCGCGTCGATGACGGAGGTCGGGAGTGGCCCGGCGGAACCCGCGGAACGATGACGAGGGGCCCTGGCGTCGATCCCGTGACCTCACTGGATGCTCACGATCTGGACCCCTGATCGGACCAACTGTTGCTTATGTGTGTAAGCAACAATTACTTCGTGAAGGTGACGCTCGCCCTCTCCAGCCGCTGGACACAGCCAGCGCACCGACGAACCGGGGCCAGAAGGCCACGTACCTCTCACGCCCGTCAGACGACCGCACGGCTTTCCCGATCAGCGCCCGCACCTCCCTGTACGGTGTCCGCGCCCCACCCACGTACCGTGGACGAGGGAGCAGGAGGGACTGGCGGGTCTGAGCGCTCTACACGTCGCGACGCGTTTCACGCACATCCTACGGGACCTCGTCCGGGAGGAGGGGAGGGCCGCCCGAGGTGCGCCGACGCCCGTCAGGGTTTGGCGGGCGTCACGAATCCCACCCGACGAAACGTCCACCTCTCGGCGTTCGAGAGCAGCACCAGGCGGTCTCTCGTGACGACGAATCGCGTCACGTCGTTGAGCGCGCGCGCGAACGGCAGGTCCGCGGCGAGGGCGCAACGCTCGTTCGGCGCGGGCTCGGAGACGCGCACGTCGAGCCGCACCGCGCCCGACGTCGCGCTCAACCTTCCCGTGAATTTCGCGCAGCCGTAGGTGCCGCGAAGCGTGCCGCCGCTGATGAACAACTCGACCCGCGGGACGGCGCCCGACGGACCTTTCGCCGGTACGGGGCGTTCGAGCGCCCAGATACCGATCAGGGACGGGGGGACGGACGCGGGCACGGACGCGTGGGCGGTTCCCACGAACGCGTGCAGGCTCATCAGCAGGGCGATCCGGTGCATGCGCCGAGCCTCGCCGCACGGCATGATGCACGTCTGACGAACGGGGATGACCGCGGCGTCACGTCGTGTCCGGTTCCCGCGATCAGGGCCGCAGGAGCGTCCAGCGTCCCTCGGAGACGACCTCGACCTTCGTGTCCGTCACCTTGATGGCGGTCTCGTCGTCGATCGCGTAGGCCGGACCCGACAGGCCCTCCGCCCAGCGCCTCGCGTTGGCCAGGGTGTTCCACGGCAGGTCCGGGTGGTCCAGATGCGGAAAGATCGAGAACTCGACCAGTCCCAGCGCCTCGTCACCCCCGTCCGGCGGCGTCCAGCCCACGAAGTCCTCGCCGATCCGGGGCGTCATCACCATGCTCCCCGCGCTGAGCCCCACCCAGACCGTGTCACGCAACGACGGGAGCAGGTCCGCGAGCCCGGACGCGCGCATCCAGTGACGCAGGTACAGCGCGTCACCGCCGTTGACGAGCAGGACGTCCGCGTCGCGAACCCAGGGCGTCCAGCGTTCCGGGCCGAGGCTGGGCAGGGCGGTGAGTTCGAGCACGCCGACGGACTTCCACCCCAGTTCGGTCATGGGGGCGCGGGGTTCGAGCCCGCTGATGAAGCGCCACGCGTGCCCGGGGTTCGTGTGCGGGTGCCCGTATCCCGCCGTGGGAATGCACAGGGCGTGGGCGTCCGCGATGGGCTTGCCGAGCAGGTCGAGCAGCGCCGCGTGGATGCTCGGGTTCTTGATGCCGGCGGACGTGAGCAGGAGTTTCATGCTGCCTCCGATCGTGGGCCGGAGGAGGGCGCCACGCCCTCCTCCGGCCGCGCGTGTGCGTATGGGACCGCGGGAACTTCAGGACGACGTCCCGTTCAGCCCGCGCCGCTCACCCGGGCCTGTGGTCGGGTGAAGCTCAGGCTGCCGTCGTCCAGCGGTGTGAACTGGATGGTGTACTTGTCGAGCAGGTAGTTCTGGTACACCTGCCAGGGTCGCCTCGACCCCTGCTTGGGCAGGGCCGCCGCCGCGCGCGTCACGTACCCGGAATTGAAGTCCAGCAGGGGACGTTCCTCCACGCCGGGGTCCGGAACGGGAGCCACGGCGGTGTAGCCACGACGGTCCATGTAGTTGAGAAGGCGACACACGTAGTCCGACGTGAGTTCCGCCTTGAGGGTCCACGAGGAGTTGGTGTACCCGAAGGCGTACGCGAAGTTCGGCACCCCGGAAAGCATCATGCCCTTGTACACGAGGCGGCGTGGGATGTCGAGGGCCGCGCCGTCGAGCGTGAACTCGATGTCGCCCAGCACGTTGAGCTTGAGGCCCGTGGCCGTCACGACGATGTCCGCGGGGAGTTCCTGCCCGCCGGAGAGGCGGACGCCGCGCGGGGTGAAGGTCTCGATGGTGTCCGTCACGACGGACGCCCTGCCCGCCCGCAGCGCCCGGAACAGGTCCCCGTCGGGTGCCGCGCACACCCGTTGATCCCAGGGGTTGTGGCTCGGCGTGAAGTGCCGCGCGTCGAAGGTCTCGCCGACGTGCTCCCGGGCGGCCTGCAGGAGGCCCCGGTTGAACAGGTCGGGTCTGCGGCGCGCGATCTGGTAGTAGAAGATGCTCGTCAGCACGTTCTTCCAGCGGGTCAGGGTGTGCGCGACGTGGGGAGGGGCGAGCCGCCGGAGCTTCAGGGCCGCCTCGTCCACGAGGGGCCGCACGGCGACGTGCGACGGGGAACGTTGCAGCATCGTGACGTGCGCGGCCCGGTCCGTGAGGGCCGGGATGAGCGTGACGGCGGTGGCGCCACTGCCGATCACCACGACGCGCCTGCCCGCGTAGTCGAGGTCCGGGGGCCAGAACTGCGGGTGCACGATCTGCCCCTCGAAGGCCTCCTCGCCGGGGAAGTCGGGGCGGTGACCCTCGTCGTAGCTGTAGTAGCCGCTGCACAGGAACAGGAAGCGGGCCCTGCGGGTGACCTCCCGCGTGTGTCCATGGTCGTCCCTCGTCTCGGCGGTGACGGTCCACAGCTGCTCCGCCGAGGACCACGCGGCCGCCCGGACCTTGTGGTGGAAGCGGATGCGGGACGTGACGCCCGCCTCGTCGGACGCCTCCTGGATGTAGCGGCGGATGTCCTCGCCGTCCGCGATGGCCTTCTCGCCCCGCCACGGTTTGAAGCTGTACCCGAGGGTGTAGACGTCCGAGTCGGAGCGGACGCCGGGGTAGCGGAACAGGTCCCAGGTCCCGCCGATCGCGCCGCGGGATTCGAGGATCTCGAAGCGCGCGCTCGGACTCTTGGCCAGCAGGTGCCGCGCGGCGCCGATGCCGGAGAGGCCCGCGCCGATGATCAGCACGTCCAGCGGGGCGTCGTCGCTCGGGGCGTGTGGGCGAACGGAGGCGGCGGTCGTCCGTCTCGACGCGAGGATCAACCCCGCGAGGACGGCGATGCCCGCCAGTGTGAACGCCTGACGTCGCTTCATGATCGGTTCCCTCCCCCGGGTCGGCCCGGCAGCAGGCGGCTCAGCACCGTCCAGTACGTGCCGGGCAGGATGCGGGCCAGCAGGTCGAGCGCTCGGGCGTCGTTGCCGACGATGACGCGGGGGCTTCTTCTCTCCACGCCCCGCAGGATGACGCGCGCGGCGTCGGCGGGCGGGAGGCGCAGGAGGCGGTTCATGACCTCACGTTCGGCCTCGGCGTCCCGCGTGCTGGCGCGCACGCCGCTTCCCACGCGGGCGTTGTTGGCGATGTTCGTGCGCACCCCGCCGGGATGCACGACGGTCACGCCGATGCCCACGGGGGCGAGTTCGTGCCTCAGCACCTCGCTGAAGCCGCGCACGGCGAACTTGCTGGCGGCGTACGCGCTCTGCCCGACCGGGCCGATGAGGCCGTAGAGGCTGGAGACGTTCACGACGTGTGGGTGCAGTTCGGACCTCAGTGCGGGCAGGAACGCCCTGCACATCGCGACGACGCCGCGGAAGTTGACGCTCTGCACCCACTCGAACTCCTCGAGGGTGATCTCGAGGAAGCTGCCGCCGAGCGCGACGCCCGCGTTGTTGATCAGCAGGGTGACGCGGCGGTGCGCCCGCAGGACGGCGTCGGCGAGGTCGGGAATCCCGTCGGTGAGGGTGAGGTCGAAGGGGTGCGTGGTGACGCGGAGGTGCGGGTGCCGGACGCGCAGGCCGTCCGCGACGAGGGTCAGGCCCGCCTCGTCCCGGTCGATGAGGGCGAGGTGGCTGCCGCGGCGCGCGAGGTCGGTGGCGAGCGCGCGGCCGATGCCGCTCGCCGCGCCGGTCACGACGGCGACGCCGCCCGTGAAGGTGAAGGGCGTCATGGTTCTCCGATGAAACGCGTCACGAGCGTGTTGAAGTCCCCGGCGCGTTCGATCTGCGGCAGGTGGCCCGTGTCGGGGAAGAGGTGGGTGCGGGCGTGCGGGTACACGCGGCGGGCAGACTCGAGGTGCGTGGCGGGCAGGATCCGGTCGCGCTCGCCCCAGACGATCAGGGTGGGCAGGCGCAGGGCCGCGAGCTGACGGGTGAGGGTGTCGCGCCACTCGCGGCGCACGCCGCGCCAGCCGCCGAGGAAGCGGGCGACGCCGAGGTAGGCGCGGGCCCGGTCGGGCTGGGTGGCGAGGAGCAGGGCGTGCTCGCGGCGTTCGGGCGTGGCGAAGCTCGGGTCGTGGAAGAGGCTCCGGACGACGCGGGCGCTGCCGCGGGGGTCGGGGGTCATGAGCCGCTCGCCGAGGCGCGGGACGGCCAGCATGCGGAGCGCGAGGGTGACGTCCTGCCCGAAGCCCGCGCTGCCGACGAGCACGAGCTTGCGGGTCCGCTCGGGGTACATCACGGCGAACTGCTGCGCGACGGCGCCGCCGAGGGAGTTGCCGATCAGGGTGACCGGGCGCGTTTCGCTCACCGCGTCGAGGTAGTGCCTCACGAAGCGGGCGAGCCCCGCGAGGGTGTAGGGCACGTCCGGCTTGTCGGTGAGGCCGAAGCCGATCAGGTCGGGCGCGTAGACGCGGTGCCGCTCGGCGAGGGCGGGAAGGGTGTCGCTCCAGTCTTCGAGGCTGCGTCCGATGCCGTGGAGCAGCACGACGGGGTCGCCCTCGCCCTGGACCTGGTGGCGGGTGCGGACTTCTCGGACGTGGAGAAAGTCGGGTGCGTTCACGGGAGCTCCTGTCGAGTAGACCCCAGTATGCGAGCAAAAGCTCGGTTTCACAACTCGCGTTCCAGGCCCGGGAGAACGCGACGGCCGGGCAGGACGCACTGACGAAGGCGGACGGCAGGCTCGTGTTTCCGGCGCGGAAGCGGGACGCTCGGACGGCCGATGCGGCCGTCCGAGCGCCGTGAAGACGGGCGGGAGGAGCCGCCGCGGCGTACGGGCCGAGGGTGACGGCCTCCCCACGGTGAACGTCCCGGGCCACGCCGCTCCCCGCGCACAAGGCTTCGCGGAGCGTCCGCTCATCCCCTAGAGTGATGGGCGGAGACGACATGACCATCGGTGACCATCTCGAGACCTTCGCGGGCTACCGCGTGCTTCCCTGGGAGCCCGGCGACGCCCTCGCCGACCCCGCCACCCACATTCACCGCATCGCGCTGGACTACGACGAGGAGCGCTCCTGGGTGGAGAAGTTCCGGACGTTCCTCTCCCAACCCGGCGCGCGGGACACGCGGGGCCTCGTGGTGGGCGTGTGGCATTCGGAAATGGTGATGGACAACCCGCCCGTGGACGTCGTGGAGGCCATCGTGTCCGCGCGTGGCGAGCTGCCGAACCTGCGCGCCCTCTTCATCGGGGACATCACCTTCGAGGAGAGCGAGATCTCGTGGATCTCCCAGACGGACCTCTCGCCGATCCTGAACGCCTACCCGGACCTGGAGCACCTCGGCGTGCGCGGCGGCAACGACCTCAGCCTCGGCAGTGTCCGGCTGCCCTCCCTGCGCACCCTCGTGATCCAGAGCGGCGGGCTCGACGCGAGCGTCGTCCGTGAGGTGATGAACGCGCACCTCCCGAACCTCGAACACCTCGAACTGTACTTCGGTGCCGAGGAGTACGGCGCGACCGCCACCCCGGAGGACGTCACGCCGCTGCTTTCCGGCACGCTCTTCCCGAAGCTGCGTTACCTCGGGCTGCGCGACAGCGACCGTGCCGACGAGTACGCGCAGGTCGTCGCGAACGCGCCCGTCATGGAACACCTCGACGTGCTCGACCTTTCGCTCGGCACCCTCTCGGACGACGGCGCGCGCGCGCTGCTCGAAAGTCCCTTCGTGCGTGGTCTGCGCAGGCTCGACGTGCACCACCACTGGTGCAGCGACGAGACGGTGGAGCGTCTGCGTGGCCTCGGCATCGACGTGGACGCCTCCGACCAGCAGGACCTCACCGAGGACTGGCGCTTCGTCGCGATCGGTGAGTGAGCGCCCGGTGACCTCGCGTCTGGGCGCGCCGCGTGAGGTGCTGATCGTGGCGCCCCCGGCGTCACGGCGGGTGCGGGCGTTCCAGCAGACCCTGCGCGAGCACGGCTGGCCGTCCGCGCGGGTCGTGTCGTACCTCGACGTCCTGCACGGGCAGGTGCGCCTCCGCGACGAGGTGCGCGCGGGCAGCGTCGTGCGCCTCGACTCGCCCGGCGAGGACCCCGAGACGGAGGCGGCCCTGCTGCGTCTCGGCGCGCCCCGGCGGGACCTCCCCGTGGATCTCGCCGGGGGAGAGCTGCTGCCCGCCCGCCCCTGGTACCGCGGGCTGGGTCTCGCCCTGGACGCCGTGGAGCGTGAGCTGCGGGGCGCCGCCCCGCACCTGCGCATGCAGACGACGAATGGGACTCTCGCGATGTTCGACAAGCGCGTCACGCACGCCCGGCTCGCGGCGGCGGGCGTGAGCGTCCCGGAGGCGCTCGGGGAGGTCACGTCCTTCGACGGGCTCATGGAGGGCCTCGCCTCGCGCGGGTGGGCGCGGGTGTTCGTGAAGCTCGCCCACGGGTCGAGCGCGTCCGGCGCGGTCGCGCTGGAACTCGCGTCCGGGCACGTGCAGGCGACCACCACGGTGGAGGTGGTGCGCTCTGCCGGGGGCGTGAAGCTGTACAACTCACGCCGTCTGCTGAGGGTGCGCGGCGTGCACGGCGTCCGCGAGCTGATCGACGCGCTCGTCGGTCACGGCCTGCACGTGGAGCGCTGGGTGCCGAAGGCGGGCCTCCACGGGCGGGTGCTGGACCTGCGCGTCGTCGTGATCGCGGGGCGCGCACGGCACGTGCTGGTGCGTCTTGGGCGGGGCAGCATGACCAACCTGCACCTCGGCGGAGACCGTGGGGACGTCGCGGAGGTGCGCGACCGGCTCGGGGAGGAGCGCTGGACGGCCCTGCTCGGGAGCGCCGAGGCGGCCCTCGCGTGCTTCCCGGGCTCGCTGTACGCGGGCGTGGACGTGCTCGTCACGCCGAACTGGCGGCGGCACGTCGTCTGCGAGGTCAACGCCTTCGGCGACTACCACCGTGGGGTCCTGCACGACGGGCTCGACACGTACGGCGCGGAACTCGCGGCGCTTACCGGGGGCGCCGCGTGACGCTCGCCGCACGCGAACTCGTCGGCACGCACGACGTGGCGCTCGTCACGCTCGACAG
>NZ_KI912654.1:78675-79320 GCF_000519345.1 Deinococcus pimensis DSM 21231
CGTACGAACCGGGCGCGACGCGCGACTCCACCGAGACGCAGCGGGCGGCGCTGCGGTCCGTCGACGCGTCCCTCGGCGTGCTGATCGGCGCGCTGCGGGCGCGCGGGCCGAGCCTCGTGGTGCTGTGCGCCGATCACGGCACCTGCTTCGGCGACGACGGCTACTGGGGGCACCGCGTCGCTCACCCCGCCGTGTGGACCGTCCCGTACGCTGAACTGCTCCTCCCCGGACTCGACCATGACCCTCACCCCTGACCTGACCTCCCCGGCCGAGCTGCTCGCGTTCCTGCGGGCGGACCCGTACGCGGCGTACACCTACGCGTACCCGCACAAGACCACCTACCGCGCGCTCACCCCGCCCGTGAGCCTGCGCGACGCCTGGGCGGACGAGGACCGCTCCTCGCTGTTCCTGTACGTGCACGTGCCGTTCTGCGAGATGCGCTGCGGCTTCTGCAACCTCTTCACGACCGTCGGCGCGCCCGAGACGCTGGAACGCGCGTACCTCGACACGCTCGAGCGGCACGCGCGGCGCGTGAGCGCGGCCCTGCCGGACGCGCGCTTCTCCCGCATCGCGATCGGCGGGGGCACGCCCACGTACCTCACGCCGCCGGACCTGGAGCGCCTGTTCGACCTGCTGGACCGCGAG
>NZ_KI912654.1:79420-81169 GCF_000519345.1 Deinococcus pimensis DSM 21231
CCAGGCGGCGGCCTCGTGGCAGGTCCGCACGGCGGGTGGGACGCGCAGCACGTACGACCGCCCGGTGGAGGGGCAGCGGACGCACACCGCGACGAAGTCCTCGTCCCCTTCGAGCGGGACGCGGACGAGCCGGCGCTCCCCGCCCGCGTCCGTGTCGCGGTCGAGGACGCGCGCCCCGACCTCCTCGACGAAGCGGCTCGGGCCCATGCGTTCCATCATCACGCGGCGCACCTCGACGTTGGGCGTGGCGAGCACGTCCCTTCCCGTGATGGACTCCGGGTGGAACGCGACGCGCGGCTCCACGACGACGCCTCGCCAGCGCAGCGGGACGGTCGTGCCCCGGGGCAGGGCGGTGAGGCCGCTGCCGCCCACGTCGATCCACGCGGTGACGCGCAGGCCCGCGGGCAGGGCGGTGAGGTTCACGCAGCCGCTCAGGTCGAGCTGCGCCACCGTGTCGAGCCAGTCGGGGAGCGAGGTGAGGTTCACGCAGTCGCGCAGCGTGAGGTGCCCGTAGCGGACCGCGCCCCGGGCGGGCCAGGCGGTGAGGGCGTCCGCGCCGATCGCGTCGAGGAAGTGCACGTCGAGGCCCTCGGGCAGGGCGCGCAGGGAGCGGCAGCGGCGGAGGCCGAGCGAGCCCACCCGCAGGTCCTCGGGGAGCGTGTCGAGGAGGGTGCAGTCGTCGAGGACGAGCCTGTACTTCACCCGCAGCGTCGCGGGGACGCTCCGCAGGGGCAGGTCACGGGCGACGAGCTCGTCGCAGGTGAGGTGCTCGGGCAGCTCCGTGAGGGCGGAGCCGCTGACGTCGAGCCGGGCGCAGGTGAGGTGCGCGGGGAGCTCGTGGAGGTCGGCGCGGCCCGACAGGTCGAGAGCGCCGTCCACGACGAGCGGTTCCCGGACGTCTCCGGCGAGGATGAGCGCGCGGGCCTCGGCGGGCGTGAGCGTGGTCGTGGCGGTCCCGGCGGTCACGTCAGTCCACCACCCGTCGGATGGCCTCGGGACTGTACTCCCGCTGCATCCAGACGCGGTAGACGCCGCGCGGCAGGGTGATGGCGTGGTGCTCCTCGTGGACGAGGCGGGCGTGGTCGTGGAGGACCTCGACGTAGAGGTCGGGGCCGTGCTGCCACAGGTGGACGTCCTGAGGGGTGTCGAAGCGGTGGCTGTGGCCGGTCGCCTCGCCTCGGGCGAGGGTGGCGCCGGTCCTCGGGAAGACCCGGGCGGGAAGGTGCTCGACGAGGTGGAGGAGGACGTCTCCGTGGCGGTACAGCATGAGGCTCCTTTCGAATCACATCGGTGATTACGTCAGCAGCGTAATACGCCGGGTGGTTGTCGGTCAAGCCGAAGTCCCGGAGGAACCCACACGTGACATTCACCGAACCCGGGTCAACCGCACGCCGCGAGCGCCCGGTCGATCCGCGCCAGCCCCTCCACCCCGAGCGCCCCCGCCCACTCGGGCTGATCGACCGCCACGGCCCGCCAGACCAGAAGTTCCGCCCGCCAGTCCGGCCCGCCGCACGACGCCTCGTAGCGCGCGGCGTTCTCTACGGCGGCGTCCGCCAGCAGCGCCCACCTCAGGCCCACGTTGCCCGCGAAGGTCGGTCCCCAGCCGCGCTCCCGCAGGTCCGCGTCCCACAACGCCACCTCACGCAGCAGCACGGTCAGCGTGCGTGCGCCCGCGAGAGACCCGGCCCCCGTCCGGGTGAGGCGGCTCACGAGCGACGCGTCGTACGTGCGCTCCGTGAGCCGCGCCTC
>NZ_KI912654.1:81269-83026 GCF_000519345.1 Deinococcus pimensis DSM 21231
CGGGGCGTGCGGCGCGTCAGCATCGGCGTGCAGAGCTTCGTGGAGCGCGAGGTGCGCGCCGTGGGCCGCGCGCAGCGCACGGCGCAGGTGCACGAGGCGCTCGGGAACATCCGCGCGGCGGGCGTTCCCACGCTCAACGTGGACCTGATCTACGGCCTCGCGCATCAGACGCCCGAATCGTGGGCGGCGTCCCTGCGCGAGGCGCTCGTGTACGCCCCGGAGGAACTGTACCTGTACCCGCTGTACGTGCGGCCCCTCACGGGCATCGAGAGGACGGGGCGGTCGTGGAACGACGAACGGCTCGACCTGTACCGCGCCGGGCGGGACCTGCTGCTCGCGAGCGGCTACGAGCAGGTGTCGATGCGGATGTTCCGCCGCTCGGACGCCCCGCGCGAGGACGGCCCCGGGTACTGCTGCCAGTCGGACGGCATGGTGGGCCTCGGGTGCGGCGCGCGGTCCTACACGCGCGGCCTGCACTACTCCAGCGAGTACGCGGTCGGCGCGGTCGGCGTGCGCGACATCCTCTCGGCGTACGTGGCGCGAACCGACGGGGACTTCGACGTGGCCGCGCACGGCGTGCGGCTCGGCGAGGACGAGCGACGACGACGCTTCGTGCTGCAGTCGCTCCTGCAGGCCGAGGGCCTCGACCTCGGCGCGTACCGCGCACGCTTCGGGGGCGACGCGTGCGCGCACCTGCCGCAGCTCGCGCTCCTCGTGGAGGCCGGGCTCGCCACGCTCGGCGGGAACGCGCTGCGGCTCACCGCGGGCGGGCTGGAACTGTCCGACGCGATCGGCCCGTGGCTGTACTCGGACGCGGCACGTTCGCTCGCGCGGGAGTACGAATGGCGCTAGCGGACGCCCGGCACCTGCGTCTGCTCTACCGGGGCGACCTGTCGAGCTGCAACTACGGCTGCCGCTACTGCCCCTTCGCGAAGCGCACCATGTCCCGCGAGGAGCACGCGCGCGACGCCTCGCAGCTCTCGCGTTTCGTGACCTGGGTCGAGACGCGCGACTTCGACGTGTCCGTCCTGTTCACCCCCTGGGGAGAGGCGCTCGCGCGGCGCCGCTACCAGGACGCGCTCGTGCGGCTCAGTCACGCGCGGCACGTGCGCCGCGTGGCGGTGCAGACGAACCTGTCGGGCAGGCTCGACTGGCTCGCCCGCGCCGACCGGTCCAGGGTGGCGCTGTGGGCCACGTACCACCCCACGCAGACGACCCGCGCCCTCTTCCTCGCGCGCTGCCGCACGCTCTCGGAGGCGGGCGTCAGGTACAGCGTCGGGATGGTGGGCGTCCGGTCCGCCATCGACGAGGTGGAGGCGTTGCGGGCCGAACTGCCGCCCGGGGTGTACCTGTGGGTGAACGCCCTGCAGGGCGGCGCGGGCTACTACGCGGAGGAGGACGTCCGGCGTCTCTCGCGGGTGGATCCGCTGTTCGAGCTCAACACGCGCCGCTACCGTACGCGCGGCGTGGCCTGCGCGGCGGGCGAGACGGTCGTGAGCGTCGACGGGGACGGTACGGTGCGGCGCTGCCACTTCATCGAGCGGCCCATCGGGAACCTCTACGACGAGGACTTCCTGCGGGTCCTCGTGCCGCGCCCGTGCAGCCGCGCCACGTGCTCGTGCCACATCGGGTACGCGCACGTGGAGGCGCTCGGCGTGGGCGAGGCGTTCGGGGAGGGCGTGCTCGAACGCGTGGCGCCCCCGGAACTCCTGACGGACCGCGCGGCGCTCGGCGCGCTCCTGGAGCGCGCGGCGGCC
>NZ_KI912654.1:83126-99201 GCF_000519345.1 Deinococcus pimensis DSM 21231
GCGGGCGCGAACAGCCTCAGGGGCACCTCGCGCACCTCCGCGCCCCGCCTCGCGACGAGCGTGAAGGGATACGCGCCCGGCTCCAGTGCCGCGGCGGTGAAGGTGACGTCGTCCCCGTCGAAGGCCGACGTCACGCCCGGCGGCAGGCCACGCGTGGACACCTCGACCTTCCCGGCGGGATCACCACCCCGCACGCCCGGGTTCAGCGAGGTGGTCCCGTACGGGTAGGCCTCGACCCAGCGACGCTCGGGGCGCACCTCGAAGACCGTGCCCGCCGGGAGCGGCGAGCCGCAACCGACCAGCACGAGAGAGCCGAACAGCCACGACTTCCAGTTGAACGTCATGCGCCTCCTTCGCGGCGTCCGCGCGGAACGCCTCCTCCCAGAGGTACCACCCGGCAGATGGCGGGACGGTGGTGACGCCCGTCCTCGTGGTGGGCGGCCGCGCCCGGGTAGGATGGGCTCGTGACGTCCAGAAATCTGCCCGAGGCGGACGACGCGGCCCTCGCGGGAACCGTGAACCTCGCCGACATCGAGACGCTGGGCCGCTCCCGGCTGGACCGCAACGCGCTGGAGTACATCTCGAGCGGTGCGAACGACGAGGTGACCCTCCACGCGAACCGCGAGGCGTTCCGGCGCGCGCGCCTGCGGCCCCGTGTGCTGGTGGACGTCTCGGACGTCTCCACGCGGACGACGGTGCTGGGCGTGGACCTCGACCTGCCCGTCGGGATCGCGCCGAGCGCCTTCCACGGGCTGGCGCACCCCTCGGCGGAGCTCGGTACGGCGGGCGCCGCGCACGCGGAGGGGAGCCTGTTCGCGCTGAGCACCTTCAGCAACACGTCCATCGAGGACGTCGCGAGGGTCGTTCCAGGGCGGTTCTGGTTCCAGCTCTACGTGTACCGGGACCGCGAGGTGAGCGCCGCGCTCGTCCGGCGGGCGGAGGCGGCGGGCGCGCGGGCGCTCGTCGTGACGGTCGACGCGCCCTACGTGGGACGGCGGGAGCCCAACGAACGGCACCGCTTCGGGCTGCCGCCGCACCTCGGCGTCCCGAACGCCGCGTCCCGCGAGGCGCTCGCGGCGCTGGAGTCCTCGTCGGGGTCGCAGCTCGTGAACTACTTCCAGGGACTGGTGGACCGGCGCTTCACGTGGCGGGACGTGGCGTGGCTGCGCGAACTGACGACCCTTCCGATCGTGCTCAAGGGCGTCCTCACGGCGGAGGACGCCCTGCTGGCCGTGGAGCACGGCTGTCACGTGTGGGTGAGCAACCACGGCGGGCGTCAGCTCGACACGGCCGTGAGCGCGCTCGAAGCCCTGCCGGAGGTCGCCGACGCCGTCGCGGGACGAGCCGAGGTGTACCTCGACGGCGGCGTGACGCGCGGAACGGACGTGGTGAAGGCGGTCGCGCTGGGCGCGCGCTGCGTGTTCCTCGGCCGCGCGGCGCAGTGGGGGCTCGCGGCGGCGGGGGAGGCGGGGGTGCGGCGCACGCTGGCCCTGCTGCGGGACGAGCTGACCCTGGCGCTCGCGCTGTGCGGACATCCGGACGTGACGCGTCTGCCGCGTGACCTGGTGCGTCTGTAGCGCCCCATCCCTCAGCGGGCCACTTCCAGTTCGAGGAGCTGCCCGGAGCCGTTCTGACGGAAGTCGGCGGTGACGCTCGGCGCGAACTCGCCCGTGTTCCGGACCTTGACGGTCATGGGCGCGGGCGTCGCGCCGTTCGGGGCGAAGCGCGCGGTCACGCGGTAGCGTCCGATCGGCACGTCACGCAGTCCTTCCTGGCCTTCCTGGGTGCTGCCGAGCCGCGCGGTGACGGCGCGTCCCGCGCTGCCGTCCACGATCGGGCCGTCCGGGGTGAGGGTGAGCTCGACGTCGGTGAGACGGGCGTGCAGTTCCGGATCGAAGAAGTCCGCGTAGACCGTGACGGTGCCGCCGTAGGTGCCGCCGTCGGGCCTCGGTCCGGTGAGGACCCAGCGGAAGTCGCGCCGGGCGCCCGCGCTGCCCGCGAAGGGCGCGGGGTCGTTCGGGGCGAGGTCGAAGGTGAAGGTCTGACCGTGGTACTCGCGGGTGACCTGCCCGCCGGGCAGCCACGAGCCGCCGGGCACCGTGAGGCAGTAGCGGCCCGACGCGTCGGACGTGCCCAGCACGTTGTCGTTGTAGAAGAGGGTGTTGCCCGCGTGGACGCGCGCGCCGGGCACGCCCTGTCCGGCACTGTTGGTGACGGTGCCGCTCATGGTGTTCCCGGCGCCGGGGGTGCATTCCGCCCCACCGGGCGGCTGGGACGGTCCGGGCAGGGTGCCGGACGCGGGGTCCGCGCCGCAGGCGGTGATGACGAGCGCGGTGAGCGTGGCGGCGAGGACGAGGCCGGTGGTGCGGATGTTCGGACGTGTGCGCATGGGGACCTCCCTGTCCGGGATGTCGTTCCGGACGTGTCCGCACGGTAAGGCCGGGCGCGTGGTCGGGCCGTGGTCGTGGGAGGGTCGGCGTGCGCAGGCTCAGCGACGGGCGGGACGGGTGTGGTACCCGCGCTCGTCCCAGGGCCGGAGTTCGTCGAGGCAGAGGCGTTCGAGGGTGGCGAGCTCGTCGGCGTACTCGCGGTCGCTGCGCGCGGCGGTGGGTTCCAGGACGTGCAGGACCTCGGAAACGAAGGCCGCCTCGCCGTGCTCGTTCCAGTCGCGCTGAAGCTCGCGGTTGCGGTGCTGACCGTGCCGCAGGGTGAACAGGGTCCGGTTGAGGGCGGCGGCCGTGTGGAGGGACGCGCCGACGAGGCGTCTGCCGTTGATGGTGTTGCGCAGGGACCAGACGCCCATGACGGGCTCGAAGTCCTTGTAGGGTCGGTCGGGCGCGAACAGGGCGGGCGGTCCTTCGCGGTTCATGGCCGCTCCTTCGGGGTGGGGGCGAGGGCGGGACGGGCGAGACGCAGCACGTAGTCGCTCAGGTGCGGGGGCCAGGACGCGACGAGGGTGGTGAAGTGCTGGCCGTCGCGGGCGTACAGGGCGCGCAGGGCGTCCTCGAAGTGGGCCTCGTTTCCGGCGAGGGCGGTCATGACGTGCCGGGCGGCCTCGATGGCGCGGGTGACGTTCAGCGCGTCGGGGCGTCGTCTGCGGTCCTCGTCGACGAGTCGGCGCAGCGCGGCCGACGCGCCGGAGGGCTGGGCGTCGAGCCAGGCCCAGTGGCGGGGGAGGAGGGTCACCTCGCGCGTCGTGGCCGTGGCGCGGGTGGGCGTGTCCGGCGCGGCCTCGTGGCGGGCGAGGACGTCCTCGAGGGTGCCGCTGACGTCGAAGTCGACGTGGCGGCCGCTGTAGTCGTCGAAGATGACGGTGGGGGTTCCGTGGGTGTCGTGGTGCTGCTTGAGGGCGCGCAGCAGGTCGGGCAGGGGGGCGGTGACGAGGTGGCCGTCGTGGGTGAAGGCGGTGTAGGTGGTCTCGGGCATACTCGATTAATACCCGGGTATTAATCACCTGTCAATAAGACCCGGGTAGAATGCGGAGCGGTCCTACGACGAACGGCTCAGCGACCTCAGGACCGCATCGGCCACTCGCTGTACCCAGCGTTCGGCAGGGTCAGCCGCCGCGTCGTCCCGAGCGGCGTCATGAACAGGTGCATCAGGTACGCATGACTTCCGCGCCGCGCCCGGTAACGGTCGAACAACCGGATCAGTTCCGCCTGCAGTTCCCTCGCCTCCTCGTAGTCGAGCATCAGCGCGCCGCTCGCGTGGTGCAGTGCGGGCGTCCCCGGCACCCCCGGTGTCCACGGCTCACCCTCCGGCGTCGCGGGCAGCATCCACAGCTCACCCCCACGCGCCATGAGCAGCATGCCGCCCACCGGATTCGGCCCCTCCTCGGAATGCCGCACGAACGCCGCGTTCATCACCGACTGATACGCCCCGAAGCTCTCGCCGAGCGTCTCCACCAGCGAGCGCTGCCTCGTCGGGACGAAGAACGAGGTGGCCGCGCAGGTGTACCGCTTCACGGCCCGGCCCGAGCGGGGCCGCTCCTCCGACACGCGCAGCAGGCCCAGCGCCTCGAACCGCTTGACCTTGCGGAACGCCGCGTTGAGGGTCAGATCGAACGCCCGCGCCAGCGCCCCCACCGTGCTGCCGGGTGGCGCGAAGAACGTGAGCAGTTCGACGTTGCGGACGTCCGCGAACAGACGCACGACCTCGGGACGCTCCACCACGAGCGTCCCGGAACGACCGGATTCCCGAACCAGGACTTGCATGTGAGGCGAGTGTACCCAAGCCAGGGGTCAGCTTGCGCGGCGCCCTTGGATCGCAAGCTGCCCACGGGCATCATCGGAAGGCAGCGCAGGACGAATCCGGGGACGCCAAGACGCGCCGCCACGCCCCTCCACCGACGCCCCACGAGCGTCGGGGACGTCCTCGCCCGCGAAAGGAGCCCCATGAACCGACCCACGACCCACGTCGGCCTGCTCGCCGCCCTCCTGCTCACCGCCTGCTCCGGCGCTCCCTCCGCCCCGACCGGCCCGACGACCGGCGGGGGCACCGACCAGGCCCTCCGCGCGAAGCTCGTCGCCTGCCCGACCGTCAGCAACAGCTCCGATCCCACCGCCAGCACCTGCCTCGCGGGCACCTACACGGGCAGGACACCGGCGGGCGCCGCCTGCACGCTCAGCGTCCGCACCGACGGCAGTTACGACTACGTCTCCCCGACCCTCACCTCGACCTACACCCCCACCCCCGCGACGATCCGCCTCTTCAGCCACCAGGCCAGCGGAGGCGACAACGTCGTGCTGTGGAACCTCTCCGACCCCGCCTCCGCCGACCCCGCCTCCTCGCTCGACCTCAGCGTGGCGTTCGGCCCGAACTACGACACGCTCGCCAGGAAGCTCGAACTCAAGGCGGAGCGGGTGCAGGGTGGAGGACGGACGTCCAGCACCTGCATCGTCGACATCTGAGAGGAGCCGCGAGCGCGAAGATGAGCGTCCCAGTCGAGTCTGAGACCTCATGAAGCGGGTCTAAGCCGCGGCCCATCCGCGCGAGGCGCCCCCACGGCAATCTGGAGCGACCAGGCGATCGGGCCGACCCGACGCTCATCCCGGAGGAACCATGCTCTCACGTCACCTCGCACTCCGTGCGTCGCTCGCGCCCACCCTCGTCCTCCTCCTCGCCGCCTGCGGCGCCGGGCTCCCCGAAGCGCCCACGCCCGCCGCCCCCACCGAGATCACGACCGGCACCAGCACCACCACCACCGACGGCGCCGCTCCCACCGAAACGGCCACCCAGACCCGCGCCCTGACCCTCACGGCGCCCACCGAGAAGGTGGCGTTGAAGTTGCGTGACGTCGTGACCGTCCCTGTCCGTGTCGACGGCCAGGGCCAGGGCCGGACCGACCTCAGCTTCCGCTTCGAGCGTGTCGCCGGGGAAGGCAGCGACCTCACCCGCGCCACGCTCAGCGCCGACGCGGTCACCCTCGGCGGCGCGACCACCAGCGTGGACGTCCGTGTGGAGGGCGTCTTCGCGGACCTGTACTCGCCCGACGCGACCTACCGGATGATCGCCGTGTCGAAGGGACGGGACGTCGCGTCCACCCTGATCGGCGTCCACGTCGAGCCCGTCGACGTCCGCTTCTCGTTCGGGGCGGACACCGTGACCGCCGCGCCCGGAACGGAGGTCACGCTCGACCTGCTCGTCAGCGCGGACTCCACGCGGCTCGTCCCCTTCACCTTCCGTCCCGCGCTGTACCTCCCCGACATGGGTGAGTTCGGTGAGCTCGTCGAACCCGAACGCGAGTACACCGTGGACAGCCTTCCCGCCCACGTGCCCGTCCGCTTCCGCTTCAAGACCGTCCCGGAAGGCGCCAGCAACGATCCGCGCCTGTTCGACTTCGCGATGAGCGGACTCGAGGACCTCGGCAGCAACCGCTACGTCAGCCGATGGCTGCGCGCGTCCTTCACCTGGCAGCCCGTCACGCGCTGACACGCGAGACCGCGAGGACCGACCCCAACTCGTGGACGCTCCTGTGCGATCATCGGGGCAATGAGCCCCGGTCGAACCCCCGGACCCGTCCCTCCCCACGTGGACCTGCCGTCCGGCAACCCAGACGTGAACCGCGTGACGAGCGGCAGGACCGCCGCGGACACCTCCGAGCTTCACACGGAAGCGCATCGGCTGGCCGAACTCGTGCGCTACGACGTCCCGGATGACCTGCCGGGCGAGGCCTTCCAGAAGCTCGCCGCGCTCGCCGCCCGTTCGCTCGGCGCGAGGATCGGGATGGTCAATTTCGTCCACGAGGACGACACCCTCACCCGGGCCTGCTTCGGCGCGGACCTGAGGCGTACCGACCGGCGGCTCTCCTTCTGCGCCCGCGTCGTCACCAGCGGACGGGTCACGGTCATCGCGGACGTCGCCCGGGACGGGCACTTCCGTGACCATCCGGTCGTCACGCCGCACGGCGTCGCGCGCTTCTACGCGGGCGCGCCGCTCGTCACGCCCGGCGGGCACGTCATCGGGACGCTGTGCGTGCTCGACCACGAGCCGCGCGGGGCCGTCACCCCCGAGCAGACGGACACGCTCGTCACCCTCGCCGAGCTCGTCATGGACGAGCTCGAACTGCGCCGCACCTCCCGCGAGCTCGCCCGACAGAACGACCTCAACGCCACCATGCTCGTCGAACTGCGCCGCGCCAAGCTCCACGCGGAGACCCTGCTGGCCGTGGCGTCCCTCGCGGACCTCGACCTCGACCCTCACGAGCTCGCCCAGCACGCCGCGCGGCTCATCGCGCACGCCGTGCCGCTCGACTGGGCCGGGTTGGGCGTCGCCGCAGGCGGCGTGCTGACCGTCGAGACGCTCTGGGCTTCCCCCGCCCTGCCCCCGGCGGTCCTGGAGGTCGCCACACGCACCGTCCGCCGCGGCGAGGGCTACGTGTGGCAGGTGCTGGAACGCGGCAGGGTCGTGTTCGTCGACGACTATGTCCGCGTGCCCGACGCGCGGACGGAGCTCGTGACGTCCGGCATCCGCGGCATCGTCTGGTTGCCGCTCGGCGCGTACGGCGCGGAGCAGTTCGTCCTCTGCGCCGCCCGCACCACCACGGAAGGCTGGAGCGCCTCCGACCGCTCGTTGCTGCGCGCCGCGTCGGGCGGCGTGGCGAACGCCCTGCACCGACGAGCTCACCTCGCCGCCGCCGAACGCGACGCGCAGCAGGACCTCCTCACGGGCCTCGGCAACCGCCGCGCCTTCGAGGCGGAACTCACCCGTCTGCTCGGCGGTGACACGTCCTTCGCGCTGACCCTCCTCGACCTCGACGGCTTCAAACGCGTCAACGACACGTACGGGCACGAGCGCGGCGACGCGCTGCTGCGCCTCTTCGCGCAGGCCCTCACGGGCAGTCTCGACGCCGGCGGGCTCGCCTTCCGCTTCGGCGGCGACGAGTTCGCCCTGCTCGTCCCCGCCGAGGCGGGCGAGGACGCGCTGCTGCTCGAAGATCGCGCGTTGACGCACGTGGACGACGCCATCGGCGCGGTGCGCGGCGCGGGCTTCGACGTCGGCGCGAGCGCGGGAGTCGCGACCACACCGACGGACGGACGTGACCGGGCCGCGCTGCTGCGTCACGCCGACGAACGCATGTACACCCGCAAACGCGCGAAGAAGCGCCAGGTCGGGGTCCGCTGAGTCTGCACGGACGCGGCTGCCGCGCCTGGGGGACCTCCTCGGGGCGGCGCGCGTCCGGCGGACGCCGTGTAATGGCGTTGTACGCGCGGTATGCGAGCATGGGGTGTTCGCCCGCGGGGACCACCTCCGGGCGCGTAGGGCCGCCCTCCGTCGTCTCGTGTCCCGAAAGGTCCTCTCTTGCCGTTCACCTTGGAGTCCTCCCTGCAGTACGCCACCTGGATCGAACAGCACCTGCGGGGCGGGGCGTTCGGCGAGTCCGTCGGTCGGGTCACGCGTCTCGCCGCGCGGAGTTTCGGCGTGGACGCCTGCGTCGTGAACGTCGTGTCCGAGGGGCGGGTGTGGAGCGAGGTGGTCACGGGAGGTTCGGCGGTGACGGTGCGGGCGGGCGAGCTGGTGTGTCCGCTGGTCGTGGAGGGCGCGCGGAGCGTCGTCGTGCCGGACACGCTGGAGGACGAGCGGGTGCGGTCGCTGCCGATGGTCCGGGCGGGCGCACTGCGGTTCTACGCGGGCGTGCCGCTGACGTTGCCGACGGGAGGGGCGTTCGGGACGTTGTGCCTGCTGGACGTGCGGCCCCGCGTGTTCGGTGACGAGGACCTCGCGGCCCTGCGGGAATTCGCGGCGCTGGTGATGGCGGACGTGGAGGCGCACTTCGCGCTGGCGAGGTCCGAGCACGCGCGCGCGCAGGTCCAGCAGTTGCTGTCGTGGGCGCCGTTCGCGGTGCACGTGACGGACCCGCGCGGACGGGTGGTGTTCTGGAACGAGGCGGCGCGGCGGATGTACGGATACGAGGCGGACGAGGTGCTGGGCGAGGCCCTTCCGGCCGCGCTCGGTTCGCGGACCGAGGTGGTGACGAGGCCGCCGGGGCCGTCCCGGCCGCGTCAGGTGACGCGGCGTCGCCGGGACGTGTCGCGTCTGGTGGTGCTGACGGCGGCGGCGGAGGTGCTGGACGTGAACGGCGCGCCCGTGGGCGTGCTCGACGTGTCGGTGGACGTGACGGACCGTGTGCGCAACGAACTGAGATTGAAGCTGCTGGAGGGTGTGGTGGCCCAGGCGCAGGACGGCGTGATGGTCTGCCGTTTCGACACGCCCGCTCGTGGGCACGTGGTGGTGGAGTACGCGAACGCGGCCCTGCTCGCGCAACTGGGGGCGCGGGCGGGCGAGGTGGTGGGGCGCCGACTGGACGACGTGCTCTCGGGACGTCTCCCCGAGGGGGAGTGCGCGGCGCTCGTGGAGGCGGTGACGGCGGGAACGCCGGAGTTGCGGCGGATGTCGATGCGGGTATCGGGTGTCGGTCGGCCCTTCGAGGTGTCGTTGACGCCCATCGTGACGGAGGGGGACGACCTGGGTCTGTGCGTGGGCATCGTGCGGTCCCTGAGCGTGAGAAACTGAGCTACCCCGCACTGTGAAAAATTCGTCACAGACGCACATTTCAGCAAAAGTTTAGAAGAAGTTAATATCATGCTCATACGACGAGCCGGCTGGCCGTCCAGGAGCGAGCATGCCCAGCACCCTCTCCATCACCACCCTCGGCCACACCGCCGGTCACATCACCCGCTTCGGACGCGAGGTCCTGCCCGGCCACGGTCAGGTCCGCGACCTCTTCTTCTATCTTCTCGCCGCACCCGACGGGCGCACCCGCGCCCAGATCGTCGAGGACCTCTGGGGCACCGACGAGGACGACGCGGCCCTCAACCGACTGCGCGTCACCCTGCACAGGCTCAAGGCCGCCTTCGACGGGCTGTGCGTGGTGCAGGAGCACGGCGGACGCTACCGACTCAACCCCGACCTCGCCGCGAAATCCGACCTGCACACCTTCGACGTCTGCCTGAGCCTCGCGCGTCAGCATCTCGGTCCCGACGAGCGCCGCGCCCGCCTCGAGGAGGCCGCCCACCGCTACCCGGGCGACTTCCTCACCGACGTCCGCGCCACCTGGGCGCAGGAGGCGCGCGACGCCCTGCGGGCACGCTACGTCCGCGTGCTGCTCGAACTCTCCTCGGTCCACTGCGACGCCGCCCACTGCCGGGGCGCCACCTGCCGCCTCTCGCAGGCCCTCACGCTCGACCCCTTCCAGGGCGAACGGCTGCACCAGAACCTCATCGCGTGTCTCGCCGAGCAGGGAGACGCGAGCGCCGCCATCGGTCACTTCCGCGGCTTCGCACGCTTCCTGCGTGACGACCTCGGCGACGCGCCGCTCGAGGAGACCCGCGCGCTCGCCGACCTCGTCCGTGAGGGCCGCCCGCCCTGTCCACGCCACGTGAGCGGAGAGGGACCCTGCCCCAAGCGGGCGCGTGAGGCGGCGGAGCGTCACCACGCCTCGCCGCCTCAGCCGGCACAGACCCTGCTGCTCGACCTGTCCGAGGCGCTGCTCGGCGCCGCCGGTCTCGACGACGCCGCGGGCGCCGTGACGCGCGTGCTGGAGGCTTCGCTCGGCGTGACCGCCGTCGTCGTCGCCGATGTCCGCCTTGAGGACGACGAACTCACCTTCGTGCACGCCTCCGGTGACCTGCCCGACCTCACCCGCGCCCGCGTCGCGGCGCGCACGTCCGTCCCGGCGTCGTCGTCGGCCCTGTACGAGGCCTGCCTGCGGACCGTCACGCCGCTCTACCTGCGAGACGCTCGTTCGCTCGCGCCGGACCTTCCGGCGGTCGCGTCGGCGGTCGAGCCGATCCGCGTGGGCGAGGACCGCGTGCTGTTCGTGCAGGTGATGCGCCCCCCCGCTCTGGGTGACTGGACCATGGACGAGCGGCGGCTGCTGGCTCGAGCGTGCCGTCTGTTCGCGCTCGCGGCGGCGCGCAACGTGCCCGCCTGACGCGGCGGGGCGAAGCGGGAGGCGAAGGTCCGCCTCCCGCTTCGCTGTTCCGGTGGTAAAGAAAGTATGAAGAGACTCCACTTCATGAGGAACGCTCCAGCAGGGGTGTAATGCGAAATTAAGTGCGCCGCCTAGAGTGAACGTGAGCCCGGAATGAGCGAGCGAACCGCCCGCCACCGGCACGAAAGGCGGCGCATGGCGATCTTCGGCAACCTCAGCGAACTTCCCTTCCCCGACGTCATCTCCATGCTCGGACGACGCTGCGGCACCCTGCGCCTCAGCGGCCTCGACGGACACGCCGACGTCATCCTCCACGTCGACGAGGAACACCTCCTCGCGCTGCACGTCGGCCCGACCGCCCTGCGCGACACCGCGCGTGTCCGCGAGGTCTTCCTCGACCTCACCCGCGCCGAACGCGGCGCGTTCGAGTTCACCCGCACCTCCCCCAACGACACCCCGCAGCACCACCGCCTCCCCCTCAACAAGCTCCTGCTCGCCACGACCGCCGTCATCGACGAGATCGACCACTACCGCGCGAGCCTGCCGTCCGCCGACACCCGCTTCCTCCTCGTCGAGGACCCCCAGGGAACGCTCGACGCGCCCCTGCAGGACTTCCTCGACCGCACGCAGGAGCACCTCACCCTCGGCGCCAGCGCCACCGACGTCGCCCGCGCCATCGGCATGCACGTCGAACAGGCGCAGCTGCACCTCTACAAGCTCCGCGCGCTCGGCCACATCACGCCCGTCCGCGCCTACAGCGTCCGCTCCGGCGTGTCCACCACGCCCACGACGCCCACGACACCCACCGCCGCCCACGTTGACCACGAGGACACCCCGCGCGGCCTCATCGGACGGCTCCTCGCCGCCCTGAACCTGCGCCGGAGGGCCGCGTGAGAGGTCCCCTCAAGCTCGTCGTGAGCGGGCCCGTCGGCGCGGGCAAGACCACCTTCATCCGGGCCCTGAGCGAGACCGCCGTCATCGACACCGACGTCGCCCCCAGCGAGGACATCGGCAAGGACTCCACCACCGTCGCGTTCGACTACGGCACCCTCCACCTCGACGGCCTTCCGCTGCACCTCTACGGCACCCCGGGGCAGGACCGCTTCGACTTCATGTGGGACATCCTCTGCGAGGGCGCGCTCGGCCTCGTCATGCTCGTCGCGGGCGACCGCCCGCAGGACTTCCCCCGGGCGCGCGGCATCTTCGAGTTCGTCACCAGCCGTCACGCGGTGCCCTTCATCGTCGGCGTCACCCGCCAGGACCTCCCCCGCGTCTGGGAACCCGAGGACGTCGCCGACTACTTCCGCCTCCCGTACGCGCACGTCGTCGGCCTGAACGCCACCGACCCCATGGACGGCGCCCGGACGCTCACGCGCCTCCTCGAACTCGTCGAGCCCCAGGGCCACAGTGAGGAGCGCGCCGTATGACCTGACGCGCGAGGCGCTCGGCCCGCTCCGACGCACCCCCTGCCAGTCCGTCCCCACCGACCTCTCGCCCACCGCAGGAGCCCCCCATGACCAGCACCATGAGCAAGCAGGAAGTCCTCAGCAGCACCCTCGCCGCCCTCCGCGCCAACCTCCCCGAACTCAAGGGCGTCCTCGTCGCCACCGCCGACGGCCTCCCCATGGCGCAGAGCATGAACGCCGGCACGGACGCCAACCGCGTCGCCGCGATGGCCGCCACCGCCCTCGGTCTCGGCAAGCGCATCGGCGACACCGTCGGCAACGGTGTCCTCACCGAGATGAGCGTCTCCGGCACCGACGGACAGGTGTTCTTCTACGCCGCCGGACGTGGCGTGCTCGCCGTCGTCGCGCCCGCCGGAATGAACCTCGGCCTGCTGCTGATGGAGGCGCGCGACGCCGCCGCCAACATCGCCACCGTCCTCTGAACACGCCCATCCGACAGGACGCCGACATGGGCCTGCTGTCCGACCTCTCCGACCTGCTCGCCAGCCTCTACCCCGACCACACCATCCAGCCTTCAAGGAGTGAACCCATGACCGCGACCCTCACCCAGACCCGCCCCGCCCTCGGCGACTTCTCCTCCGTCGTGTGCTTCAAGGCCGTCATCACCGGCGTCGAGGACACCCTCGGCACGGACGGCGCCGCCGTCGTCTTCACCCGCGCCGGGAAGGTCCGTGGCCGCGCGCTCGCCACGGAACTCGGCGTGGCCGGCAGCAGCCCCGCGGTCGAGAAGATCGCGAGCATCCTCGACGGCGCGATCGGCAAGAACGGCACCCGCCTGTGCGCCGTCACCGCGTCCTACCAGGACGGCGAGAACATCGTGATCGAGACGCGCGAGACCGTGTGCAGCGCGGGCGAGGAGCAGGGCTCCGAGCGCATGTGCACCTTCACGCTCGGCGCGGTGTGGGGCGCGCTGGAAGCCATCACGGGCCGCACCTTCCTCGGCGAGCAGACCGAGAGCGTCCTGCGCGGCGGTCAGAGCGACAAGTTCGTCTTCAGCCCCTTCTGAAGCGCGAGACGCCCAAACGAACGCCGCGCCCGCCGGACGAACCCGGGGGCGCGGCGTCCTGCGTTTTTTAGCGGCCGGAGCCGACGACGCGCACGTTCACGGCGCGGTCACCCTTGCCGCGCGGGTCCTGCTCGACGTCGAACTCCACCTCGTCGCCCTGGTTGAGCGACTTGAACCCGGAGCCCGTGATGGCGCTGAAGTGCACGAACACGTCCTTACCGCCACCGGCGGGGCTGATGAACCCGAAGCCCTTCTCGTTGTTGAACATCTTGACAGTTCCCTGCATGGTCTTTCCTCCGTAGGCACTCTAGGGTACCAGACCCCTTGAACGTTTGCTCATCTTCGTCATGCTGCTGCCCTCCGCGGGTCCCGGATCACCGACGACCGGGAACGAGTCCGACGCGTTCAGGACGACGCCACGAGTGATCGGTCGTCCCGCGCCGCCGCCCGCTTCGGCGTCCGCGGTGTTCTTCTCGATATCTCAATTCCAGTCGAGGAGTGGGATGACCTCGTGCTCCGCCCGCCGGCGCGCACGTGCGCGCCGCCGCAGGATCGTCTCCCGCTTCCCGAGCGCGCCCGCGCCGCCCTGCGCCGCCACCACGGCCCCGCCGGGCAGCGCGGCGACGTCCATCGGGTGCGTCGCGCGTGTGGACGTCGTGACGCCCGACGCGAGGTCCACGGTGTCCTCCGGGTTCTACGGTTCGTCCGGGTCGACGACCTGCCGAGCGGGTGGAGTGACGACGCCGCGACGTTGAACTCCACGCGCCCGGGGACCTTCGGTGACGGTGGACGGACCGCACGTCCGCCCCTTCCCGGCGTGCCCGCCGACCTCGCCTGGGTCCCCGCGAGCGTTCAGAAGGGCATGAGGAACTTCTGCAGGGCGCCGAGCGCGCCGTCGGGTTCCGACTGACGCTGGGCGACGCGAAACGCGAAGGCGCGGAATTCCGTGTCGTCGAAGGTCCGGCCGCACTGGAAGCGGAAGCTCGTGGCCGAGCCGACCGGGAGTTCCCCCCGGTACAGGGGCACGGCCGTCTGGTCGTGGTAGAGGGCGTCGGGAACGTTGAGTTCCGTCGTGACGGTCCGGTCGGGCCCGACGAGCGTGATGAGCAGCACCCGGGGATTTCCGGGCTGGGCGGAGTAGGAGGTGATGGGCAGGTCCTGTTCCTGAGTCATGAGGTCCTCGGGTCGATCGGAGCCACGCTCGACCTCGCGGGTCGAGCGTGGCTCCGTTCACCCTCAGGGTAGCGTGCGTGGAGGGCGTCCGCCTTGAGCGTTGGGGTGGGTTGCGTCCGCCCCACGCCTCGTCGAGGCCGGGCGCCGCGCGCCGGTGAGGGCGCCGCGTGGCGCGTGCATGACATCCGCCGGAAACCCGTTCCGGACGGCGGGCGCGCGCGAACGACCGCTCGACCCGCGAGGGCCGCGTCGATCCGCTCCGGCGTGGTCGCCATGGGACCGTCACCGCGTGCGTCGTAGCCTCGGTCAGCGAGCCTCGCTCGCCCCGCGAAAGGACCACACCATGACCTTCGTTCGATCCCTGGCCTCTGCCCTGACCTTCACCCTCGCCGCGAGCGTCGCGTGCGCCGCGAACGTCCCCGCCTCGCTCGCCGGGGAGTGGTTCACGGGCGCGCAGTACCCGGCCGACGTGTACACCACCGACCTCACGCGCGCCGCGTCGAGCGCGTCGCGGCTGCTGGTCGAGCCGGGCGGGACGTACGTCTTCACGCGCTTCGACTCCACGCACGTCGCGTCGTCGTTCGGATTCTCCGGTTACCCCATCACCTGTCAGGTGATGAACGCCACCGTCGAACGTGGCAGACTCACCGTGCAGGGCGGCCGCGTGACGTTCAAACCGCTCGGGGTGGACACGTACCTCGCGTATTCCCCCGCCTCGCTCAACAACGGCTGCACCCGCTACGCCGCGACGAAGCGGAGCAAACCCGGAGGGGAGACGGACGTCGCCACCTGGACTGTCAGGGCAGGGAAGCTCGACCTCACGTTCGGGAAGGACACGTCGACGTTCGTGCGGCGGGCGCCGCCTCCCAAACCGGCCCCCGTCGACACGGGACTCGACCGCGTGTTGCGGGGCGAGTGGCAGCTCGGCCGCGTCCTGCCCGCCGGGGCCTACGACCCCACGGGGACGGTCTGGACGGACGCTCCGGCCAGCAGCGCCCGCCTCACGCTGCGCGCGGACCGCACGTACGACCGCGTCACGCTGCTCGTCGAGCGGGAATACGGCTGCAATCCCAGACGCCTCACGACGGAGCAGGGGCAGGTGATGGAGAAGGGCCGCGTGCTGACCTTCACCCCGAGGACCAGCGTGACCGTCACGCAGACGTGCGAGGGGAAGATCGAGACCTCCCGGAACACGGTCGGTCCGTACCAGGAGACGTACGCGGCGCGCGTCGGCGTGACGGGCAGGGAGGCGCTGGTCCTCACGTCGAAGGAGGACGAGCTGGTGTTCGTCCGTCCCGCCGCCCCGGAAGGCTCCGCACCGCCCGCGACGACGGGCGCGGCCTCACGGTCCGCTCCCGTCCCGGCTCCCGCCCAGCGGACGGCTTCGGGCACGTGGGACGCCGTCGTGACCGTCGGGGACGCCTCGCTGCGGGTGCGGGTCGAGCTGCAGGACGACTCGCCCCGCGTCATCGGTTTCGGCGACGCGCCCGTGCTGTTCGCGAACGGTGACAGCGCCACGGGAACCCTGAACGTCGGCCTGGACCTCGACGGACGCACCTTCGAGCTGGGCGCGCGGGGCCGCTTCGACGGGGACCGCTACCAGGGCGAGGGAGAGTGGAAGCTCGACGGGGAGACGCTCGGGCGGGGCACGCTCACGATGACCCGTCGTTGAGCGCGCCCGCGGGCCGCCTCATGGCGTCCGTCCCTCCCGCTCCGGTCGCGCCGTCCACCGACGGCGCGACCCGGCCCTGCTCAACGCGCCGTCCGGGCGTCCTCCAGGACGTGACGGACGGCCGACACGACGAGGTCCGGCTGGTCGAAGCCGATGAAGTGCCCGCTCTCGTTGGCGCTCACGAGCGATCCACGGGACGACGTGGCGGCGTACTCGACCGCCATGGACCAGTGGTCGCGCCGCCAGCGGGCCAGCGTCGCGGGCGAGCCGTCCGCGCCGAACTGCCGCGCCGAGTCCGCGTCCAGGCCGTTCGTGCGGGTGAGCAC
>NZ_KI912654.1:99301-189760 GCF_000519345.1 Deinococcus pimensis DSM 21231
GCCGCGCGCCGAACGGCGGGCGCAGCATCACCTCTCCCTGCAGGTCGTCCGGCGGCGGCAGCACCCACGACACGGCGGGCACGCCCTGACCGGACACGAGCACGACGAGCGGTTGCCCCGCGCGGGCGGCGCCGTCGCAGCGGACGGCGATCCGCGTGTCGTTCACCCGCACGAACGTCGCGTCCGGCAACGGCAGCGTCGACGGGTCACGTCCGGGTTGGGCGTTCGCGCCGGTGGCGCAGGCGAAGGTCAGGACGAACAGGATCAGGAGTCTGTGCATGAGGGCACCATAGACGGGGAGGCATGGCGGCCCCATGGCGGGACGGAAGTGCCCTGCACGCCGCATTCGCGCTCATGACCCACGGACGGGCTCGTTATCCTGTGCGGATGACCGGCCCTCAATCGCTGCTGCTCGACCTGCCCGCCACCGGCCCCACCCACCTGCGGCCCGGTGATCTCGTCTCCGGACTCAACGGACGCACGTACGAGGTGCGGCGCGTCCTCTGGCAGGGCTCCGGGACGGACGGTCCCTGCGTCGAGGCGACGCCCGTCACGCCGCTCGGCGCCGACGCTCCCTCCGACACACACGAGCACGGGTCGTGACGGGGTGCCGAGGCGGACTTCCTGGAGGGCCCCGGTCGCCCGATCGGTTTCGCGGCACGCGCCGCCCGGCGGGAACGTATGATGCGGGCACAGGGAGGAACTCATGAGCCAGAGCGCGGTGACGCGGCTTTACCTGATGCAGGTGGGAACGATGCCGGAGTACGGCATTCCGATCGTCTGCTACCTCGCGCGGACGAATGACGGCAGGAACGTCCTGATCGACAGCGGTCTCCCGGAGCACCTTCCGGAGGAGGCGTCGGACTTCGAGAACGGTCGTGACGTCGTGGAGCACCTCGCGAGCATCGGCCTGACGCCCGGGGACGTCGACCTGGTCGTCTCGACGCACTACGACATCGATCACGCCGGGAGGCACGCGGCGTTCACGAACGCACGCTACGTGGTTCAGCGGGCCCATCACCTCGACGCGGCGACGAACCCGCGCTTCGCGGCGACCCGGTCCGAGTGGGATCAACCGCTCGAGCGTGTCCGGCTGGTGGACGGGGACACGGAGTTGCTGCCGGGTCTGGAGTTGATCGAGACGAGCGGGCACGTGCCGGGACACCAGTCGGTGCTGGTGCGGCTCCCCGGCACGGGCGCGGTGATCCTGACGGTCGACGCGGTGCCCTTCCGCGAGCACTTCACCCGCGACGGGACGGGCGGGGGGCCGGACGACGAGGCGGTCCGCGCCAGCGTCGTGAAGCTGATGGACCTCGCCGAACGCGAGCAGGACGCGCTGGTGGTCTTCGGGCACGACCGGGCGCAATGGGAGACGCTGCGGCAACTGCCCGAGTACTACGGTTGAGGGCGGTCAGTCGGCGGCGTTGTCGAGCGGTCGGCTCAGCCGGACGCGGCGCACCCCGTCGCGCAGGCGGGCCTCTCCCGGCTCGTCCACCCGGCGCAGCAGCAGGTGCGCGCCCGCGCGTAGCATGCCCGACAGCGCGAACAGCGAGTGGTAGCCCGTCCACGTGAAGTGAGCGGTCGTCACGGGATGCGCGAGCAGCGCCGTCAGCAGGGGCCCGGCGAGCGCGCCCCCGACGAAGCCCGCCACGCCCGTCGCGAGGGAGAACGTCGCGTAGAACGCGGTGCGCTGCTCGCGCGGCGCGCTGCCCAGCGCGAGGTTGAACAGGGCCGCGCCGATCCCGCCCCACGCCAGCGCGTCGAGGACCGCGCTGAGCCACACGAACTCCACGCGTCCCGTGAGTCCCGCGAGGATCCACGTGCCGGGCAGGCCCACACCCGCGAGGACCGTGCCGAAGCGCAGCACGGGCTTGTTGCCGGCCTGATCCGCCACGCGCCCCCACCACCAGCTCGTCCCGAGCGCGCACACGGACGCGATGGCGGACCACACCGCCACCTGCGTGAACGAGAGCCCGAGCTGCCCCAGGAAGTAGGGGAACACGAAGGGTCCGGCGAGCATCACCACGAACGTCCAGTAGGAACCGAACACCAGCACCCGGCGGAAGTTGCGGTCCGTCCAGGGCGCGGTGAGGGTGCGCCGCAGACCCGTATCCACGCGCGGCATGACGGGCTCGTCGTGCAGGGCGAGCAGCGCGAGCCCCGCGAGCGCGCAGACGACCGAGGCGAGCAGCACCACCTGGAAGCCCAGCGGGGACGCCACGTGATCCAGGAACGCGCCCGCCGCGAGGTTGCCGAGCATCCCCACCACGCCCAGCACGCCGGTCCGCAGGCCGAAGTACGCGCCGCGCTCGCGCAGGGGTACGACGTCCGTCATCCACGAGGACCACAGGACGCCGTTGGGCGCCTGGAAGGCGCTCGACAGGCCGACGAGCACGACGAGCGCGGCGGGCTGCCAGCCGTGCGGCACGCCCAGCTGGGGCAGGAACGCCGCGAGCACCCACATCACGCGTCCGACCAGGCCGAGGAGCGCCGTGAGGGGTTTGCGCGCCCCGAGCCGCGCGGCGAGCACCGCCGCGAACGGACCGGTGACCTGCGCGAGCATCGGGACGGCCGCGACGAGCGCGAGGGTCGCGGCGTCCGCGCCGAGACTCATGAGGTATCCGGTGAGGACGCTGCCGGTCGTCCAGTTCAGGAAGAGCTGCGTGGCGCCGCCTTCGAGGAGCGACAGGCGCATGGTGCGGCGGGCGCGGGCGGGGGGGAGGTGCGAGGCGGGTTCGGCGGGGGTGTGCGGCAGGTCGGGGGTGTCAGGCATCGGTCACCACGAGGTCCGGGCATTGTGACACGCGCGCACGTGACCTTCGTGAAACGCTCACGCTTCCTCATCGGACACGGGGGAGGTCTGGGCGACGCCCGCGATGACGGCGTCACGCGCCCGCACTCACGGCGAACACGCCGACCCGGGCGCGCGTAGGTCGGACCTGCTGCGGGCTCCGAGGCGTGTCACGCCGTCAGTGCACCTCGCGGGTCCTCGTGACGTGCCGGCGGCGCGAAATCGAACTGAGCCTCCGCTCCGTCCGTTTCGGGGTGTACGCCGCCCGGTGGGACGGGTGCGCCTGTGCTCGTCGAGTCCGTCTCGTTCATGCTCGGCCTCGTGGCGGAGCATACGGACCGACGTGCGTGGTGGACGTGACGGTTCGGGCAGGGCGCGGTGGGGACGCTCGATGGGCGAACCCGTTCGGTCGCGGCAGGAGAGAAGACCTGCGTGCATTCACTCTTCATAAGACCGGTTATAAAGGGAATCGGTCACTTCGATCAGTCTTCCTGGTCCGGGATGCAGCATCGCCCCGGTTCGAGAAATACTTTTATATACTCTAATTTAGAACGAGCACTCCGATCCACGTCGCCTCGACTCGTCGTGTCGGGCATCCGTGCCCGTCACCCGTCACATTTCCACCGCGCCTGGGCCGATGCGAACGCCGGGAGGAGCGCTCCTCGTCTCGTGGGGTGCCTCCGGTCGAGCCGGGTCGCCCGGTCCGGGCCGCTTCGATGACGTACCGCGGACCGAACCGCGGCGCTCGGGTGGACGCCGTGCGAGGTGGCCGTCTCATGATCGTGGTTTGCAGATGAGCGTAACGCTGGAAGGAGTCGAGGGGGTCGCTCGACGAACGGGCGGGAGGTGAGTTCTTCGTCGGACACTGTATAAAACTCGTCTAGACAAGTTGGCTGTCCGCTCCCTGCCGGACGTGGAAGAACACGCGCGACCCGCGACAGCACCCGCCACGCGGCCCGCCCTCGCGCGTCCCCACGATCGATGCTATACTCCGCGAGTTGCCGCGACGGCACCACACCCAGTCACACCACGATGCGCCCGTAGCTCAGCTGGATAGAGCGTCTGACTACGGATCAGAAGGCCAGGAGTTCGAATCTCTTCGGGCGCGCCAAAAAAACCCCCACTGGTTGGGGGTTTTTCCATTTGCGTTCGCGTTAGGATAGGGCCGCGTGCCTTGTGCGTGCCTTACACCTTGAAGCCGAGAGTCAGGGAAGCGCGGCGGCCGCCTTTTACTGGTCAAGCTTTGTCGGCTTTGGATGAAAAGTCGGCAGGTCCGAAATCCCAAGGAACGACGGAAATGTGGAGCCGGAGCGCAGCGTTCAAATCGAAGACTAGGGTGTGTTCCCAAGAAACAAGGTCAGATCTCGGCTTCGCCCTCAAGTACCTGACGTACGAACGCCCGCGTCGACATGCCCTCCGGTAACCCTGGAACGGGAATCTCGATGTCCAGCACCCGGGATCCCCGCTCGTCCTCCACGGCAAGCGTCGACCCTGGTGCCGCGAACAAGGTGAAATACTGCTCACCCCAGACCAGCTCGACCTCTGCTGCTCGCACGCCGCGAACGATCACTGTCACCGTCATACCAGCGAGGAGTACGACCTCCTCACCCCACGGTTCGACAACCAACGTCACGTCGTGAGGTTGATGGTTCTGCACGTGCAGACGAACATCGCGAATTTGTGCGGGAGAGGGCTCCATGTCCTCATTGTGCCTGTCGGCACGCAGTGGCTGTCTGGGCAACTCTGCCTGGAAGCCACGCCAAGACTGAGGGCGGGTCAGCTAAGCCCAATCATGGACCTGCCGCTTGTCGCACCGCGTCGACACCCGACCCTACCGCTTGATCCAAGCCATGGCTCGATCGACATGATTTCGCTTGTAGTACGGCTGCGGGTCGTAGTTCCATGGACGACGCTGATCTCGCTACTGTGGCATCACTGCACGAATGCCCCGACGGTGCAAAGCCTTCCGGGTCACCCCATTGCTGTATCCGCGATCGCCGACCTACTGCTTTCGTCGGTGCCTGGGTCGTCCTTGGCAGCAGCGCTTCACCTTCCCCGCGTCGAGGAGTGGGCGAAAGCCGACCATTTCGTGCCGCTCACCACCGTGAGGTGGAGGGCGAGCGGCTTGCCCTACCGTTCGCATTTGAGATGCAGCGTGGTGCTGGATCCGCCGCGTGATCGCCAAAGCACTTCATGGTGTTGACCTCCTCGAGCGCCTGCGGCGTCTTGATGTGCTCGAACAACCGTGGAGTTGATGTACTGAGTAAACCAGTCAATGGTGGTAGCTGTAGGTGCACTCTTGGCTCGTTTCAGACCCAAGTCGTGACAGACGCGATGGCGTGGACTAGGGTGCGGCTAAGCAACGTTTGCAGGGCGACAACGTCGAGACTGCCGTGCTTGAGGGCGGCGTAGAGACTGCTGTGGCCGCGCTCGAAGGGATGGTGCAGGCTGAGGTGCGCGAAGCTGGACACGAGGCCGGTGGTGTTGATGGCGTCGATGAGGTTCATCAGCCCGTCGGCGCGGCAGGTAAAGCAGACATAGGAGCCGGTCTCAAAACTGCCTGAGCAGGATGACCATCGCGGCGAGCTGTACCATGCCCAAGTAGTTTTCCGCGAAGCGCTCGTATCGGACCACCACTCGCCGGAACCGCTGCAACCAGGCGAACAGCCGTTCCACCACGAACCGCCGCTTCGCCCGGCGCAACGGGCGGCCATCCTGCGTCTTGGTCCGGTTCTTTCGGTTGCGCGCGATCATCTCTATGCCCTCGCGGGCTAACTGCTGGTCCAGCAGGTCACTGTCGTACGCGGTGTCTCCGATCAGCCGAGCGGGGTGATCGAGGCCGAAGGCAGCGTCGAGAGTGCTATGGACCAGGGTAACTTCATGCGGTGCAGCAGGGGCGAGGTGGAGAGCGACAGGTAGACCATGGCGGTCCGTGATTGCCATGACCTTGCTCCCCTTGCCTCGGGGACCGTAATTGACAGCAGAGCCCCCCCTTTCGCCAGGACAAAGGAGCCGTCGATAAACCATTCGTCGAGCTTGACCTGCCCGCGCTCAACCAGGTCCTCGTACAGGGCTTGCAGGACGCGGTCGAGCAGTCCCGAGCGGACCCACTGCTGGAAGCGGCGGTGGCAGGTCTGGTACGGCGGAAAGCGTCCAGGTAGGTCTTTCCAGCGTGCGCCTGTCCGGAGTACCCACAAAACGCCTTCGAGGACGAGCCGGTCGTCCCGGCGAGGGCGCCCGGTGGCCTTGGGGGGTGGGAAGAGAGGCTCGACGATCTTCCACTGCGGCTCGGTCAGTTCCACGTCCTCAGCGTGGCATCACGCTCTGAACGGGTTTTGAGACCGACTCATGCCTGCTCCATCGTTGAGCGGATCAGCGACGAGACGCACACACTCCTGGTTGGGCTGCTACACGGCTTCGATCCACAGGGGCTTCGGAGCGGGGCCAACGAAGAGACGGTACAGGACGATAGGCGGGTGGATGGAAGCGACCTGATCCAGGGCGTCACCGAACACGTCAGAGGTGTCGAGTGTGATCTGCTTGAGCGGTTGGTCGCCCAGGGCGTCAAGTCGGACCACCACGACGCTTTCGCCGACGATGACGGCCCATCGTTCGTCCCAGGTGATCAGGGCGGCCTACGGATCGCCGTAAAAGTCGCCCTCCTTCCACGAGCGTTGGTCGTGCGATTCGACGTAGACCGTCTCGTAGTCGCTGAGCACGCGGTAGGTGTCGCTGGGGGTGGAGGTCAGAAGCACCATGAGTGGCCAGCGTACCTCAACCGCCTCTTGCCGTTTTCAGGATGGCTTCTACTATCCTCTCTTACCTTCCAGCCAAGCTCTGCATATTTAGCAGCTGTAGTTTTAAGGCCAAACAGTGGGATGGAGGTTCGAGGATGCATCCTCGAACCTCCATCCCTCCTGATACGTCTGGCTTCGGTCCACGTCAGCTGCTCTGCCCCAGTAGAGCTAGGCAGAGCGCCGATCGGGCTGTAGGGACGTCAGCTGTGGACCGAGGCACATTGGCTAGGGGCGCACCTCTTTAAGAGGACTGGTTGCACTGGAGCACGGCGCGGTAAGAGCCCTGCACCCCGCGGAAGGTACCAGTGAAGCCTCCCGCCGAATCTACAACTCCAGTCAATGTGCCGGTAGAGCCTCGCGCTGTGCTTAAGCCACCGCTGACGCCATAGCTGGCGTTGCCGCTCTGGACTCCTGCACTCGCGTTCGCACCTCCGGAGACGCGACTGTCCAGGTCAAGGTTGATCTGGCTGAACGTCAACCTGCCGTTCTCCGCATGCGTGTTCGTGCGTCCTGCTGCTCTGAAGACCGTCCCGTTGTTGGTGAAGGTACCCGTCATCAGACCATCGGCTGTCGCCGTCACCGAGAGGTTGGCTTTGGCTGTCGTAATCGTGCCATACGTCGCCCCAATGCAATCGACACCTGCGGTCATGGGCGTCTGCGCAGACATCTGAGCTCCCTGAGCAAGGCCGCGCCCAAACCCCTCCATCGTGGCAGGCGTGCAGGCAGTGAGGGGGACGACGAGGAAGAGGAGTTTGAGGTGAGTCTTCATACCGCGCTTATTCTGCTGTGTTTTAGCGCGTGAAGGACAAACATTTGCGCGGAGGCTCGTGCTTTAACGGCTTGCTGCCTGAGAAACCAATGCACGCGCAACCCCCACGCTGCAAGTCGGACATCTGCGGATCTGCCCTGAAAAGAGACGACCACTGCAGTGGGCTTACCCTTACCCAGTGATAGGTCGACAGCAGGGTGAGACGAATCAGACGAGAAGGCCTCACTGAGGGAAGATGGAGACGTCCACATCCGCGACCCACGGCTCTTCGCGCGTCACCTTGCAGGAAACCATCGACCGGACGATCTTGCCCGTTCGTCCTGGCACGTCAACCCACCCGAGCCACCGCCACGTGAACTCATCTACCTTCAACGCCGAGCTCGCCGCAGGCCCAAACCGAGCTTCCGCGGACGCCTGCATCTTCACCCTCGCGGCCTGCTCGCAGTAGGCACGAATGTCTGCCGCGTCGCCGCTGATCGTGGCCGGAGGCTCACCGTGCGTCAGTAGGCCGACCGTGACAAGGACAAGCGCGAACGCAGTGAGGAGGCCGTGCACCCATCGTGAACCGTTACGCTGGCGTGGATTGGCTTCCTCAGTGGTGTCCATACGCCTACCTTACCCATTTACGTTAACATCCCCGCCTTCGGCTCACGGCAACCGGGAAGCTGAGGGCAATTCGGCAGGCCACGCTCAATACCGAGCGCGCGGCGAGAAGCACGCTCGAACGAGCAGAAGGACATGTTTTGGGCGTCAGGAGGGAGTGTTGCGGTGGTAGAGGACACTGGAGCCGCAGTCCGGGCAGTCCGCGTAAAACTCGTCACCCGCCTTACGGGTGCGAGCCTTTCCACCACAACCCCCACAGGTCAGCTGGATGGGCGTGTTGCCCTCACAACCACGGCACTTGTAGTAGTAGCCGTACTTGCCGTAAGTGACGCTTAAGCTCGTGCTCTGGCAGTGGCGGCGGGTAGCCTGTGTGAATACGGCGGAGAAGGGGGTCGACGCCGTCACATCCGCTGACCTCGTTTGTACTACCTCGCGTGTGCAGTGTCCTCTAATGAAGGGGCGTGCCGCCCGTACACGCCCTTCTGCTCAATAACAGTCATCGAAGCTTCCGAAGCCCCAAGGGTCACCTTCGGCATGTGCTTCGCCCGCAGGAACGCACTCACCCGCGCGAACTCCTCCACGCTGAGCGCCAGCCCCCAATCCTTCGCGCGGCGATCTGGTCCGATGACGCTGAGCGGCTGCGGCAACCGCTGCTGATCCCGGAGCAGCTCCTGCACCCGCTCCGGCACCTGATCCGCCTTGCGGACCTCCGGTAACGGCCCGCGGCGCTCCACCATACCCCCGTCGCTGATCGCAACGACCACGTCGATCACGAATGCCCCGAAGCCCTTCTGAAGCATCCCGAACATAAACTTCCCCAGCAGGTCATTCGTATGCGCAGCCAGGTACGACTACAGGAAATCCGCCTGCCGCTTGGCCAGCAGCACCGGTGACGACATGCCCGTCCACCGTCCGTTCCACTGCCTTGCCCACTCGTCGCGCTCGTTGATCCGCACGGCGCTCGTCACGCTCTTGCTCTCCACAATGACCGCGCCGTACCGGTGCAGGATCAGGTGATCGATTTGCGCGGCGTCCCCCTCACGCTCAAAGCGAAGGTTGTGGAACACATGGACGCTCGGGTCGGTGCCGAAGGTGCGCCTCAGGTAGAAGGCCATCTGCTTCTCGGCTTCGTCGCCCGCTTGCTGAAACTTGTCATTGGTGGGGGAGGGGTGGTGGTCCTTGACGATCGTGGGCCCTCTCAGCTTATCGAGGCGCTGCCCGGCGCGCGGCATATTTGGCGTGCTGTAGAGCGCGCCTTGCCTATGATGACGTGAACACCGATCCGGCAGAAGGAAGGAACCGCAACGTGGTCGCCGACGACTTCCCCATCAACGAGCCTCTCGACGAACCCACTCTCGAGCTCACCGCGCCCCGCCGGCGTGGTGTGGGCTTATGCCTGTCCGGCGGCGGGTACCGCGCCGCACTCTTTCACCTCGGCGCGGTTCGTCGCCTGGACGAGTACGGTCTGCTCGGTAACCTGAGGACCGTGTCCAGCGTGTCGGGTGGAAGCATCTTTTCCGCGTTCCTCGCCCGCGCCCTGCCCTGGCCTCGACCCCAGCCTCTGCCAAGCGAAGTGTGGGAGGTACAGGTCGCCCGCCCCTTCCGGGCGTTCTGCACCCAGGACCTACGCACGGCACCGCTGTTGGCGCGGCTGCAACCCTGGAACTGGTGGGGAAGCTCCGCCATTGAGCGGGTCGCGGCGCTGCTCGAGCAGCGGCTGGACCTCGGGCGGCTCGGCAGTCTTCCACGAACACCAAACTTCGTGCTCTGCGCGACCGATATGGCCTTCGGCGTGAACTGGGTGTTCGAACGTACCCGTATGGGCGACTACCGCGCGGGATACGCCCGGCATGATGGTGCGTACCCGCTCGCCCTGGCCGCCGCTGCGAGCGCCTGCTTTCCCCCCGTGTTCAGTCCACTCCACCTGGACCTCTCGCCTGAACAGCTCCGACGCGGCCGGGCCCGCACCCGTCCAGACTTCCCTCAGCTCGTCCGTGGGCTGCGGCTCACGGACGGCGGGAACTACGACAACCTCGCCCTTGAGCCCGTCTGGAAGACGCACGCGGTGATGCTCGTCAGTGACGGCGGCAGCACCTTCGACTTCGCCGCGGACCGTGGACGTTGGGCGCGTCTGCCGCGACACCTCTCCATCCTTGACGCGCAGTCGCGTTCGCTTCGTAAACGCTGGCTGCTCGCAGAGTCGGGTAAGGGGACGCACGTGAGCGCGTACTGGTCCGTTGGACAGCATGTGAGCGCGTACGCGTCACGTCTGCCGAGCAGTGCAGCATGCCTTCAGCACGGCTACTCCCCAGAGGTCGCTGAACTGATTGGCGGGATCCGCACGGACCTTGACGCATTTAGCGAAGGTGAGATCGCTGCATTGGAGAACCACGGGTATGCCCTTGGTGACGCGGCCGTGCAAAGCTTCGTAGCAGGAACCGCAAGCTCTCTCCCTACGTTCCGACTGCCCCATCCGGACTGGCAGGACGAAACGCGCGTGCGTGCGGCGCTGCGCAGCAGCCACCGGACCCAACTTCTTGGCCGATCACGTTAGTTTTTTTACAACTCCCCTCAAGTGCCCTTCCAGTCGCTCGAGCGACAAGGTGAGCTTGGCTCGATAATTCTGTATGAGTAGTTTCAGGGACGACTCTGTCCCGTTCCTGAAAGCTATGCCCAAACACTCGATGGTGCCCCTACGACGGCATTTTCGCTGACGTTGTTGCTGGTCTTAGCTATTCTTGCACTGACGTGAATCATGATGAGTTGTTACGTGCAGTATCTCTAGGCAGCAACGGCGTGGACTTGCCGGACATGACGAAGGAACCGTGGGATCCCGTCCCAGACGAGCAGCTGCAACTTGCTTGGGCTTCACACCCTCAGTGCCCAGAGAAGCTCCAACGGCGCTTAGCACGCCAGAAAAATCATCGCGTTCATCTTGCGCTGGCGGAGAACATGAGCACTACGGCCGGCGCGCTTACCGACCTACTGAATTACTCGACTGAACAAGTGCGACTTATGGTCCTGCACCATCGAAATTTGAGTACGTCCAAACTGCACGGATATTGCGACGACACCTCACCTGCTGTTCGTGCTGTTGTGGCCGCACGCTCCCAACGTCCCGAGGTTCTCGAGAGATTGGCATGTGATCGGGACGCCAGCGTCCGTTTGGCGGCAAGTCAAAATCATAAACTTCCGAATGAAGTCCGAATCCTTCTTCAGCACCTTGGGTTTGACCAGAGCTTACAGGCCATCGCACCCTCAGGTGCGTGGCTAGAAAGCAGCATGCTTATTCGCGTGTATCACGAGCGTCCGTGGATACGGTGGGTTCTTCTCAAGCAACCGGAGCTACCAAGCGACGTCATTGCGCTTTTTGCGAATGACGACTCTCCCGCTGTGCGGGCGCTTCTCGCGACCAGCCAGCTGGTGAGTCGATCGACGCTGCTGCACCTCTTAGGTGATCAAGTGTCGTGGGTTCGGAGTAATGCTTTAGCCAACCCTGCATTTCAAGCAGTTGCTCCTATAGTATTCGGCCTCGGTGTATGGAAAGATTTGCGGGATACGAGTACACCTGAGCCCGATCCTGATTTGAGTTTGGCCCCTTATCATTTCACAGAGCTAATGAATGCAGGACCTTGGCTTCTCGAGCGCGTCGCTCGACACCCAAATATCCCAATTCCTTACCTTGAACAGCTCAGCGCCCATAACTTGTCACGCGTTCGATGGGGGGTGGCGCAGAATACCACTTGCCCAGCTCTTTTACTCAACGTCCTTGCGCAAGATCAGTGGTCGTGGGTTCGCCGAGCGGTCGCGGAACACATTCGCACGCCCCTTGATACTGTCCGCACGCTTACGCAGGATGCAGACGAGGAAGTGCGAGAGACGGCCTTACAGCGTATGGCACTTCAAGGCGAGCAACAAGATAGACAAATATCTGAGGCGGAGTTGCCGTATGAGCTGGATGAGATAGTTTCGCTACCCGCTCGGATCGTGCCGTATGTCATTCCCGACGCTTGGATTAACGCATTTCGACATCGTTTCGATGAATTGGAGGACCTCCACCTTGTAGTGCTACCTGAGGCCGGGCTGCCTCCTCTTCATCCAGGGCAGCTGCTTGTTCTTGCCAGTTCTGAGAATGGACAACCTCAAATCGCTTTTGGCGGCGGCGAAGTTATACACGAATACTCGCTGACATTAGAGCAAGCTTGGCACACATTTATGCTTGTTAACTTAACAGAAACATATGAGCAATGGATCCAGCAGATTCAAGACGCGTTTCTGCACCCGGTGAGCGCAGAAGTTGCGATACGCAGCGTGCTTTTAACAAACATTTTTCTCCTTGACGAAGAGCAGGCAGTTTCGTTGAATTCACTCAACTTTGCAACTCTACAGCGATCTTCAGATCACGTCGGGATCTCTGATATTGGTGCTGAAGGTTCTTTGCGAGGACTCTTGGAAAATATTGGGCTAGCACCTTGTCATGACAATCCTGCTGTTGATCACACACGTTTTGGCAAGGCGTACCTGGTTCACCCTCGACTCGGCCAAAACATGTTTCGCGCCTCTACTCTCCAACTTTATAATGGCACGTGTTGCTTGAGCGGAGCTCGCGTCACAACCGTTCTTGATGCAGCCCATATAAAACCTTATGCTGCTGATGGTGAGCACAAACCAGAAAACAGCTTACTCCTCCGATCAGACATTCATAAGCTATTTGATAGCGGTGAAATTTCTATTCACCCAGAGACTCTAAAGGTACAATTGGCCGAAGTAAGCGCCGCCTCGCACGATCCAAATTACACATTTCTCCATGGTCAGGTATTTCATCCTCCAGACCAGTTAGACGTCACGATCCTCCGTGATAATTTACGGCATCATTATAATAACGTGTTTCGGTATACGAAGACTAAAGTCGAAAACAAGTGTGCTTCAGAAGAATTTTAATACAATCTTTTCTGACCACGCAGCACATCGTTACACATGCCGTTGTCGGTAAAAAGAAATTGTTACCTCTAATAATGAGATATACACTAATAACTAAAAGCTAGAAGCGTGACAATTGCGATTAAAGCGTTTAGTGACAATGATATATGAGAGGTGAATTTTGGGTGGGATTGAGCAAAATACAATGTCAGATGCTAGTGTATTTCCAGGATAGGTATTGCATCAATTCGTCAGGAAAGAATAGTCGACTTGCACGTTTGGGATCTCTATACCGTAATATTCGCTCGATGATAAACTCTTCACAGTGCTCAAGTGACACGACTTTGGTATATCGTGGACGCAAAACGTGCTCGCGCCCCCTGGGACACACCAAAAGCGTACTAATGATAGCCTGGTGGTTTTCGTAGGGAACCGGTGCGGTGGGTCTGGTAGTACGAGATGACCTTTCACGGTGCAGATGGCGAGCGGCGGCAGTAGTTTCATTCAAGGGAAGCATGCCAAGCCGCTGAATAGAACGCTCAATCCAAGATTGGCGCGTCCAAGGATCACACTCTTCACTAGTCTTAACTTCTACAATTACTCCACTGGGCTTTTCGTCAGATAAGAGCAATGATAAAGTTTCTTGGTCCCAATCTCTCGCTCGGCCTCCAATTTCTTCGTACACATAGGGAAAGCGTATCGCGAGTAGATCAATATCGCTATGATATCGGTTATCCGGGATATCGGTCTCGCCTTGACGATGTAGAACGAAATTCGGCATGGGAAGAAAGCCGTTCAATCGCAAATACCATGAGGCCAGCTGTTCTCCGTAATTCATTGTTTTCCTTTTCTCAATCGACGGAATGAACTTGTCCACACGTTCGAAAGCGTTTAGTCTTTCGGTTAATAGAATGCAGCTTTTCTCATATCTCTGTATGTACCACAAAAGTTGGTACAATCGGGGCGAGTCATCGGGGCTGTAGAAAGTAATATGTAATTGGACGCCGAATCTGGCTGGAATCGTGTCATAGCCAGTATACACGCATCCTATGTCGCAGTATGTGTAGCTCTATGAAGGAGCACCCAAAGGAACTCCAATCCGCTAAGGAGCAGTCGCTCATATAGACACCGTCTGGCAAGTTGTGCTTTAGCCATTAAATCGGCAGGGGACGCGCTTAACCAGACTACGTCCCGATCCAACGTGACAAGCCCGATCTTTTGTCCATGCCTGCTGTACCGAGGCTCGGAAATAAACCAATCAGCTTGTAGAGACAGGTGCTGATGGTCACACACTTGGGGGGTTAGGTCTTTGTTGTCCACGTTATTGCGCTGCTAACGAGATCCGGCAAGGGTCTACGATCTCCACTTGAGCGTTCTGCCAGCAACTTAAAGTGCTAGCGCGAGGGCTGACACGAGGAGGTCGGCCCTACGAGCTCACTTTCAGTGGGACCTGTACTTCTGGCCCGCTACACTTGCACAGAGATGTCCGAACTCGTCATGCACACACTCCCTGCCGAGTGCTCGCTAACGCTCCTCGCGCGTAAGTTGTGGATAACACAGCTTGGTATTAAAATTAAGCGCCATAATTTAATTTGTCATACCGGCCACCTCATGATGGGAGGTGAACTGTAAGGTGGGTTTTCTCCACAAAACGCGCACCCGCAACTGTCTCCGCTGGCTTGCAAAGCCTCTCTGCAGTACCGCCGCTTCACTCCAATGAGTAATGCAGCACAAGCAACTGCTCTGACCATTCGAGGGGATGCGTTTGGCACCTTTGAAGGTGGTGATACCACTCGGTTCTCACCAGCTCAACTCTGGATCTACGAGTGGACAGACTACTGGGTGGACGCTCCAGGAGCACAAGAGCTTCACGCCAGGCCCCACTGCTTCCCCCCGCTCTACCCGGGCGCTGAGACCTTCCGAGTAAGATTCGAAAACACCCTTGGAAGAAGCCATCTTCAACCGTACGCCCAAGGCCGTCCGGTCGGCCCCGGTCTTTCGCTCGAAGTGCTCTCGAAGAAGTACCCCACCCCAGCAGCGCATCTCCAGTTGCTGCGCACCCTCACACAAGACCTCGCGCAGCTTTCCGCCACTTTCCCGTACGCGCCCACGGCCCCGACGTCCATTGGGGCCGCGCGCGCCACGCCCATCCGCTCACCCCTGTTCTTGTTACACTTCCTCCTCCAACAAGGAGAAGCCCTGACCACGGCGTGCACCCTCGTGCGCGCTCAACCGCACCAGTCCCTACGTCAGTACTCAGAGCTGCTCGACTTGGCGCTCGTCAGCTCCGCCGGACCGGACACCCTCCTCGACGTCCTGCATCACCCTGAACGGTGGCACCCCGCGCCGCACCTTCCCATCGCGCGGGCCTTACGCGGCTTCGCACCTCAACAGGTTCAGCAGCACCGCAGTGAGCAGACCCTCGACACCCCCGAGAACCGGTTTGTCCTCGCGTTCCTGCTGGAGCTCACCCGGGCCGCCGGGCAGCTGACCCACCAACCCTGGTGGACGGACTTACCCCCAGCGCGTCAAGCAACTGTTCAACACGTCCTGGCCGCCCTTCGACAAACATCGAACTTCCTGGTCCGAGAAGGGGTACGAGCGCAACAAGTCCTGCCGCAGCAGTCACGGGTGCTGATGCGCTGCGAAGGGTACAACACGCTATACCGTCTCTGGCAAGAATTCCGCCGAGCACGTCACCCCATGCTCGACCACGCCCAAGACGCCATCGACGTACGGAACATCGCTCAGCTGTACGAAATGTGGAGCTTCTACCAGCTGGTCCACCAACTCCACACCGCCCTCAACGTCACCCCCGAACTGCGACTTCGGCACAGCCCCACCGAGGGCCTCGGCTACGGCACCAGCGCGCACTTCGAAGGACACGGAACGCTCGTGTACAACGACCAACCACCGTCCTACGCCTTACCCCTCCGCCCGGACTACCTCTGGTACCAAGGTGGCCGACCCACCGTCGCGGTCGACGCGAAATTCCGTTTTGAAGGCGTGACTGCCCTGGAGTCCGAGGGGGTCAATCCGAGAGGCACCACCTTCAAGGCGGATGACCTGTACAAGATGCACGCCTACCGAGACGCCCTCCAACTGGTCGCCGCGGTCATCGTGTACCCCGGCTCCACCTCGCGGTTCTACGACACAGCCCCCGCCACCCGACCTCCCCCCACACTGATCGACATCCTCCGGGGAGATCGCCCGGGCGTCGGAGCCTTCGCCATGCCCCCTCACCTTGGAGAACCATGACCTTGTTCACCTCGCCACCCACCCCCCTTCGTGACTACCTGCAGTACACCCTGGCGCAGTACGCCACCAAGGGGGCCTTCGGTCAAGAAGGCCTCGCGCCCTTCGTCCGCCGAGCCAACGCCGTACAAACCCTGCTCAAAGAGCAGATGGGGGTCCAGCCGCCCAAGGTGGTGAAGTGGTCGTACGGCAAAGGCAACTGGGCGCAAGTGCCTTGGCTCGCGGTGCTCGACCAACGCCTCACCAGCACCACCAAGACCGGAGTGTACGTCGTGTACCTCTTCCGTGGGGACATGAGCGGCGTCTACCTCACCCTCGCTCAAGGCGTGACCGAGCTGGTCGAGCAACACGGTGGCCCCGAAGCACGCCGGATCATGCGAGAACGCGCTGCCCGCATTCAAGCGCACCTGGGTGATCTTCCCACTCAAGGCTTCTCGTACACCCCGGACGTGCAGTTGCACTCCACCACGTACGGCGCGGACTACGAAGCGTCCGTGATCGCCCACAAGTACTACGATCACGCCGCGCTCCCCACCGAAGCGGACCTCCAAGCCGATCTTCGGGCATTGCTTGCGGCCTACACGCGGCACGTTGAGCTCGGTGACACCCCATCGCTGCCTATCCAAGTTCAAACAAGCCTGACCGAAGCGCTCCAGCAGGAGTTCAATCGGCGTGGCTTGACGTACACGGACGAGCAAATCGAGACGTTCTTCACGGCCCTGCAAACCAAGGGTTTTGTGATCATCAGTGGGATCAGCGGAACAGGAAAAAGCAAAATCGCTCAAGCATTCGCGGAGATGCTCCGGCCGGTCACGCCGCCCCCGTCCTTGCCGACTGAGCTTCTGCGGGTCGTAACTCCCACAGCGCTTGGAGGAGCGCACTCCCTCACGATTCCCAAAGCTGCATGGGCCAAGTTCGACGTGCAGCCCGACCGCGCCTTACCAACGGTGGTCGTCACGCTGCGCGACATGAGCAGCGAGTGCCGCTTGGTCTGGACCCGTCCAGGCGAGCAGGTCGAGCTCATCCTCATGGGTGAGGTGCTCAACGCCTTTCGAGCCGAGTTCCGCGAGGGCGACCGGTACTGGCTCCTCCCACAACCACACCACGAGAACGAACCCCTTCAGGTCCAGATCGAGTCGGACGCACCTCCCATGGTCACCTCCACGCGCAGTCTGTTCTTGTCGGTGAAGCCGGACTGGCGCGACAGCAAAAGCTTGCTCGGCTACTACAATCCCCTCACCCGCACGTACGTCCAACCGACGTTCCTGAGATTCGTCCTCGACGCCCTACACGACTACGAGCAGAACGGCGCAACCGCGCTACCTTGGTTCGTCATTCTTGACGAAATGAACCTCGCCCACGTCGAGCATTACTTTGCCGAGGTGCTCAGCGTCATGGAGTCCGGGCGGGACGAGCAGGGCCTCACCATGGAGCGCCTGCAGCTCGACCTCCCTTGGGACGCGGAAGACGCTCGCCTCCGCCGGCAGATTTCCCTCCCACCGAACCTGTACCTGATCGGCACCGTCAACCTCGACGAAACCACGCATGCCTTCAGCCCCAAAGTGCTGGACCGAGCGTTCTCGTTGGAGTTCACCAGCGTCGACTTCAGTCACTACCCCACCAGCCTTCGGCCATCGACCACCAGCGCGATCGACGGTGCGCAGCTCACGCGGACCTTCACGCGCTCAGGTCGCTTCGCCCGCATTGAGAAGTCCGTCGTGGCAGACGAGGTGCACCGCAGTCCACTGCTTCGAGAGGCGTTGCAGCAGCTCAATCTGCAGTTGAGCCCTCACCAGCTGCACTTCGGGTACCGCGTGTTCGACGAGATCGCCATGTTCACCGCGCTTGCCGGCACGAACCACATGCTCACCTCTGAAGTGGGTGCGCTTGACGCTGCCGTCGCCATGAAAGTCCTCCCGAAGTTCAACGGCGGGCGGGACAAGCTCTGGGTGCCCCTCGTGAAGGTCGCCGCGTGGGCGAAGCAACCTCAGGCACCCGAAGGGGCGCTGCAACAACTTCGCAGTGAGATCCTCAACGGCCGCTCGGAAGCTGAAGCGACCACAGCGCAGCTTCAACGTTGGTTGGACACCGGGGTGACCGCCCCAACCACCGCTGCTCGTGTTGCCCGGATGCTGCAGGACTTGGAGCGGGACGGCTTTACGGCCTTCGGGTAACCCACGAGGCCTCCCAACGCAGGAGCCGCGTTGAAGCTGTGACTGGCTTCAACGCGGCTCCTGCGCGGCTCGTTACTCCCCGTCGTCCAGGTGGCGTTTGGGCGGCTGGAATCGGAAGGTCAGGACGTTCCCCGCGTCGAGGACACGCCGCACCTCACCTGCCAGCCCGGTGCCCTCCATCCCAACCCCACTCAGGTGCGCCCAGCCGCGACTGCGGGACAGCGCCACGAACAGCTGATTGCGGAGCCGCAGGTCATCCTCAGCCTTGGCGATGTGATCAAGACCAACGACGTACACGACGTCCGCTTCGTTCCCCTTGGCCTGCATGACCGGGGAGACGGTGACCGCACCGTCACGCCAGAAGCCGTTCGGGTCGTTGTTGGGGTACGGCTGGTGCAGCACGTTGATGTCGCGGTTCCCTGGAATGTACGCGTCGAGTCCTGCGTGCCGGAGGGCGCCGAACACACGCGCTTGAAGCATCTTCGCGTCCGGGTGCCCGCCGAGCACCACCACGAGGATGTGGCGGCTTGCGACCAGACCGTCCTCGCCCAGATTGCGCTTGATCGCTTCGACGAGCGTCCCGAGTTCCACGTCACGTGATCTATGCGAGTGGAAGGTTACCAGGGGTTCGCTTGGCAGGGTAGTGAGGGGATTGGGGGAGTGCTCGGGGGGACGACGTAGGGTGATCTCTTGACCCGCTCGGAAGGCGCCCGTCACTTCATACCCGATCTTCTGCCAGTGCTCCTGCTGCGTCAGCCCTGCCAGCATCCCCTGCTCGCGCAGCAGCCCCATCCCAAGAGCGTGCGCGGCGAGCAGGATCGGGCCGGGTGTGCGGTAACAGCGGTGCATCACTTCGCTCTTCTTGATCCCCCCACGATACGTCACGCCTTGATTGAGCGCCTTGGCCAGCTTCTCGCCGAACAGGGCACGCGCCGTGGGAATGGCGAGCGTGTCGAGACTTTGCGCTTCGTCATACGCCCAGATCAGGCGGCGCAGCTCAGGCGCAGGCGTCGCCTCAGAAAACAGCGGGACGTCCCTAGGAACAGGTTTGAGGCTCTCGTGCGCCAGCCAGTAGAACGCCTGCTTGTCCTCGTGACGCAGCGTCTCATCCTCATGCACGAGGTCCTGCCCCTCGTCGATCAGGACCGCGTCGAACACCTGCAGGGACCGCCCGAGCCGCTCGGCGTCCGAGATCAAGGCCTTACAGGCGTACAGCAGCTTGTACCCCGGTGAGCCGTCCGGGGTGTTCCCTACATGCAGCGGCGGTACCCCGACATGCTGCGCAAGCGTCCGGTAGAAGCCCGGCTGCTCCTTTGCACCCCACGCGTGCAGAATCCGCAACTTATGCCGCGCGCCCTGCAGGGTCCTCTCCCCGCCGCTGGCGTGTCGCAGCCAGTGGTCCACCTGACGGCAGATCTGGTCGTACAGGGAGCGGCAGAAGAACACGAGGGCGATGTCCCACTCGGGGTGCTTGAGGTGCATGTTCGCGGCCTTCTGAGCGAGCAGCACCGTCTTGCCGCTCCCGGCAATACCGCGGATGCGTTGCGGGCCGGGTGGGATGGTCTTGGCGATCAGTTCCTGCTGCAGGTCGAAGTCCTTCATGGCCGTCTGCGCCTGCCGCAGCAGGTCGATCTTCCGGGCAGGAGCCGCGGGGACGGGCGTGCCGTGCCTTCCGAGGAGTGGACGCGAGGGGAGCGGCACAGGCTCTGCACGTCCGGGAAGGGAACCGCTCGTACCCAGCGCGCTGCGCAGCGCCCGCCACTGCCCCTCGTCGAGAGGGTTGCCGTACCGAATAAGAGGCGCGCGTTCGATCGCGCGCAGCACCCGCGCGGACGTGAGTTCATCGCCGAGCAGCAGCGGCGTTTCCTGCAGCAGCCCGTCAAAGCCCGCCGCTTCCCACTGCTCACGCGTCACCTGCGGTAGCGCCACGAGGGCACGCGCGGGCACCCGCGCGAGTTCAGAGCGGCGGGCCGTGAGGTCAATCAGGAGCTGCACCTGCCGTCGCGCCTGCTCGTACGGGTTGATAAACGACTTCCCAAAGTACGGCCGCCGCAAGTCCCATCGGTAGCCCGCGATGCCAGCGATGTCGGTGATGGGGAGGTTCTTGACTTCGATCACCACGAGCCCGTACTCAGGGTCGGCGATGAGGATGTCGGGTTCCTTGGCGCTGTCGCGGGTGGTGAGGGGATACCGCCAGAAGCCCAGCGCGTCCCGCCGAGCGAACGCCGCTTTGACCGCGTCAAAGACCTGCCCTTCGGCGGCTTCCCCGGCTTGCCCGTACGTTTCTGTGACGATGAAATCAGCCATGCGGTTATCTCGCCAAGGTAGCGCACGAACGAAGCCCGCACGATCAAACCTGCGCACTGCGGCATGACCTCGTTCGTGACGCATCAGACATCTGCTCAGGTGCGGTCAGGCGCTCAGTGTTACGCTGCGCCCACGGAGGACCACATGCCCGACTTCATCGTGATCGACCACCTTGAGGATGACCTCGCTCGGGTCGAGTGGGGCGAACGCCTCCTGGACCTTCCACGCGCCTGGCTCCCTAAAGACGCGAACGAAGGGGACCACCTGCGAGTTCACGCTCCTGGTGACGGCCTCGTTAGTTTCAAGATTGACCGGACCGCCACGAAGCGCGCCCAATCGAAGAATCAACAGGCGCTCGACACCCTCAACGCTCAAGATGACGGAGGCGACCTCGACTTATGACCATCACCCGCATCCTGCTCCCGCTGCTGCTCGTCACCTCCACCGCGTCCGCCGCGGACCTCACGATCCGCTTTCTCGACGTCGGTCAGGGAGACGCGGTCCTGGTCACCACCCCCGATGGGAAAAGCATGCTGTACGACGCCGGACGAGGCCGAACGGCGGCGGATCTGCTCAACCGGTACGGCGTCAAGCAGCTCGACCTCGCCGTGATGAGCCAGGGCGACGCGGACCACATCGGCGGCTTCGAGTTCGTCGCGCCAAGCTTTAAACCGAAGGTGCTGCTTAATAATGGGCTCGCGAAAAGCACGCAGACGTACGCGCGGGTCCTCGCGGCGTTCAAGGCTGCCGGAAGTCAGGGTATCCTCGCGAGCAACCGCACCATTAACCTTGGAACGCAGGTCAAGCTACAGGTGCTGCCCGCACCTGCTGGGGTGCCCAAGAACAACCAGAACGCCAACAGCGTCGGGGTGCTCCTGACGTACGGGAAGTTCAAAGCGTTCTTTGGTGGGGACGCCGAACCTGCCGAGACGGCCGGGTGGGCGCGGACGTTCGGACCGCAGCTGAGTGGCGTGCAGGTGTACAAGGCGCTGCATCACGGCAGCAAGCACAACGACACCCGCTCGTTCCTGCAACTCGTCCGGCCGCAGACCGTGGTGATCGGGGTGGGGAAGAACAACTACGGGCACCCGTCCAGCGAGGCGCTCGCGTTGTACGAAGGGGTGAATGCGAACGTGTTCCGCACGGACCTCAACGGGACGGTCACGATCACCGTAAAGCCAGACGGGTCGTACACCGTGAGTGGTGAGCGGGGGCTCGGGACGCGCCGGACGACCACACCGACCGCGCCTCAACCTGCTACGCCCACTGTCCCCGCAAGCTCAGAAAGCAGCGGGTTCTACCGCAACTGCACCGAAGCGCGCGCCGCGGGCGCAGTGAACATCCGGACTGGGGAGCCGGGGTACCGAGCGGCCCTCGACCGGGACGGGGACGGCGTCGCCTGCGAACGCTGAGGAACGCCCCGGATGGCTTGACGCATACTGCATACGACGCTATCTTGTCCTTATCAGCGGCCGAAAGGCCGCTTTTTTCGTGCCTTCAGTCCCTCACGCTCAGGAGCCGCAGGCGACGCTCGAACCCGCCGCGCGCCTCCCGCCGCTCACGCTGCACGGCACGCACCTGCGGCTCGCTCAGCCCTTCGGCGCGCATGACGGCCTCGATGACTTCCAGGAGATCCGCGAGTTCCGTCGCCCGTTCCTGCGGTGACGCGTCGCGCGCCTCCCGGGCTTCCTCGACGAGCTTGTCGAGCAGCGCCCGCAGGAACACCTCGCCCTCCATCACCTCGACATCGGCGGTCTTGCCGGACGCTTCGATGATCTCGGGAATGCGGTCGCGGACGAGCTTGTCATAGGTCTTCATCTCAACCAGTGTCCTAAAAGCGCGCGAGGTTTCGCGCGTCCGCGACGGCGCTGACGAAGTGCGACACGGCGAGCGCGAGGGCCGTCGGCTGAGGTGACGGCTGGCCGAAGCGCAGCGAGACGTCTTCCGACAACACCTGCGAGAGTTGAGGGGAAGCGTGGTACGCGGCGTACGTGCCGCTCAGTGCGCCCATGGCGCGTTCGAACGCCTGAAGACCCGGGAGGCGGTCACGTTTCTTGTGCTGATTGAAGGTGCGGTCGCTCGGCACGAGGTTCCACAACTCGTTGATGGGGTATACGCTGACAGGCAGCACGTGATCCAGATCGTACGCCTCGCTCGAGAGGGGACGGTGCGTCCACGGACAGGTGAAGATGTGCCCTTCGAGCATCAGCAACTCCACCTGGTTGCGTTCCCAGCTAAGTGGGCGGCGGTTGTCCGGTCGGGTGGTGAGTAACGTGGAGATCTCACTGCGGTCCTGATCGAGCCGTAGGGCGAAGGCGCTCCACTCGTACACGCACAACGCCTCCACCCACAGGGACATGCGCGCCAGCGTGTCCCACAGGTCGGGCGTGACCAGCAGGCACGCCTCGCGTGGCGAGGTTCCGGGCAGCGCCGGAACGCCCAGCACCGACGCGGCGGCAGGCTTGGGGAACACCGTGTGCAGCCCCGGTCCGGCGTACCGGATGGGTTGACGCAGCGCGTCCGAGAGCGCCGTGATGGCACGCCCATACGCCTCGCGCAGAACTGAAGGGTAGGAGGCGCGGCGTCTTGGGGTGCGCATCTCGTGGATGACGGTGAAGCCGTCCGCGGAGGTGTCCGGTCCGTACAGTTCTCGCCAAAGGTTCCGCAGCTGCGTCAGGGCCGGGCGGAAGGACACGTCGTTGCGCCACACGCCATCACAGAAGGTCCGTGGGCCCTGCCACACGGGCTGCACGTCATCCATGAACGGCCAGTAGTACGCCAACCAGAACTCTGCGAGCAGTCGTAGCGGGACCGCCACGCCCTCCTCACCCCGTACGTCGAGGTACGACAGACGCACGTCACCCAGCGCACGTACGAGCGCGATCTTGTACGTGCTGAGCTTCGCGTCGTGCCGCAGAATCGACGCGAGAAGCGCCTGAGGGTCCGTCATTGCGGCTCAGCATAACTGCTCACGCTTCCCGCCGACCTGTCACTTCTGAGGTGCTTAGGTCGTGTCGGCCAAGGGACGGCACAGTGGTGCCAACTGTGTCTGCCCACGTGGAACACTGATCAGGTGAACTTCAAGGTCATCATCGTGGACTGTTCGGGCGTGACCTCCGAAGACGAGTTCTGGGAAGCGTACGTGCGCGACGTGAACTCACCCCATCCCGGCTTTGGCCGTAACCTCGATGCCTTCGCTGATTCCTTATGGGGCGGGCCGGGTGCTCCAGTCGCGAACGAGGTCCGCTTCGTCGGGACCGCCTCGCTCGAAGCCTTGCGTCAGGGTCGGTTCCTGGCCCTGCTCAAGGACCTCGCGCATGACGCTCCCGACACCCGCATCACCTTCGAGTAGCTTCCGTCAGCCACAACGGCAACCACTCCAGTACGGCCACGACCGTCACGACCGCCGCGAAGTGACTCGCGCGCTTCTCGTACCGCGTCGCCACGCGCTGCCAGCGTTTCATCCGTCCCACAAGCCGCTCGACCCGGTTGCGCTCCCGATACGTCACCGCGTCGAAGGTCGCACGTGAGGGTTGGTTGGTGCGGCGCGGAACGACCACACGTATTCCACGACGGCGTAGGTCACGTTGGATGCGGTGGTACGAGTAGCCCTTGTCGCCCACCACCTGCACTGGCCGGATCTTGGGTCGTCCTCGCCCGCCGCGCTTGACTGCACCCGTACACATCAGCTCATCGAAGAAGGCCGCCTCGTGGCGCTCGCCACCACTGGGCACGAACGCGAAGGGTCGGCCGTGCCCTTCGGCGCGCAGATGGATCTTCGTCCCGAAGCCACCACGGGAGCGTCCCAGCGCTTCGTGCTGCTGTCCACCTCGGGCACCGGCGGCACAGAGGTGCGCGCGAACGACGGTGCCGTCCACGAAGTGCGTGGACCAGTCGAGCTGCCCAGCACGGTCAGCAAGTTCGAGCACGCGAGTGAACACGCGCTGCCAGACGCCTTGCGCGGTCCAGCGGCGAAAGCGGCTGTAGATGGTGGTCCACTTGCCGAACCGTTCGGGCACGTCGCGCCAGGGAGCGCCCGTGCGGATGGCCCAGAGGATGCCGCTGACGATGGGTCGGTGGTCCAGGTAGGGACGGCCACGTCCGTTGAGAGCGGGGAGCAGTGGTGAGAGGTCAGCCCATTGTGCATCGGTGAGTTCTTCGCGGCACAACGTGCAAGGGTAGCGGCTCTTCGTGAGCCGCTATCATTGGCCTACACGACGTAGCCGCTCGTTATGCGGGTGAACTGACAACCGCGGGCGCTCCCCCTCGGGGGTGCAAGCCCACCGTGTGCTTGTGTTCTGTCATCCGATACGCACCGTGTGATGCGTACTGAGCTGCAGGGCCCGCAGTAGCATCCGCGTTACGCTGTCGAAATCCATATTCGACTTCAAGCGAACCGTATCAATGCACTTGGAGGCATCATCCGTTTGGGATACAGCGAGCGTGGTGGGTGGATCGAGCTCCCGCATGCTGTAGAAGCGGTCTCCGCCCCGATCATGAATTGGTTGGATCCGCAGCAGAACGCGGTCATCCCTGGATTTAGGTTTGAGGCTGACGAGGACTGGTCTGGAGTTGCCTTCGTGGGAAGAGGGGCCGAAGCCAAGGTAGTCGCTTCGAGGCGCCCAAGCGTACCCGTACGGCTGACCGTACTCCTCAGCGATGATCCTCACCTGCTCGACCAGTGCGCGTTGGACAGCCGACAGCTGTTGAAATTTGGCGTTGACGTTCCCACCAGTCATACTGTTCTCCTCGGCTGCATCATAAACAGTCAGTTTTGTTTCATGACCACACAGCGCAACATACTTGAGGTGAACGGGCATGGTTGCGCCTTGCTGGCCAGAACCGAGCTGCGAAACTGGCATATGCCGTATGTTCTGTTTGCACCAGGAGGTCAGGAAATGCAAGAAGAGCCCCCCAACTGGATGGTCCTCAAAGACTGCGCGGAGGAACTCACCCGTGCGGGCCGAACCCCCTTCACCCGGCAGGACCTCATTGCTGCCGTGCAGGCCCACTTCCCGGACCGGGGCGAGAGTTCGCTCAACCCGATGATCCAGGGCATGACCGTCAACCTCAAGGGCGGCGCGCCCGGCGGGGTGGGGAAGGAGGTCTTCGTCTCCGTCGGTCGTGGGCTGTTCCAACTCCTCGAAGGAGCAGCGGCCACCGGAACGGCACGAGACGTCGAAGACAGTGCAGCGAGGCCTGTACGGGAAGCGCGTCTCCCTACCCGGCCAGTGCCCACGCCAGCACTCACGTTCAGCAGTACGCCTCCGCTCGTGCTGGTCTCGTGCGTGAAGAGCAAGCGCTCCGTTCCCGCGGCGGCGCAGGAGCTGTACATCTCCGCCTGGTTTCAGAAGGCACACACCTACGTGCGCTCCCACGACCTGCCCTGGTTCATCCTCTCCGCCAAGTATGGCCTCGTCGATCCCGGAATGTGGCTCGACCCGTACGAGCTGACCCTCAACGAGCTGCCCGTGCAGCGTCGCCGTGTCTGGGCGGACGAGGTGATGCGTGACCTTCGCCCGCACCTCCAGGCAGGCCAGACTGTCCTGCTGCTCGCAGGTAGGCGGTACCGGGAGTTCCTCGTTCCGCAGCTCGAAGCGCTTGGTTACCCGGTCGAAACGCCCCTCGCGCACCTCCCCGGGCTTGGCGCGCAGCAGACCTGGATCGATACGCACACGCGGCGAGAGTGAGCCTCAGCCGCTGACCTGCCCCTCGACATCTTCCATCTGTCCTGTAGGAGTTGCTCGGATACACTGCGCCGATCGAGCGCCTTTGCCTCAAGGCAAAGGCGCTGAGGGCTCAACGAGCGTGATCGGGACGGCTGGACGACGTCATTCGAGGGGCACGCCTCGTTCCTCAAGGGCCACGCGTCCCCCAGCCCGCGCTGCCGAGGCGTTTACCGGAGGCCGCTCCAGCCTCGAAGGTGTTAACTCTGACAGCAGCTTCGCGCCGTTCCTGGCCGTTCCTACGGCCCTGATCATCAAGGGTGCCGCGCCTCCTTGCCCACGTTTCGCAGCAGCGTCCACGCGGCTGCCGAAAGCACCCCGAGTTCCAGCGCGCCCCGCAGGGCGGGCAGGGGCGTCCACTTCATCGCGCTGATCGCTGCCGCGGGCGGCTCCGAGCGCTGCGGCGCGGACAGCGTGAGGGCGGACCGCGCCCTCAGCTCGGTCGGTGCGTCCCCGAAGTGCGTGAGCGTCGCGCGGGTGAACGCCGTGAGATCCTGCGGGCCACGGCTGGACACCCAGTTGCCGTCGTACACGACGTCCTCGTCGAGCCAGGTCGCTCCAGCGTGCACGAGGTCGTCGCGGATCCCAGGCCATGAGGTGAGCACCCGCCCCGGAGTTACGCCCGCCGAGGCGAGCAGCCAGGGGCCGTGGCAGAGCGTCGCGATGGGCTTTCGCGTCTCGTCGAAGGCACGGACGAACAGTCGAGCCGCCTCCGATTGACGCAGCAGATCCGGATTGATGAACCCGCCGGGGATGAGCAGCGCGTCGTACTCCTCGGGGGTGACGTCGCCCAGGAGGCGGTCGACGCGGACCCGCGCGGCGGGTTCGTGCAGGTTCATCCCGCGAATGCGGCCCGCGCGAAGCGAGACGATGTGTACGGTCGCGCCGGCCGCGCGAAGGGCCGCGACGGGCACGGTGAGCTCGACGAGTTCGAAGCCGTCCGTGGCGAGCACGGCGACGCGGCGGCCTTGCAGGGGGCGAGGTCGGGTCATGGGTCCTCCCGGGTAGGGCGTGGGGGTAGGTTCGGGGCGGTCTTCACGTCCGGGCACCAAGGGGTATCAGGTCCGGGTGTGCCCGGCGGTCTGTGCGCTCGTTCCAGCAGGCACCACCGCCCGTTCGGCGGGCGGGTGGCGCGGCGTCTGTGGAACGTGAGGTTCGTCAGGTCTTCTGCCCAGGGGTGTTCCCCGTCCTTGTGGCGATTTCATTGTTGGGGTGGGCGGCGTGAGCGTCCGCGTCTCCCGGTGAAGGGCGCTTCAGAGTCGTGGTCGTCCTGTTCACTTGGGGTGTGAAGTCGTTCCGCTCACGCCAACCGAGGGTAAGCGCCCCGACATATGTGCCAGGGCGATGGGAACCCGACTGGCAGAATGAGCGGCATGACCTCCGAAGGCGACGCCCAGAGGAAACGCGTCCTGTTCCAGACCTGGCTCAGTCACCATGCCGAGCGCCGCCTCCTTCTCGCGTCCACAGAGCAGACGCTAAACGAGCGGGCCGTTCTGAAGGGCCTCACGGCCCTCGTGGAGAGCCAGCCGGACCGCGAATACGTGTACCTCCTCACCGAACACCGGGAAGGACAGATCATCCCTGCCTATATCGGCAAGAGCACCACGCCCGTCACCCGCTGGACCAGTCATCTCAAGAACCTGCTGAGAGGGACCGGCAGTTATGCCCGCTGGCAGCGGCGGCTCCTGCAGGAAGGCACCCTCACCGCTCGCTCCGACCTGCACCTCACCCTCGTCGGGCAGACGCAGGTGCAGTTCCCACCCATCCCGGACTTTCCTACCACGATCGGCGCGGTCGAGTACCAGCTGATCGGGCTCGCCGCGGACGCATTTCAGGAGCGGCTCCTCAACCACGAAGGGCAAGGACGATGACCAACCTGCAAGCCTGGCTCGACAGCTTCCCCGAAGCGCGCTTCACAGGGCTGTTCGACACGGACGGCCTCACCGTCCGCACGCACCAACGGGGGAAAACGCAGGAGCGGCATATCCTCACCCGCTCTCCTCAATTTGAAGAGGCCATGATCGACCTCGTCGAACGCGGCCTTCAGGACGACTGCTGGCACGGCCTCCTTTACCTGATGGGCCACGGGACACGCAACGCGTTCATTCCGCTGTATGTCGGGAAGGCCGAGAAGCGTGGCAAGACGCAGCAGATCAGCGCGAACCTACGGAACCTCCGCAGCAACCACGGCTTCTTCGCCCGCTGGGGCTATAACACCGACTACCACGTCGGTGACCTCAGTCACGCCCTGTTCCATTTCACGGCGTACCGCCCGCCGTCAAAAAAGTACGAACGCTGGGCGGACGCGCTGTTCGCTTCGGTCGATCCGCCGGTGCTGCGCGCGCCTGTGAGCATGCTACTGCTGCCCTGGTACGAGAACAGTCGTGGTCCGAGCGGCATGATGGGGTCCGTCGCGTCCGCTGAGAAGGAAGTCATCGCGCTCGCGAGCGCCCTGCATCCGGACACGCTCCTCAACATCGACGGCCGTTAGGCGAACGTGAGCATCCTGCGATGGTGCCCGCAGGTGCAGGCTGGGGCGCAGCAGTCCTGGAGTACGCCTGGGCCACGTCAACATGGAAAAGGACTGGACTACACCGACCCCCTTCGCTTCACCCCGTTCAGAGCAGCGCGAGCCAATCGGGCATCACGAGCGGAGCGGTAAGGAACACTGGGGTCGCCGCGGCCACTCGTTCTATGTGATGCGTCGCGAAAATAGTGTGCAGGACGAGAATGGGTAAGTTTCTCCCGTTCTCGAAGGAGAAATTACGGCGCCAGGACAGCGTTTCGTCTTTTTCGACGCGGCATCAATGATGGATGTCCGGCGGTCTCCCGCCCCTCCCGGTCCCCCCAGGCCCACCTTCCCCCTCGTCTCTTCCGATTCCCCTTCGTCTCGATCGCTCTTCTTCCCGCTGTCGCGTCTCCCTACCTTGTTGGTCCCTTGGCTCTCCGCTCCTGCCCGCGCTACATCAACGTCTCGCGCTCCAGCTTCGTCGCGAACCCCAGTTGCCTCGCGCGCCTGTCCACCGCTGCCTGCACGCGTCCAACGTACCGCTCGACCCGCTCCGGCTGCGTGATCCGCACGTAACACCCGTCATGCAGCCACAACACCATGCGGAACTCCGCCTCCCGTCCCGTTAGGTCCAGGGCCGGAGCCATCAGCTGAAGCTCGTACGACTGCGCCTCATGCGCCAGGAGCGAACTCACAGGCGACTTGTTCCTCGCCACACGCCGCTCCGCCAGCAGATGCCGACCCCCAAAGGCGTCCACGATCCCGCCCTCCGACCGCAGCCGCATCGCGCGCCGATCCCGTCCGTCCAGCAACTCCTGCACCAACGGTGACGCGAACACCCGCTCCACCCGCTCCGCCCCGAACCACTCCGGCGCTTCCCGTCGTAATCGCGTTCGGCTCATGCCAAACGCCGTCGAGTACACCAGACGTTTGAACATCCCCTTGTCCTTCGCCTCGAGCCCCACCAGGTCCAGCAGAGGCTGCCAGACGGACGTCCCGTCCTCCAGCGACTGCGCCAGCAGCTCATTGACCGTCGGGAGGGTCCACAACTTTCCGATGATCGCGAGCTGCGCCGCCGCCAGATCAAGGTGTTCGCACCCCGTCAGCAGCACCGCCCGCACGTTCGACGACAGGTGCGCCATGCTCTGGCCGTACGTGTAGATGCGCGGCGTGCGCGCCACGGACTGATACGTCGGCACCAGCCCCAAAAGCCGCAGGACGTGCAACGTGCGCAGGTTCGCGCCCTGCCGCTCCGCCCGCTGGATCGTGAGCGCCACGTCCTGCGCCTGACTCAGGTAGGCCTCGAACTGACGAAACACGTGCGGCGGCGTGCAGTTCAGCAGCCGGATCCAGGAGGCGTTAGGCCCGGGCTCCGGCTCGTACGCCTGCCTCGCGTCACGGCTCGCCCTGGCGTACACGTCGCCCTGCTTCTTCGGGACCTTCCGTCCGGTCACGAAGTCCACGAGGCTGTACGCCTGCGAGATCTCCTTTTCCATCTCGATCGTCATCGCGACGTCCAGGTCGATGGGCATCTTCACCACCCCCGTCCGGGCTCGTCCAGCCAGCCAATTCGCCTCCGTGAACTCCGCGTTCACACCCGAATGTTCCAGAAAGTCGTCCAGGAACCGCTGCGCCACGTACGCGTCCCGCAAGGGTTGATCGGGGTACTCCAGCTGCGCCAGGACTTCACGACTCAGGACCGCGTGACGCGTCAGGTCATCACGCCACACCGGGAAGAGCATCTCCTGCAGGAGACGTGCGAACCTCGGCTCCTCGAACACGCGAGGATAGCGTTCCTGGAGTCGGTCCCTGAAGTCCCACGTGATGGCGACGTTCGCCTGCCGCATCAGCAGGCTCATACCAACACCTCCGGTCGCCAGGCGAACCAGAGTGCCGCAAGGCACCTGTGCTGTTTCCTCAAGAACCAGGCGTCAGCGCCTTGCCCCAGCCACGCTGCCAGCAGTCGCTCGAACCATTCGGACATCCACCGCAGTCTAGAGGAGCCCGAGGACCTGCCCCGTAACGCCTACAGCCCGACCTCAAGGTCAGGCTGCACAGGCAACGAGTGACGGAGTGTACTGACAACTCGAGGGCGTCTTACGCTGCGGGTTCGTCCGGCTGGTCGTGCTCGTCCCTGGTCGCCGCGCTCCTGATTTTGAGCGGGTTGGGTGTCAGCAGGTCCGAGAGTGCGAACGTGTGCTGCTCATGCTCCTCCACGAACACATGACGGTAGATGTCCGCCGTCGTACTCGGCCGGGAATGCCCGAGCTTCTCGCTCACCACCTCCATCGGAACGCCCTTGCTGAGCATCAAGCTCGCATACGTATGCCGCAGGTCATGAAACCTCACGTTCCCCAGCCCTGCCTGACGCGCGATCTTTCCCGCCAGCTTCGTCAACGAATCCGGGTACAGCCGCTGCCCCTCCACGTTCGTGAACACGTACTCCCCAACCCCACACGTGGGCAGCGAGCGCAGCAGCGCCACCGTCTCCGCCGCGAGATGCAAATCCCGCACCCCCGACTCCGTCTTCGGCTCACCCAGCACCGCCTTTCCGTTCACGACCGTCACGTTCTCCCGCACCCGCAGCAGCTCCCCGTCAAGGTCCACGTGCGCCCACTTGAGCGCGCACACCTCCCCACGCCGCAACCCCGTCGCAATCACAAACGCGAATAACTCCCCCAGTCGATGCGCCCTCGCAGCCCGCAGGAACAGCTCCACTTCCTCCGCGTCCAGGGCCCGCGCGGTCTTTCCCCGCCGGAAGCTCGGCAGCCGCGCCACCTCCGCGACGTTCCGCGTCACCAGCTCATCCAGCACCGCTTCCTGAAGCGCCTGCCGGAGGATCACTCGCGTCTGATGCAACAGCGACCGCGAGTACCCCCGGTCCGTCAACTTCACGTACGCCCCCCGCACCTCACTCGGCTTGAGGTCCTGCACCCGTCGCGACCCCAACAACGGCAGCAGATGACGGTGAATCACGTACGCGTAATTCGCGAAGGTCTTCGGTGCGAGACTTGGCCGCTTGAGCTCCAACCACCGCGGCAACCACTCCGAAAGCCGCACCACACTCGGCAGGGTCAGCAACCCCCGGCTGTGATCCGCCACTGCCCGTGTCCGCTCCCGCTCCGCGTCCCGCCGGGTCTTCTCCGTCCCGCTCCTCAAAATCTGCCTGCCGTGCTCATCGAACCCCACGGTGATCTGCCAGCGGTAACTGCCGCTCGGCAGCCGCTTGACGCAGCCCGCACCATTCTCGCGTCGTTTCATCATGTCACTCCTTCTGCCCGTCCAGCTCAAGCTGGGCAGGAGTGATGTTCGCTCTGACTGCACGCGATAGCCAGTTCGCGTCCTACGCGCGTCCGCAGGCGTAGGCGAAGCCTTTCACCTCACACCTGTCACGCGCCGGACGATGGCAACGTCACAGGACATGCGCGCCTTCCAGCAACTCCTCGGCATCCTCCCCGAAGCCCGACCGACACACAGTGAGCAGCTCGAGCGGGTCGTCCTCACCCGCCACGTCACGACCTACCTACGTCGACAGGCGGCCCTCCACGCGCCATCCCGAACGGGCTTGCTGTTCGGCTGCACACGTGACGACACCCTCAAGGTCACCCTCGCCATGAACGCCGCGCTGCCCAGCGTCCCGTTCCGCCCAGAGCAGCTCACCGTGAACGCGGCGCATCTGCTGGGCGCGAGTGAAGCGCTCGGCCTCGCTTACGGTGGCCGCATCGACTGGTGTGGGGTGTGGGTCATCCCGAGCGGGGGTCTATTCGGCCCCGCAACCCAGGACGCGCCACTCGTCCGCCAAGCGGAGGAGCGCGGGTACATCGACGACCGCGCCGTCCTGCTCACCGCGGGTTTCGAGGAGGGCACCCTCATGGCGCGGGCGTACCTGGGGTTACGGCTCGCGGATCCCTTGGACCTCCCGGTGGAGTTCGGCGTGTAAGCGGTCCTGCCCGCGGGTGTGAGGTGAGAGACAAAGATTACGCGTGTGGCACGCGGCTTTAGCTCACACGTGTCCGTCACACCTCATTCCAGTCTGCATCGCTGTTGAAGTCGTCCTCGATCACTTCTCGGGGAATGACCAGCGCCCGCGACGACATCTGACGTTCCGCGTTGTACACCGACCGCGTTGCCTTTCCTTCCTTGTCCGGCTCCACCCAGCCGCGCTCCACCCACCGCTGCCCGTGGAGTTGCACGGCGTCTGCACCGACCCGCCGAAGGAACACAGGCGCGGTCGAAAGTACGTTCCAGTGCGTCTGTGTACGCCACCCGGCGAACTCTCCCTGCACGTGCAGCTGCACTTGGCCCCCCTGATGCTTTCGTCGCCGTTCCCCCTGCAGCAGCATCAGCCGGACCAGGTCGAACGCGGTCGCGGCTGGGTTGCTGTCCTTCCGTTGCGCCCACAGCATCCGCGCGAGCTGCGCGGGTAACGTCAGGACGTCCTCGGGCGGCGTCAGATGCAGAACCTGCTCGAACAGCACCTCCAGCGTGGCCTGCACCACCGCCACCGCGTGCCCCCAGTCGCGCAGGTCCCGCAGGTCGTCCTGCGCGCGTAACGTTTTGACGCGGTCCTCAAAGCCCACCCAGTCCCGCAACGCGACCTCCGCGACCTTGGGCCCCAGGTGACCGACACCGCACTCCCAGGCGTCCTCCAGGAGACGGGCGCGCCGCTGCCCTTCCTCGGTGCCTTTGCCCGCGTCACGTCCCAGCGGAGGGTGCTCATCCGCGTTGAGTAGCAGCAAACGGTTATGGCTTCCTGCATGCACAAACGCCGGGCGCGCTTCCCCTACCATGATGACCGCCCCACCCAGCGGATTTCCTCCGATCATGCCGCTGGACGCGTGTCCACGCGCGTACGACTGCCCGTTGGCGAACAGGTACACCACGCGTTCCAACAGCTCAGGGTCCTTCGCGGTGTGCGCCTCGTCAATCAGATGCGGGAGACCGCCCAGCAGCTCGAGGGTCTGCACGAAACCCGCCTGGGTGGTGTCCGTCGCTTGTTGCGTGAACGGCTGCTCTCCTGGCGTGGCCCACGCACCCAACGCGAAGAACGTGACGGTGCTTTTCCCGACGCCGGAGTCCCCCGCGATGTACGACACAGGATACCGTCGGGGCTTGACGCGTCGGAGCAGCGGGGAGGCGAGCGTCAACCCCAGCGTCCACCAGAAAATGACCGCGCCGGACCAGGTGGCCGCTTGACGCAGCAACCGCTCGTACGCCCCTTCGTCCTGTCCAAGGGCGAAGCGCTCAAACCGCTTCCCGGTGAACGTCACGTCCGCGCCGACACTGCCGTGAGGGGTGATCAGGACGGTTCCATCCACCAGACCCATCCGGTCGCTGATCAGCCGTTCGTGTAACCGCTCCGCGTTGTGCGTGGCGAACTCCACGAGGTACTGCGCGATCTTGGCGGCGTTGCTGCCGTGAACGGGCGCGCCACGCGTTGCAAGCAGCTCGAGGACGCCGCGGCTGCGGGCCAGGGCCAGACGGGACGCGTGGACGCGGTGTGCGCCGCGGTGATCTTCGAAGGTCACCTCGAGGTACTGCTCACCGCTCGCGAGGTTCCGGCCGAGGGCTGACACGTACAGCCGTCCACGGTAGATACTTTTGGGCATCGCCGAGTGCATCGAGACTAGGTCTCCATCAACGGGGTCGACGATGTACGAAGGGGGAAGGTACAACCGTTCCTGGGTGTCCGGGTGGATGCAGTACAGCCTGGGTGATCGGAGCGGGTTTGGTGCGTTGTCCGCAGGAGCTTTTTGGGAGTACATGGACTGGTCGGGGTTGGCGTGTTCGTCGAAGAGGGAGCCGTAGCTACGGTCGTCGTGATGATCAGGCATAAGAACCTCAGTGGGTCTGGCTGGGCGCGGTGAGGAGTTCGGTCAGACCTTTGGCGTGCGTGTGATGTTCGTCCTCATACACATGGCGGTACCGATCGAGGGTGAACCCGACTCGGGCGTGCCCGAGCTGCCGCGAGACCACCTCGACGGGGACACCGCCGCGGAGGAGCAGGCTGGTGTTGGTGTGTCTCAGGTCGTGCAGGCGAACCTTTCCCAGCCCGGCAGCCTTCGCGATCCTGCGAGTGAGGCGGGTGATGTACTCGGGGTTGAGTCGCGTGCCGTCCGGGCGGGTGAACACGTACTCGGGTGGGGCGAGCCAGCCACCGTCGAGGTATTCCTGGTCTTGCTGCGCCCGGTGCTGCTTCAGCAGCGCGACCGTCTCAGAGGCGAGGGGCACGTCACGAAGACTCGCGTTGGTCTTGGGGGAGCCGAGGGTGGCGCGTCCCCCGATCACGGGGAGGTTCTCGCGGACCTTGAGAACGCCGCGGTCGAGGTCCACGAACTCCCATCTGAGGGCGCAGATCTCGCCGCGTCGAAGTCCGGTGGTGACGCTGACTTCGAAGAGGACACCGAGGCGGTGCGTGTGGGCCTGCGCGAGGAAAGTGCGGGTCTCGACAGGGGTGAGGGCGCGGCCTTCACGTTCGGCTTTGGCGACCGGGAGGGGGACGAGGTCGGCGACGTTGCGGGGAATGATCTCGTCGAGGAGAGCGTCGCGGAGGGAGCCGCGGAGCAGCGCGCGGAGTTGCCGCAGGACGCTGCGGGAGTAGCCCTGCTCGACAAGCGTCGCGTAGAACACGCGGATGTCACTGGGTTTGAGGGCCTGCAGGCGGGTGCAGCCCAGGCTGGGGTAGAGGTGCCGCTGGGCGAGGTGGGTGTAGTTCGCGTGGGTCTTGGGGGCGAGGCGGGGTTGAGCAGTGGTGAGCCAGTGACGGATCCAGGGTTCGAGGGTGAGGGCTTTGGGGGTGGCGAGATGCCCGCGTTGAAAGTCAGCCATGGCGATCGCCATGGCGTGGTAGGCGTCGCGTTTGGTGCGTTCGGTGCCGCTGATGCTGATCTGTTTGTTGTTGCTGTCCCAGCCTGCGGTGAAGCGCCAGTTGTAGTGGCCGCTGTTGAGCTTGCGGGGTTCGGAGCCTGCGCCGTTGGGGCGTCGGGGTTTGCGCTGAGCGGTCATGCGGGCCTCCTTCGGCAGCTGAGAGGTGTCGGACGAGGAAGGAACGGGAACGGTGCTGGGATGGCCATGGGACACTCCTGAACGTTGAGACCTGAGGGCGCACAGGGCGCGCTTGGGAAGGGGGACACGAGGACGCGCCACCTGGAGATCAGGTGGCGCGCTGGGCTGACGGAGAGCGGGGAAGTGTCAGGGGACAGGTCTCCTGCGCTTGAACGGTCACGCCGGATCAAGCGGGGTCACCTCAGTGGATGGGGCGAGCAGGACCTGCGTGCTCACGCGTCCCCTTCGGTGTCCTTGGCGAGCTCGGAGAAGTAGTCCTCGTCGAGGAGACGTTGGACGTCAGGCTTGTTGTAGATCCGGAGCACGGTCTGCTCGGAATCGCCGAGCAAGGCGGCCGCTTGCAGCACGCTGCGCATCGACGCCCCCTGTCGGCCGACGATGTGTTCGGTGACGTCACTCCGAATGGCGTGGGGTCGGTACGCGTGCCCTCGAATTTCGAGACAGCTGTCACGGATGAGGCGGTAAAAGCTGTCTTCGCGGCAGCGTCCCCAGGTTGGTTGGCCGTTTTGGTCCAGCTTCCGCTCGCGGCCCGGGAAGACGTAGGGACACACGTGTTCGAAGTCCGGGCCGATCGTGGCGCGCAAGTGATCTCGCCACCTGTGGATCCATTGGGCTTTCACGGGCGGCAGCTTGATGCGGTACTCGCGGGGCTCTCGCCCGGTCGTGCCGTTCTTGAGCTCTTCCGGGCGGAAGTACACCCACCACGCGCCGTCCGCGTCGGCGTAGAGGTTACGGCCCCACTGCATGTCGCACCAGTTCTTGATGCGTACGGGCGCGCCGGAAGCCAGGCCGTAAAACGTCGCGGCTTGCTGGCGGCGGTGGAGTTGGTGAGGATTTGGGCGACCGTTGAAACGCCGAGGAGGTGTCTTGGCGAGGGTGAGCGCGAGCGCCTCCATTTCTTTGGGGGGCAGCGGCGGCAAGTCGGGAAGCTTGCTGATCTTGCCGTTTCGGTGGCCAAGCTGACGGGTGTCTCGTGCGAGTCGGTAAAAGCGCGTCCAGGGGGCGGAGGACGCGCGCGAGAAGGGATCATGGCCACTGCGAAGCTGTCCGGTGATCTCGAGGTAACGCGCGACGGCTGCGAGGGCCATGCAGAGCATCAGGAACAGGCCGTATCCGCCGTGCGCTTTGCGGCTGAGGTACCAGCTGCGGACCCGTAAGGCACGGTCGTAGTTCACCAGGTCGAGCAAGGACAGGTCCTGCAGGTGCTCGACGGTGAGGGCGTACTCGACGACGCGGTTCAGGCAGCGTCGGTAGCCTTCCAGCGTCTGTGGACGCAGTTGGTGGCGCTGAAGATCCTCGTGTCCAGGACCGACGTAGAAGGGATCAGCGTACGCGGCTTCCATCTTGGCAAACTCACGTTTGAGGCCTTCTGGCCATTGCGTCATGGAGAAGGGCGCGAGCGTCGTTCGGTACGGCTTCCACAGGTACCCTCCAGGAACGGGCCGTAGGGTGGTGTGATTTAGCCTGGGTGCCATGTCGATCAGGACCCGCCGCATCCAGGAGCGTAGGCTGCTCTCGAGGTGGGGGGACGGCTTGGTTCCTCGGCGCTGGGTGGCCCCCCGAATAACCGCGTCGAGAATGCGGTCTTCTTCAAGGGCGAGGAGCGTGAGGTGCGCGGTGTGGAGGTGGTCGCTGCCGGACGCGCCGAGCGCGAAGTCTTTGAGGGCCCGCTCGTAGTTGGACAGGTCGGAGGATGAACGGTCGCCGTTGGTGGCGGGTTGACCGTCCGCTCGGGTCTTACCGTCCGCGCGGACCTGTTGCTTCCAGGCTTCAAAGAGGTGGTGTAGGGATTCCGGTAAGGCCTCGATTGTACGTATTTTGGGCATGTCATTCCTCCTGGGGGTTGCGTCGTCATCTATGCTCAACTTCACAAAGAAATCAAGCAGTTACGCGCACTTAAACAGCTTTGTCTTTGTGACAGCATCCTGTCTGGGAAAGCCAGGAGTGGACAAAGAGAGCGTGCCCAACGAGTCCGACGACGAGGCAGTGGACTCTATTGGACACGCGTGGACAGCAGCGGCGTGCATTGTTGCTGAGAGGGCTTAAAACTGTGCTGAACCTCGACTGGGACGCTCGACGCGTCATGGCCATCGGTTAGTCAGTTTTGATGCTCATCTCCTGTGGGACTTCGAGGGGTCAGCAACTCTTTGAGGCTCAGGCGTTTGGAGCGGCCGAAGGTGTACTCAGTCAGCTCTCCCCGCTGCACCATGCGTTTCAGTGTTCGGGCGGACACCCCGACAAGCTCCTCCGCCTCTTGGTAGGACACTAACTTCCAGTCGCTCACAATGGATCTCCTCACGCGAGTGGGCTTCGGCCAAGGGACGAACAGGTTGACTACACGAGCCCTCCTCAAGCTGGGTGCAAAGAAAGACGGCCGGGAGTGTGCTCCCGGCCGTCACAAATCTGCACTTTGTTTTACAGTAAGCGCTTTCTCTCCGCTTTTCAAATTATTTACAGTCCCTGAGATCCGAGGTCGTCAGATTGCCCGAGTCTCCGCCACAACTGCTCGGTAAAACTCTCACCGGGTGATTCCTCGAGAAGCAGGCAAACGTACGGTAGTTACGAAGCAAGGCCGTCCCACCGAAGTTGCGGTAGGCCAGCTGGTGGGATCAGCGCGCTGCATGATGTGCCTGCTGAAGCTCCAGTTCTGTTAGCGAGCTGATCTTGCAGCAGATTCTTCCTATTGGAAGATATGTCTGTAGATGTTCTAAAAGATGATCCTCTGCACCTAGTAGATATTTGCACCATTAATTTCAGTGACCTTCTCAAAAACCCGCACGAAAATGACCAGGACGAGTAACCTCGATCGTTCGAACACGGAATGACAGTACAGGGCAGGGCGGCGTCTTTGGACGCCGCCCTGCCCTCACGTTTGTTTTGGAAAGGAGACCAGTGGCCTTTGCCGCCGGGGGTGACCCCCCAACCGCACAGTACCGCAAGTGGCCCGAGGACGTCTCGACGTGCGTAGGACCACTCGAGGAGGACTTTTACCTCGAGCCGTCCTGCCGCTACCTGAATCGTCACCTCGCCATTCAGCTTGACCGAGGCGCAAGCTGAAGCATGACCGCCGCACCCTTCCCGCCCGACCAGGCGGACCTGACCCGCCGACTCGACCTCCTCCGCGCTCAGCATGGCGTCCCCGGCCTCGCCTGGGGCGTCACCCCCCTTGACGGACCCGTGCTGATCGGTTCGAGCGGCCACCGTCATGCTGGCCGCGCGGAACCCCTGACCGTGCACGACCGACTACATCTCGGCTCGTGCACCAAACCCCTCACCGCCACGCTGCTTGGCACCCTCGTGCCCCAGGTCCTCACATGGGACACCAAGGTGAGCGACGTGTTCGAGCACGTGCACGACGCGTACCGGGAGGTGACCCTCACCCATCTGCTCACCCACACCTCCGGACTGCCGCCCTTCACCCAGGACGAGGACTTCCAGGACGCGCCCACCGGGGCAACGCCCCAAATGCAACGTGACGCATTCGCCGCGTGGGTCCTCACCCTCGCGCCCGCCGCGCCGCTCGGCGAATACCTGTACTCCAACGCCGGATTCGGCGTCGCCGCCGCGCTCGCCGAACGCTTCACCGGGCGGCCCTGGGAGACACTGCTGCAAGACCGCGTCTTCCGACCCCTCGGTATGAGCAGCGGCGGGATCGGCTGGCCCGCCGAGGTCCACCCGGACAAAGAACCCTGGGGGCACCGCTGGCAGGACGGGCACTGGCAGCCGCACGACCCCAGCGACGGGTACCGCCTCCACCCGGGCATCGCGCCTGCCGGGGACGTCCACCTCAGCCTCCAGGACTTCCTGCGCTTCGCGCGTGATCACCTGCGCGGTCTGCGCGGACACAAGGGACTGCTGCCCGTCGAGATGTACGCAGTGATGCACGAGGGCCACAACGCCGACCGGACGGCCGGACTTGGCTGGGGCGTGCAGCGCTACGGGCCGGACGAGGCGAAACGCGTCAGTTCGCACCTCGGAAGCGCCGAGACCTTCAAGGCGTTGATCCTGCTCCTCCCGGACGACGACCACGCGTTCGTGATCGTCGCCAACGCCGCGGGAGAGGCGGGGCACGCCGCCGTTCAGGAAGCGCTTGGTGTGCTCGTCCCCGCCTTCACGCCCTCGCATGTCGAGTGACCTGCCGTTCTGTGTGACGGACGGGCGCGCGAGCGCGTTTCTCGTGGATCCTGCCCTGCGCAGGTACTTCTACCCCTTCCTGAACCACGAACGCACCGTCGCGGAGGTCGCGCGGGAGCTCGGGGAGACCTCGAACGCGGTGCTGTACCGGGTGCGTCGCATGTGCGACCTCGGTCTGCTCCGCGTCGCCCGCACCCTGCCGCGCCGGGGACGCGCGGTGAAGGTCTACACCAGCGTGGCCGAGCGGGTGTTCGTGCCGTACGCCCGGACGCCCCTCGCGGATCTGGGAGAGGCGCTGCGGCGTTCACGCCTCCAGCACGAGGAGGTGCTGATCTCGGGGCTCCTGGCGGTGATGCGCGGTGAGCAGGCCGACGCGGACTGGGGGCTGCTGCTCTACCGGGAAGGGGAGACGGTGTACGCGTACGACGCGCTGGAAGGTCGAGCGCCGTGGAATCCGACGGGTCCTCGTGAACCTGCCCTGCTCGACTACGCCTTCACGGTGAACGCGTTGCCGTTCGAGCGGGCCAAGGCACTTCAGCGAGACCTGCTGGAGGTACTCGCGAAGTACTTCTCTGGCGAGGAAGCCACGTCCGGGAGCCCGTACGCGGTGCGCATCGCCCTGACGCCCCTGCCGATTACCAACGGAGAGTGAGGAGTCAAGCGGGCGACGAGCCACGTCCTCCTGACCCCCGAAGGGAAGCCGTCCCAGAAGCACCGCTTTGTCGGTCCGTGGAGCAGGGCTCTACACGTGCACTCGGTGCTGTCCTCGCCCTGCTCAGCGCGGAGCTCGCTGGGCAGGCTTCGCCTTCGGTTCCTGTTCCACCTGCTCGATCAGCTGCAGCACACTCAGGTCGAACGCCCGCGCGAGGACCCCGACCACCTCGAGGGTCGCGCGGTTCATGCCCCGCTCGAGCGAACTGACATAGGTCCGGTCGAGGTTCGCGATGTCCGCGAGGGTCTCCTGTGACCAGCCCCGCTCGGCGCGCAGGCGGCGCATGACGCGTCCGAGCCGCGCGGAAAGCTCCACGACGGGGCGTGGCCGTCGCGCTTGCTTGGCAGGGGAGGGGTCGGGCACCGCTTCACGCTAGGCACCCCCTGCCCCCAGCTCCACAGGATATATCCATCAAGACCATGGTACGGTCAACTTCAGCGCCACACAGAGGAGGACACCGTGCACGAAAACGAACAACCTGATGAAGCCGTACGAACGATGGAACTCGAACTGACCCTGCACGCGCTGCTTGCCCAGTCCGTCGCCCGACGGTCCCGCACGCCCGACCGGGGTGAAGCGGCCCTGCGGGCGGAACGGGACCAACGCCTCTGGCCGCTCGAGCTCACCCCTGAGCAGACCACCCTGGTTCAGTCACGGCTGGACGACCTCGCGCGCGACGTGTCCCTTGACGTCCTGGACCTGCTGACGCTCGCCGTGGCGCACGTCCTTCCTGCTGAGCCTCCAAGCGCTCCTGACGTGTGGGCGATGACGGCTCTGCGTCTCGAACGGCTCCGTGGTGTCCTCGACGTGCTCGAGGCGCAGCTCGCCCGACAGGCGGGAGCGGCTGAGACGCAGGAGGCGCGGCTGTCCGGTGACGAGATCCGGGCTCGCCTCACCTGCCCGGCGAAACCGAGCGTGACCTGACGGAACACGAGCGCCCACCCTGTACGTGCAGGGTGGGCGCTCGTGTTCCTGTGGTTACCTGCGGCGGCGCTCGAGGTTCTGCTGGCTGTTGCGGTGTACTTCCTTGGATTCGTTGCGTTCGTAGGCGAGCATGGAGCGGATGAGCTGCAGCCGTTGCGCTTGCTCTTCGAGGGGCATGTCGCGGTGCAGGTCGTAATGCAGCAGGCGAAGGGCAAGGCGGATGATCTGCCCTTCGCTGGGATCCGGGTAGCCGCCGATTCCGGCCCGGTCAGCCGGGCGGAGTCGTAAGGTCAGGGTGTCTTTGCTGTCGGCGAGCAGCTGATTGACTTCCTCGTTGACCTGAAAGACCTTGCGGTAGTTCATCCCGTTGGGCTGTAATTTCCTGATTCGAGTCATCGTTGTCCTCCTTGTGGACTCCCTGCCGTGACACTGTAAAGAAGGCTCGGTAGTAAGTAAAGGATGTGAGGTTGAAGATAATGACGGGGAATTCAACATGGCAACATGACCGACTCGTCGCTCTTCCACCTCACACCTCACACGGCCTCAGGGTCCTGTAAACACGGCCGCACCGCGCTTCGAGCCGTACACCCTCACCGCCTGCGCGAGGCTCATTCCCCGCCCCTGCGTCCGAACGACGAGGGTCTTGTTGTCCCCACCAAACCACACACCCTCAATCGACACATTCGGAACGGAGAGGCTCCACACCTTGCGTCCGGTCGCGCTGGCGAACACATTCACCTGACCTCGCGCGTCGCCCGCGGCGAGCAGGGTGCCGTTCTTGTTGAACGCGACGGTGTTCACGAGGGATGTGCCCGTCTTGAACTGCCGGACGACCTGGGTGGTGTCCACGTCGACGAGCTCCACCGTGCCTGCCGCGGTGCCGACGGCGAGCCAGGGACGACTGGGGTGGAACTGAAGGTCACCGAGTTTGTAGGGCAAGTTGACACGTCGACTCTCCTCGTCGACGGTCCACAGGGTTAACTGTTCGGCATCATCAGTGAAGCCGGCTTGATAGGTGTTGGGTCGGTACCGGATCTCGCGGATTCTGGCTCGAGTCATGCTGGGCATGAGGGAGACGCCTTTCCAGCTGACCGTGTCGATCAGGGCGACGTGGCCTTGTGGATCGCCGAAGAGCGCGTTCTGCCCGTTTTTGTTGGGGGCGTAGGCGGTGAGGTCAGGGAAGTCGCCGCTCATGCTGATCAAGCGGCCCGTGTCGGCGAGGAACACGTGCACGCTGGTGTTGGTGCCGTCGATCGTGACGGTGGAAGCGAGGGCGAAGAGGGTGCTGCCGTCACGGCTGTACTTGAGGCTCCCGGCCCAGTCGGCGTGGTCATGGATGACGGTGCTCTTCCACTTGAGGTTTCCGGTGATCAGATCGCGGGTTTGGAGGAGGTCGCTGGAGCCGAGGGCGAGGGTGTGGCCGTCAGGGCTGACGGCGGCGGACCACAGGGTGTCGTAAGCGTTAAGGGTATGGGTTTTGAGAAGGGTGATGTCCTGGAAGGCGGCGGCGGAGGCGGTGGTGAGGGTGAGGCTAAGCAGAAGGGAGGCACATCGCATGTAGAAAACATTCTACAAGGCAGGTCGTGACGACGAGCCTGAAGATGCGCGGCCTGAGAGCCTGTTTCACGACCTGTATGCTGCCCTCACCCCGGCGTGCTGACCGCCTGCCTACACACGCCGGATAGACTTCCTGTGTTGCCTTCCTGCCCTTATAGGGAGCTGGCACCCGGACGAGAGTAACGCCGTACCTGGTCAGGACAAGACGGCGCGACACGTGGAGGTGTCATCTCATGGCTTGGATGCTCCTGTTCGTCGCCGGCCTCCTCGAAGTCGGCTGGGCCGTCGGCCTCAAGTTCACCGAGGGCTTGACCCGTACGCTCCCGACCGTCCTGACGGTCGCCAGCATGATTGCGAGCATCAGCCTGCTCGGCCTGGCGACCAGGACGGTCGGGAGCGTACGGCGTGTGGGTGGGGATCGGTGCGGCTGGCGCGGCGGTACTGGGCATGATCCTGTTCAAGGAACCGGCGACGCTCGCGCGACTGGTGTTCCTGGCGCTCATGATCGTCGGAATTGTGGGACTCAAGGCCACCAGCGGCCACTGAGCAAAAACGGTTGAGAGAGGGTCACGGTGAATTGATACCGTGACCCTCTCTCGTCTTCGGGGTCAGGTCGTGAAACAGCTTCTTAGGGTCAGTCCTTCGAGGCGTCCTGCGAGCGTTCGCGCTCGACGCGGGTGATCAGTTCCGGCAAGGACAGGTCGAAGGCTCCGGAGATGGCGGCGGCGATTTCGAGGGAGACGCGGTGCAGGCCGCGTTCGAGCATGCTGACGTATGTGCGGTCGAGCTGCGCGAGATCCGCGAGGGTTTCCTGCGACATGCCGCGTTCTTCACGGAGTTGTTGAACGACCCGCCCGAGCCGCGCGGAGTGATTGATGGGGTGGCGCGGACGTCGGCGGGTCGGTTCGGGCACCGCCTCAACCTAGGAACGGTACCTGAACTACACCACGGAAAGTTTTCTACAAGCCGCTACTCCTCAAAGTGCAGATCTACGTCCACACCTCGCGTCAACAGCGCAAACGTCCGCTCCATGTCAAGGCTGCTAGACGACGAGGCCTGCAGGAACGGCCGTCTGACCATAGCCGATGTTCCCCCAAGCCACGACCATTCCGTCCGACATCAACGCCAAACCCGTAGAGCTGCTGGCCGTCACCGCGACCGGTTGTGGCAAGTTGTTGGGGTAAGGTGAAGCGGTGCTGAGCGGTCAGAAGCTCCCTGGTTACCAGTTCCCCTCGCCAGCATCGGCTACACCGTATTGCTGCTGGAACGCGGCGTCTCCGTTACCCGCGAATCTATTCGCACATGATGCAGCAAGTTCAGTCACCTCTTCGCCCAAGGTGTACGGCACCTGGAACCCCGCCCCTGTTCCCGCTGGCACCTTGACGAGATGTGCGTGGACGTCGGCGGTGTCAAATCCTGGCTGTGGAGAGCCGTCGATGAACATGACGCTGTCTCGATGTCTTCTTGCAGGAACGCTGTGACACTGAGGCCGCCAAAGCCTTCTTCGACCGGCTGCGGAGCGAGTAGGCCGTTCCAGAAGCCGTCCACACGGATACGCTGGGAAGCTACGGCGCAGCGCTACACGAGCTTCCCGGGCATCTCGCTGTGGAGCACCTCCACGTTGTCTCTACGGCCCGCTGCAACAGCCTGATTGAGCACTCTCACCGTTCCACACGGAGACAAGCGCGACAGCAACGCGGGTTTCGGTCATGAAGACGGGCGCAAGGCAGTCTCAGCCTGCACGACCGAGTGACGAACCTTCATCACCCCGCCCGTTCCACTGTCCCCGCTGAGCAGCGTCGCTCTCAACATTGAGCAGCGTTCAAGAGATGGCGCGTAGTGCTACAGCAAGCAGCCTGGGTTTAAGGCTGCTGGTGTTCCGCAGGCCCAACAACTTGCCAAGACCGTGGTGAGGGCGTGTAAGGAGCCACGTCGGGCCGACTGGCTTGTCGCTCGAATGGTCTCACAGTACGCCCAGACATGGGTATCCGAGTCGCCACCACTGCAGCTGACCAACCATACGCGAGGTGCTGGACGAGCTCTTGCTTATCCAGCACCTCGAGAGGCAGGACAACATCAAGCGTTGGCTGTCTCGCAGTATTATCCTTTACCGAGCGCCAAGCGCATTACGGAGTGGTGTCTTTGATTACTGAATACAACGAGGCCCGCCGTTGGTCGTATTGCACGGATCCTGCACCGGTTGAGCGAACGAGGTGCTTACGGTCCCAGCAAGAATAACAAGGGCGAGAACAGCTTGAACGACATTCTTCATACATCCTCCTGTTGAAGCGATATCCGCTTCATCGGTATCCTCAAGCGCGAGGTGTGACCGTGTTGTGACGCCTTGATTGACGAGCGCCACACCAACATCCCTTCGAGCGGGTCATCCGCATCAGCAGTTCACCACGCGCGCCTCCTCAACCCAGCTCAAGTCCCACAAGGACACCCGCACCCCTCGTACGCTGCCGACGCGAAAACTCAGCTCGTTCTGATTCAGCGGCGCTTCGCGCGGGGCGTCCACCTGCTTATGTACCGCCCGGGCGAGCTCACCCTCCGCTTGTCAGCGGGAACGTGGATCGAACGCGTCGCGGAGCCCGTCACCGAGCAAGTTCCACGACAGGCTGTACAGCACGATCGCGGCGGCAGGGAAGAAGGTGATGTACCAGTACCCGAACGGCGAGCCGGGCGGCCCCTGAATCCACGCGCGTGCGAAACCGATCAGTTGCCCCCAGTCGGCGAATCCGACGGGAAGGCCGAGCCCCAGGAATGACAACGCCGCCACGCCGAGCGGAACAGTGCCGAGTTCGAGCACCACCAGTGTGAGCGCGCTCGCCACCGCGTTGGGGAGCACGTGACGGAAGATCAGGCGCGCGTCCCGCGCGCCGAGCGCTCGCGCGGCGTCCACGTACTCCAGCGCGCGGACTCGCAGGATGTCGCCCCGCACGATCCGCGCGTACGTCGCCCAGCCGGTCAGCGTGAATGCAAGGACGATCGTCACCAGACTCGGCTTGAGGATGGTCACGAGTACCACCGTCAGCACCAGTCCGGGAAACGAGAACAACACGTCAATGAACCGCTGGATCAGCAGATCGACGACGCCGCCATAGTAGCCGGACACCGCACCCACGACCGTACCGACGAGCAGGTTGATCAGACAGATCGCCACGCCCAGACCCAGTGTGATTCGCGTGCCCCATACGATGCCGTAGTACACGTCGTACCCGCGGCTGACCCCGAAGGGCGCGGCGCGGCGCGGTGGGCTCGGCAGTTCCGAGAAGCTGACTCGAGTGACGAGGTAACAGCTGGGCGGGGCAGAGAAGACGGCCTTCCAGAACACCCGCGAGACGGGCGAGTACACGTCACGCGACGACATGACGTTCAGGTCGCGTGCGCAGTTGCCGGTGGGGGGTGCGAGCAGCGGCGCGAACATCGCGACGAGGGCGAACATCATCACGAGCGCGAGGCCGCCCATGGCGGCCTTGTTGGCCCTGAGGCGCCGCATCGGCCTTGACGTCCACCAGCCGCTCCTCGCGGGGGCCGAGCCCCGTGGCGGTAGGGACAGGCTGCGCATCAGTCGTACCTCACGCGTGGATCGACCAGCGAGTACAGGATGTCCGTCGCGGTGCCGACAACCAGCACCACCACCGCGGAGAGCAGCGCGAAGCCGATGACGCCTGGGACGTCGAGGCGGGACGCGGCGTCCGCCGCCCACTGTCCGATGCCGGGGTACCCGAAGATACTTTCGGTGATGATCGAGCCGGACAGTAGGTTGATCACGGTGAAGCCCGAGAGCGTGACGACCGGCAGCAGCGCGTTGCGGCGGGCGTGCTTGAGGTGCACCGCGCGGTCACCCAGCCCCTTCGCGCGGGCCGTGCGGACGTAGTCGCTCTGCAGGGACTCGAGCATCTGGGTACGCATCACCTTGATGAGGCTGGCGCTCGCGACGATGACGAGCGTCACGGCTGGCAGGACAAGGTGCCGCAGCGCGTCGAGGAACACGTCGATCTTGCCGTTGAGCAGCGCGTCGAGCGTGACAAGTCCGGTGTAACGGTGGAAATCCGGCGCGGTCACAGTCAGGACGTTGATGATTTCGAGGTTGCCGCTTCCAGGCAGCCAGCCGAGCGCGCCGTAGAACACCACCAGCATGACGATCCCGAGGACGAAGGTCGGGAGGCTGAAGCCAATGACCGCGAAGGCCCTCACGAACTGGTCGATGACGCTGTCGCGGCGCAGGGCCGAGAGCGTACCGAGCCACACGCCGAACCCGATGATCGGCACGGCGGCGAAGAGCGTCAGCTCGATCGTAGCGGGGAGCCGCTCCTGGATGGTCGTCATGACGGGCTTGCCGGACGCCTTGGACACGCCGAGGTCCCCTCTGACGGCGCCGCTGAGCCACACAGCGTACTGCGTCAGGAACGGCTGGTCGAGGCCGCGCTGCTTGATGACGGTATCGAGGTTACGGGCCTGCGCGTCGTTGGTAATGTAGGCGACGGCGCGCTCCTGCGGGCTGAGCAGTTGGAGCAGCGCGACGATCAGGATCGTGAGGGCCAGCAGTACCAGGGGGAGTTGCGCGAGTCGCGCGACGATGAACTTGAGCATGAAGACCTCGTCAAAATGAGCGGCGGCGAACGCGTTCGCCGCCGCTGGATTTGGCGTTACTTCTTTGACAGGTCACGCCAGTACGTGCCGGTGTACGAGAAGCTCCGCATGGGGTTGTACGTGTTCTTCCCGACGCCCATCAGGGTGTCACGGTGCACGGTGAAGCCGATCCCGGCGGGTAGCAGGATGACGGGCGCCGTCTCGAACGCGCGGTTCCCGACGAGGCTGTACAACTGCTCGCGTTTCTTCACGTCGGTGGTGGCGCGCGCCTGATCGAGCCACGCGTCGACGTTCTTGTCGAGGTAGTTCAGGCGCGGGCTGTAGTAGCCCTTGCTGCTGTAGTAGGTGTACATGAAGTTGTCCGGGTCGGCGTAGTCCGCCACCCACGCGAGCGAGATCATGGCTTCCTTGCTGGCGTCGGCGTCCTTGAGCATCTCGGACCACTGCTTGGCCTGGATGTTGACCTTGAACTTCGGGTTGATCGCCTCCAGCGACGACTTGAGCAGCTCCATCCCCGTCTGCGCGGCGATGCTGCCCGCGCGGTAGTTCGCGTTGAGGACGAAGCCGTTCTTCCACAGCTCCCCGCCCCACGCGCGCTTGAAGTAGTCCGCGGCGAGCTTGGGGTTGAAGGTGTACTTCTTGACGTTCTCGTCGTACCCGGGGAAGCTCTCGGGCAGCGCCATGGTGCGCTGCTTGCCCTTGCCCTGCTGGACTTCCTTGATGTAGCGGCCGTAGTCGAAGGCGTAGCTGAACCCACGCCGCACGTTGACGTCACTGAAGAAGTTCGCGGGAATGCCCTTGCCGTCGAGCTTGCCGCTGCCGAGCGCCTTCGGGTCGTTGATCTTCTGGTTCATGAAGATCGTGCTGGCTGCGGCGCTCGGCAGGTCGTCCTCCACCACGACGCCCGGAACGCCGCGAAGCTGTTCGAGCACGCCGCGCGGGCCCGTCTCGATGAGGTCCGCGTCGCCGCGCTTGAACGCCTCGAGGCGCGTGGCCTGCTCGGGGACGCGCTGCACAACGACGTTCTCGATGTCGGGCTTCTTGCCCCAGTACCCGGGGAAGGCCTTGAGGATGACGTTGTTCGCGTCACGCCGCACGAGCTGGTACGCGCCCGTCCCGCTGGGCTGCTCGCTCATCGCGCTGTCGTTGAGGCTCTTGCCGACCCACTGCTTCCACGTCTTCTCGGTGCCGTCCCACTCGCCGATCTTGACGGCGTGCTTCTTGTCCTCGATGCCCATCGCCTGGAACACCAGCTTCGCGAGGAACGTCGGGTCGGGCTTGACGAGGTTGAACACCAGCTGACCCTGCGCATTGCAGTCGACGGCCTTGGTGATCTTGTCCCAGGTGACGCTCTTGTCGTCGTTGGCGTTCTTGCTGGTGCCCAGCAGCGACTCCGCCAGGAACCACATCGGTCCTTCCGCGTTGTTCACCACGAGGATGCGCCGGAAGGTGTACTCGGCGTCGTCGCAGCTCAGGGTGTTGCCGCTGTGGAACTTCACGCCCTTGCGCAGCGTGAACGTGTAGGTCTTGCCACCGTTGCTGGCCTTGTAGTCCGTCGCGAGCAGCGGCGTGAGTTCCTTGAGGCTGTTGCCCTTGTACTGCAGCAGCGTCTCGTAGATGTTCTCGACGAACGCGCCAGAACCGGTGTCGTAGCTCTGCGCGGGATCGAGGGTCGGGACATCCGAGCTTTCCATGATCACGAGGGTGCTCGATGGTGAGGCTGCCGCGGCGAACGTCAGCAGCAGAAACGGAATCAGGGCGTGCGCTTTCTTCATGGAACCTCCAGCATCAACCTGACCACGAGCCTCACGGGGCTGTCCCTCGTCATCGAAGGACCAGCCGCCAGGCCCGAACAGGAATCGCGGCATCACCTTAGTCAGCGCGTTGTGACGATGCTGTGACGGACACTTGCCGCCACCTCATACGTGATGAATCTGTCACACGGTCGTCACAGGCGCGGACGTAGTGTCGGCGTACTGCGCCTCAACCACGTGAGGGTCGTCATCACGACCTGCGACGTTGACGGCCTTCGTGTCAGCACCCCTCGTTCACTTCACTTCACTTCGTTCCGACCCGAAGCTGCTCGCAGTAAGTCGGGCGCCTCCCGAGGGCGCGAGAAGGGATCCTTATGGTCAAGAGCGCCGCCTTATCTCCGACGTATGCCGGTCACGCTTCTTTCGACTATCTCCATGACGCGCAAAACGTCCTTGAGCACGTCAAGCGTCGTTCCTTTGCTGCACTCGCGCTGCGTGGCGGTGAACGTGTCGCCGACGTGGGTGCTGGGACCGGCGTGGACGCCGTCGCCCTCGCCCGGCTGGTCGGACCGACCGGGCGGGTGTACGCGGTCGACAACGACGCGGAGTTCACCGCCGCGTATGTCACCACGGGCGTTCTCGACGCGGGCGTATATCCCCTTCACGCGGACGCGCAGGACCTTCCCTTCGAGGACGAGGCGCTCGACGCGGTCCGGGCGGAGCGGCTTCTCCTGCACGTCAGCAACGCCTTGTCCGCCGTGCGGCAGTTCCACCGGGTACTCAAACCTGGCGGGCGGGTCGTCCTGCTTGAAAGTGACTTTGCCTCCCTGTCCGTCAACACGTCCCTGCCGCATGTGGAACGCGTCCTGCGCTCGGTCGCGGTGACCGACGCGCTCCGCAATGGCATGGCGGGCCGGCGACTCACCGAGTACCTGCAGGACGCCAGCTTCAGGGATGTGTCTGTCGAGTCATTTGCGTTCAGCACCCGGGATGAACGTCTTGCCCGTCGACTTCTGGTGTTTGACGCGCTCGAACGGTCCGCGCGTGACGCCGGGCGGCTCACGCACGCCGAGGTGTTCGCGTGGCGGGAGGACCTGCGCGCCAGGCACGACGGCGGGCGGTTCTTCGCGAGCATCACCATGCACATGGTGACGGCGCGCCGATGAAACCCGACCCCGATCCCTCGTGGGGTTTGCGGATCGTCGTTCTGTCTGAAGCGTCGAGGGCCTGGCAGGACGAAGTGACACGCTGGTGGTTCGAGCGGCTCGTCTCCTTCCGGCTTGACGCGTACAGCGCGCGGCACAAAGCGACGCATCTTCCGCTTGACACGTATGACTTCGTTGCTGATCACGTGGTCATGGAGCATCACGAATTCGGGATCGTCGCGTCGTTCCGGCTGGTCCGGTACGACGTGTGCGCGCGGTACGGACTCTCGTTGCCCGGAGATGGGTACGCCGCCGGACGGCCGGACATTGCCGAGGCTCTGACGCACACGTTGGACGACGTGCCGTTCGACCGCGTGGCGTTCGCTGGCCGCCTCGCCACGCGACCGTCTGCGTATCAGCACCGCCGGTTATACAGCCTGTTACGCTCGCTGCTGATCGGCACCTACGTTCACGCCTGCGGTGAGTTGGAGTTGCAACGGACGGTCCTGTGCGCCGCGACCGAATTCGCGACGCAGCATTTGTTTGAGGACGCCGGCTTCGAGTTCGTTCGGGGCCCTTCGTCACGTATGCCACTCGGGGTGGTGCGGGACCGAGCGGTCGGGAACGTCGAGTGCGCCCTCATGACGCATCGTCACTTCAGTGAGGCCGCGCGCCGCCACCAATCGCGGTGGGACGCCCTGTGGGAAGCCCGTGTCATCGTCGGTGCGTCATGGGGTGTCCCGGACGAATGACAGAGCGCTCCTGCGAGTCACGCTGTAGCGCCCTCGGTAAACGTGATGCGGTTCCGCGGGCATGAGGGCGCCCCCTCACCAGCGTCCATGAGCTGAACGCGGCACGCTGACGTGACCGCGCTCCGAGGGATCAGGGCTTGAGCGCGAGCGTGGCGATCATCGTCGGGTGGTGCTTGGAAATCCGCTCGTTGAGTGCCGGATCGTACGCGTCCTCGTACAGACCCGCGATGACGAAGCCGACGTCCGTCTGGCCACCGATCAGCGTCGTGAGGGTGTGGCTGAACTCGAAGGGCGCCGCGTCCCGTCGGTATGCGTCCTGCACTTCTTGTGGGAGTTGCGTCTCGTCAGCGTACGGCACCTGGTACCGCACCTCAAGCGTCCCGGAAGCGTCAAGGAGTTGCCGGTCGAAGATGTAGATCAGCGGGTTGATGAAGCCCGCCACGAGTCGTCCGCCCCTTCGCAGTGTCCGGAAGGCCTCCTTCCACACGGGCATCACGTCCGGGACGAACAGCGTCGCGACCGGGTGGATGATGACGTCGAAGGACGCGTCGGCGAACACGCTCAGGTCCGTCATGCTGCCCTGCACGGTCCGAAGCGGAAGTCCCTCACGCTCCGCGACGTGCCGGTCAAGACCGAGCTGGGCCTCACTCAGGTCGAGTACGGTGACGTTCGCTCCCGCCGCGGCGAGGAGTGGGCCTTGCTGGCCTCCACCGCTCGCGAGGCACAGCACGTCCAGTCCAGCCACGGCGGGCAGCCACGCACGCGGAACGCGCTTCGTCTCGGTCACCGTGACGTCCCAACGGCCTTCGCGGGCCGCCGACACCTCTTCCGGCGACACGGCCCGCGCGTACGGTCCGCCCATTGACGCAATCTGATTCCAGGCTCGTTGGTTGTGATCCTCGACGCTTCCCATCATTGCACCTCACTCTTGACACGTCCGCAGGGAACGCCGTGCCGGTCTTCTCGATAGCTTCTCGCCCTCACCTTCAGGAACGTCACCCGCGTCAGAAGTGTGCGGATGACGACGAACCTTCCCATGATGCCCGCGCCTCCGCGCGTCGAGCATCTCTTTAAGCGCCGTCAGCGCGGCCCACGCCGCATCGACTGTCGTGGTCGCCATTTACGATGAGCTCGATCAAGTCCTGAGGCGTCACGTCCCGGTTGAGGTCAAGGCGCTGCCACCGTTCGGGCACGTGGAGGCGGCGGAAGTCTACGTGGTCGAACAGGGCCACGAGTCCACCCTCGACAGGGTCGAGCAGCGCGTCGTTGAACGTCGCCGGGCTCGTGAAGTACTCGTTGTCGAATCCTCGGCCTTGGTGACCGAGGATCACGCCCCAGTCCGCCATTGCCGTGATGCCGACCTGTACGCGACGCGGCAGGTCCGGACGGACGAGTAGTCCGTTGCCCTGGTAGTCCCAGGACCCCCATCGTGCCACCGCGTTCAGTTGCGTCAGCGTCCAGGCCGCCCCTTCGAACCGGTGGAGGAGCGCCACGGTACTTCCGACGCGCGCGAGACGTAACTCGACCCAGTCGGCGTGGCCAGCGTACCACTCCAGGCCGGAGTGACCGTCGCGGGTGGTGGTGATCTCGATCGCAGGGTTCGTCCCGGGAGGCCCGCTGGCGACCCCTGCCGCGTGCACGACGTAGTTGTCGAGCGTGCGGTGCCACGTCGCGGGAGTCGCCGAGGTCGGCGCGCGCAGCATGAGCCCAGCGAGGGAGCCGAACCGGGCTGGAAAGACGCCATGCTGGTCCTGCACGCGGACGCGGGTGCTGACCGTGAAGTCACCATCGACCCAGCGGTACATGAGTGGTCCCCGCAGTGGGGCGTACCACACGCTGGGCCGCAGGGTCCACGCCAGTTGCCCGAGGGGCTCGTGGACGCACTGGCTGACCACCTGATCCGGCCACCCTTCCTCGACTTCATAGCGAAGCCATCTCGCGGTCGCTTTGGCGTCGGTGAAGTCGTCGCTTAGCGCGCGCAGGTCGTCCTCCTCAGGGTGCGGTGTTACTGGCGTGCGGAGCATGACGGTGTCCTTTCAGGTTCATGGGATGGGTGTGCGGCGTCACTCATGGCCGCGGCGCTCACCAGGGCACGCGTCCTTCGTTGTCGAAGAAGCCGCCGTTGGGGCCATCCTGGCCGACCGTGGCAAGCCACACGGGAAGGGCGGCGCTCTCGGCGGGCGTGAGGTGTCCTGCGTGGCCGGTCATGTCCGTCCGGGTGTACCCGGGAGCGACGGCGTTCACCTTGAGTGCGGTGCCGCTGAGCTCATACGCGAGTTGCACGGTGAAGACGTTCAGGGCCGTCTTGGAGGTGCGGTAGGCCAGCATCTTGAACGACGCGAGCTCCCACGCAGGGTCGCTGTTGTGGGTGAGGGACGCGAGTGGGCTGGAGACGTTGACGACCCGGGCCTGCTCTGCGCGGCGAAGCAGGGGCAGTAACGCCCGAGTCAGGTTGAGGGCGCCATAGAAGTTCGTCTCCATAACGCTCCGGACAACATCGTCGCTGACGGCGCTGACGAGGCCGTCGCGAGGATGGATGATCCCTGCGTTGTTCACGAGGACGTCCAACCGTCCGAACTCCACGTGCACTCGGCGCGTGACCGCGCGGATACTCTCCGCGTCCGTGACGTCCAGGACTTGAAGGGAGACGTCGAGACCCTCGCGCTGCAACTCACGCACGGCGTCCTGACCGCGGGCTTCGTCCCGCGCGCCGAGAAGCACCTTGTGTCCTCGTCGAGCGAGTAGCCGTACGATCTCGAAACCGATGCCTTTGTTGGCGCCCGTCACGAGGGCGACTTTGAATTGAGCGTTGTTCGTCATGATGTCTCCTGGACGCGAAGTCGAGGTCAACCTGCCCGACCACAACCGCGGGGTCAACGTACGTCGAGCCGTGTGACCCACGTGTGACTGGGACGTGAAGCGCACACTGAACGCGCCGCGTCCAGTCACGCACAGCGTCCTTGGGCGTCACAGACACGTCACAGGAGCTCGACGACACTCGCGGCATGTTCAGACAACGCCTTCCCTCACTGCCGCTGGCCGAGCGTTCAGGGCTGCGTTCCACGGTGACGTCGTGACCCTTTCACCCCAATCGATCTTCGTTGTGCGGGTGTGGCAGGAACGGGACGTCGACACGTCCATTGGCCTGCATGACCTGTTCCAGGGACGCTGGCGTGCCTGCGTGACCCACCCCAAGACCGGCGAGCGGCGGTACTTTGCGGACCCGGTCCGTCTCGCGGAGTACGTCATGGGCGTCACAGCCGAGCGGCAACTTCGCGACCTGCTGAGCGACCTGACCCGCCCGGAAGGCGCGTGACTTCGGGCGGAACGGACGGGTTCTCTCCTCGGGCTCGGACGTTGAGAACGACCGGCCACGCGAGCCTGTCCACCCCGACCGGTTGGGCTCATTCGCCTCGAGCGCAGGACGGCCGCGGTACTCACGTATCTCGCTTTGGGCGGCGCCGTCCATAATTACCGACTCACAGGTTGGCTCTGGCCGGACAGTGGTGAGCGCGCCGCTCGCGCCAACATGAGGCAGTTGTTACGGCGGCTTCGCCTTAGCGCCGCCCAAGGTCTCGTTGAAGGCGCGGACGTCATCCACCTTGGACCTCAGGTCGATGTGGACGTCGTGCGCTTCCAGGAGCTTTACCTCAAGGAGCGACTTGACGAGTTCAGCGACACCCACGGTGAGTTGCTCGAAGGCTTCGACTTCGCTGACGCGCCGGACTTCGACGAGTGGCTCAGGATCGAACGGGAACGGCTTGCCCGACTCCGGCGGGACGCCGCGACGAGGCTCGCCCTGCACCGGATGACGATGGGTGACCTATCCGCCGCCTTGGTGTACGCGCAACGGGCGCTCTCACTTGAGCCGCTCAGTGAAGATGCGCATCGCCTCGTCATCCGCCTTCACTTTATGCTGGGTGACCGCGCCGCGGCACTACGCGCGTTCGACAACTGCAGAACCTTGCTGCGAGACGTGCTCGGTACGGCGCCACTCGACGAGACCCTCTCACTCGCCCACGACCTGACTCGTGACCACTTGTCATCCAGCACGACTCGCCCGCAACCACCGATACCGGGGCCACGTCTCGGGTCGTCGCGATTTGTCGGACCTGCGGATGTGTGGGCGCGCATGCACGACGCCTGGGCATCAGGGCTCGGCATCTTCCTGCGTGGAGACGGCGGAATTGGCAAGTCCCGACTGATGCGGGAGTTCGTGGCGTTACACGGCAACACGATCGTCCTTCACGGCAGGCCAGGCGACGTGGGTGTTCCGTTCGCGTCGTACGCTCGGCACATTCGCTCGGCGCGGACGTCCCAACCTTGATCTGCCCGGCTGGGTGTGGGATGAGCTACCCCGCGTCACTCCGGAACTTCGGTCCCGCCCTCTTCCACCACTGACTGACGAGCAGGACCGACAACGACTCTTCGAGGCCATCCACCTCCTCTTCGAGGAGGCCAACCGAGGAGCGGCGGCAGTGGTGCTGGACAACCTGCACTACTACGATTCAGCCAGCATCGACATTGCCCGGTACCGCGCGGCCCGCATGTTCCCGAGAGTCGATGGGTCCGCTCCGCGGAGCGTGAACGCGTTGCGTTGGGGACAGAACGTCAAGGTCGAGCGTTCCGTGATGGAGGTCGTCGAGGAAGGCGCGGCCGTCCTCATCGACGTCGGCCCACTCGCACCCAATGATGTCAGCGACATGATTGACGGCGTGAACGCCCACATGTCAGCCGACGCACGGGCGTTCGTGGCCGCCAGCACCCACGGGAACCCGCAGTACATTTTTTAGGCGTTGAGGTACCTCACGGAGGGAGGCACGATCGACGACGCCCTCAAACGGACTTCCCACGCGGCGGTGCACTGGGAGATGATCCGACGACGCGCCAGCGAACTCTCACCCGTCGCCCTCACCGTGGGACGCGCGCTGGTGATCCCCGGACCCGACGTGGACGAGGACGCCCTCATCACCACGCTTGGCGTCGGGGCAGACGTCCTTACGCAGGCACTGGCGGCACTCAACGCCGCCGCCTTCGTCACGAGCCTCCGCTTCGAACACGACGTCGTGCTCGAAGCCTTCGACGCGGACACACCCGTCAGCGTGCGCCGTTGGCTCAGCCGCGCCGCCGCCGCCAGTCTCGAGTCCCGCGGAGCAGATCCCGCGCGTGTGGCCCAACTGTGGATGAGTGGCGGTGAATCCGCGCGGGCCGCGCCGCTCCTGCGTCAAGCAGCGCGGGACGCCGACGCCCTGCTCAATCAAGACGAAGCCGGACGGCTCAGACGTCTCGCGGACTCGATCAAGCGCGATTGACGCGGCGTGAACCACCCAGAAGGGCCACGCGGTTCCCGGCGGCCTTTCATAACGAGCCGTGCGCCGTGACCTCGTACGGCCCTTCAGGACCAACGAGCCGAACGACCTCGCGCACAGCAAGACGTGGGCTGGTGAGCACGGGCGTTTCGATGTTCAGCAGAGCGAGTGATCCAGCCATGCTCGCCTGTGCGAGTACCACGACGTCCACGGTACCCGCCACACTCTCCACGTGTCGGGCCACCTGGTCAAGGTAGTCATCCAGGTGACCCGACAGGAAAGTTGACCAAGCGTCGGGCACGACGGACGACGTGACGCGAACGTCATGTCCGACCTGCGTGGCCTCCTCATGAAGCAACGACAGCGTCGCCGGAAGCGCGTCACGCAACGTCGCAATCACATGGACGCGTTCCGCCGTCCTCACCGCGTGACGCGACATAGGGCGGTCCACCCGGACGACACGAACGCCCTGGGTTGATTCGGCGTACGCGCCGATCGTCGAGCACGTGCACAACACGATGGAAGCGGCGCATGCCGCTTCCGTTACGACTGCGCGTACGGCGCCCGCCACGAGGGCCGGTCGGTCCGACTGCTTCACGGCCAGGTCCAACAGATGCTCACGCGTGAAGTGCCGAAGAAGCAGTCCGGGGGCGATCTCGCTGAACAACGCGTCGAACGTCGGCACATGTACGGAAGACGTGTGAAGAAGCGCCACGGTCAACGACGTATCATTGAACGCCCTGGCCGGCCTCACCGTGCCTCCCGACGTCGCTCTAACTCCAGAGGGCATGCCAAGGTTCGAATTCCTGCCAGAGGAGGCGCGCCCGCCACTTGAGCCTCGACGGTACAGGCGTCCAGGGCCTGCGCATGAACGGCGCGTATCATCAGCGTGACCCCACCGATCGGACGTCGAACGCGTACGTCCGTCCCCTCCGGTCGCTGAGCAGGAGGCGCTCACCCGGCGCTCCATCCGCGACCTCGAAGTAGAAGCGGACACGAACCATCTCCCCCTTGCCGATCGCTCCTGACGAGACCTCGTCCTTTGACGCCTTGAGCAACGTCTGGTTGTACTTGATCATGTCACCGTCGGCGTCCAGCAAGGACACGTCAAAGTTCCCCCAGTAGTAGTTCACGGGACGCGTGAGAGGATTTCTGAGCGTGAACACTGCGCTGAGGAACTTATACCCAGCGGCGGGGGTCTTGCCCTGGATAGCGTCGCTCGTCACACGAACCTCGTCGAGGCGAACATCGTACTGTTCGAGAGGGACATACGTTCCAGGCGTCACGGGTACCCGCTGTGACGCCGTTGCGCCACTCGCGTCGGCAGGGTCAGCAAAGGGCGAGACGAGCGGTGTAACCTGCCCGGACAGGGCGTACCGCAACACCGCCGACTCGCCGTTACGACGAACAATCAACTTGGGGACGGGCCCAGCGGCAGGGACCACCACCACCGTCGTCACCTCCACCTTCTGTGCAGGCTTGAGGGTCACTTGGAGTGACGCTGTCGTTCCAGGGCGAGCGATGGCCGTAGCGCCTTCATAGTTCCGATCCTGGGCGTCTACCGCCGTGAACTTCACATCACCCCAGTAGTACCCGACGTCGCGCTTCTGCGGATTCTGAACCGTGAACCGCAGCACCAAGAGTTTCTCGTCCGCCTTCGGCGACCACACGCTGTTGTCCACCTCAAAGCGCCCGACGCTGTACGTCGCGGACAAGAGCGTGAAGTTCAGCGGTGACGTCTTACCGATGGTGAAGGTCTGCCCGAGCCTGGCGTTCTGCCCGTCGAGCTGCGTTGTTCCCTGCACAACTGGAGTTCCCTTGGGCTTGGGCGTGGCGACGGTGCTCGCCGCGGTGGCGTGGCTGAGGAAGGCGAACAGGACCAGACCGAGGGACGAAATGTGCTTCATACGTACTCCAAATTCAGCTGTATCTGCATCCATAGTGAAATAGGTGCTGACCAGAAGGCGTTTCACACGCCGACAGCGGCGAGGGTCGTCAGCCATTCGGCGGCCGCAGCATGATCCGGTAGCCCTTCGATCTCTCGACGAACTGACGCGGCGCGATCCCGCATCGTGACGTCGTTCATCGCGTGTCGAACAGCGGTCCGAACGTCTTGCGCGTCCAAAGTGCTGTGGTTCAGCACGTCCGCTACCCCGGCTGTGTGCATCGCCCCGGCGTTCATCGGCTGGTCTGCCGTAAGTGGAACCACGACTTGCGGCACACCGAAGGTCAAGCCGGTGACCATCGTGTTGTACCCCGCGTGACTCACCAACACGTCACACGCCGGCAGCACCGACGGAAGCGGAACGTACGGTTCTACCCTGACGCTCGCAGGAAGGGCACCGAACGAAGCGGGATCCACGTTACGTCCGCAAGTCGCGACAACATTGAACGGCTCGTCGGCGAGGGCGCGGATCAACCGGTCGAGCAGACCGTCAGCGCGGTTAAAGACCGTTCCGAGCGTCACCAGCACCGTCCGGTCGTACGGCATGTCCTGCCACCAGCCGGGGAGGCGAGCTGCGTCACCAGTGATCGAACTGTCAAACACGGGGGGGCGCGCCACGAACACGCGCTCCAAGGGTGGGGCGGGAGCGATGCTGGGAGGCAGGAAGTGCAGGTAGGCCCTTCCGAGTAACTGCCTCAGTCCTGGATCCTCTGGCAAATTAACCACCCGTCGAAGCGCATCGAGCGGTTGCTGCACCCGCGTGCTCAGGTACTCCGGGGGGAAGAACACCCCGATTCCCGCCGTGACGTGTGGAATTCCGAGCTGCTGAGCGGCGATGTACCCGCCGAACTCGTACGGCTCGCGGACCACGAGGTCCGGCCTCCAGACCTCCGCGTGCCGCACGATGTCAAACGCCATCCGTTCGGCGGTGACGGAAGCAAACACATGATCGAAGATGTACTGCTGAATCTCCTCGAACGACATCGCTGTCATTTCAGGAAAGGCGGCGCCCGCTTCGGACTCCAGCCAGTCCAGACCAAGACTGAGCACGTCGAACCCGTTGCGTGCGACAATCGGCGCGAATGACGCCGAAGTGGCGAACTTGACGTCGTGACCACGAAGCAGGAGTTGCCGCGCGAGCGGGGCGAGCGGGTGGTAGTGTCCAGACGCAGGCTGAATGGGCAAGAGGATCTTCACAGTTGACTCCTGAGCTTGGGGCTTCAAACCGGACGAAATGGCCGGGTCAGTCGAGTCACACCGTCTGGCGCGCACGAGCTCGACCAAGATCGCGCGCGCCATGTGACGGAGGTGTGACCGCTCGCCGGAACAGCACTCGCAGCGCTTGTAGATCGTGCCGCCGAGCGGCGAGCCGTGTGGATGTATCGGAATCAGAGCAAAGACACGACGCCTGTGACGTACACGAGACGCGCTCGCGCCTCGTTTGAGCTCTGCTACGGTAACTAGGCAACGGCGCGGGTCTGTCACAACTGAGTCTTGTGGGACGCCCGCGGTCGAGACGGCAGGAGACTATACGCGCGTTCTCGAAGACTGGTCACAGCACCGTCACATACCCCCGACTACCGTCAGCGCGTGCTAACAGAAGACGGCCGTCATCGAATCGCCCTTGCCGCGCGTATGCTCATCCTCACGATCGTCATGACGTCCTCGGGCGCCCAGGCAGGAGGCGCCGCGTCATCTACGTCACGCGCGGTCCTCGAGCGTCAAACCCAGAACCTGGTCCGCACTTACAATCGCGGAGACCACCGTAGTATCGCGCGCTTCTACGCTCCTGACGCGTCGATCATTGAACTCAACAGCCTCGGACTGTTCCGCGTTGTCGCCACCGGACGCACGAACATCGCCAATTATTATGACGCGTCAACCGCTGCCCGCTGGACCATCGACACCACGGACGTCAAGATCACAGGGGACCAAGCCGTACAGTTGGCCCGGCTGAGAACTTCAGACACCAAGGGCGAACTGACCTTCATGTTCATCTGGCAGAGGAACGCGGCAGGAACCTGGCTGATCGTCAGCGACATCTACAAACGCTGAGCTTCAGCTTGTCGATCTCGCGTGATCAAGGAGTTGATGGTTCGTGGACGAGTTCCTACAGCGTTCCGTACGAAGACGTCAAGTCCTCGGAGGTCCCGTCGGTACCGGCAAGCAACCACACCCGGCTGGTCGTAGGGTGCGTGGCGCCTTGGAATCGAGAAACCAGGCGGATTACCGCGTAAGCCGGTCACCGAGTTTCACTTCAACAGCCCGCCTCAAACGAATCGGGAAGAGCCTTGTACACCCAATCGACCAGGTACGGCAGGGGTCTAACTGACCCGACACTGAAATGCGCTCCCTGGCATGGGGAAGAGGAGACCATGTGGTTGAACTGACACCGATGACTGCATCCTCGTTCGAGGCGTTCCTTGCCGCCTCAATCACTGAGTACGCACACGAGAAAGTCCAGAATGGAGAGTGGCCCGAGGCGACGGCCGCGGCACTGGCGCACAAGGAGTTCGCGGCGCTCCTGCCGCAAGGCACCGCGACACCAGGACAGTTTCTGTACGACCTGTATGACCCAAGCGTGAACGCCAAGGTCGGCGTGCTGTGGTTCGGTATGCGTGGCCCTGCGGAGCGCTTGACCGTCTTCGTTTATGACGTGAGCGTGCACGCCGCGTTTCGAAGACGCGGTTACGCCACCCGCGCCTTCGAGCTGCTACGACAAGAAGCCGCCGCGCTCGGCGCGAGCAGCATCACCCTGCACGTCTTCGGGCAAAACCACGGTGCCAGAGCGTTGTACCTGAAGCTCGGCTACGCCGAGACGAACGTCCTCATGCGCCTCAATCTGCATGAACATCTCGGCGGGTCTCCTTGACCGAAAAACGCTGTGGGCGGGTCGTCACCTTCTAAAGTTCAGCGTGTCAGGCCCGTTCAGGCGTCCATCGCGAGAGTACACCGCCTTCAAGGTCCCAGGGGGTCCTTCCACATCACCTCAGCACCCAGAGTCGTGGACACACCGAGGGTGCGCCGGCGTGCACAGAACGTCACATCTGAGTCACAACGGCACGCTTACCGTGACCTCATGACACCGAACGTGCCTTTGGAGGTGGCTCCCCGCCCCCGCCTCTGTAACAACTCATCCTGGCGTGCCGCTGCCACGCTGAGCCTCGCGGCCCTTACCTCGTGCGCACCCGTGCCTCCGCCCAGCATCACAAACGAAATCGACCTCGCGCAACCGGTCAGTTATCGTTCAGCGGTCACCTGGGCGGGGCAGCTCGAGCGTCTCTCGAGACCGCAAAAGCAGGACGAGCTTGAGCGCGCCTTCTTGACACTTGGTTCACTTCCTACTCCCGGCCGCGTCGCTGACGTTGACGAGCGCGCCGCGTCCTGGGACGCACCACTGGTGGCCGAAGCGCTCGACCAAGGCACAGGCGTCACGGTTGAATCGTGGGCAGCTGAAGCGACGGCGCTGGGATACGTCTTCAATGACGCCACGCCCATCACGCCGGCACGACTGCATCAACGGATTCGTTCATTGATCACCCAGGACGCCCTAACCCCTGACGACATGGCCGCGGCGCTCGTGAAGGCCCGCTGGGACGCGAGGACAATCGATCAGCGGCATTTGGACGGCCTACAACTGATGCTCCTCAACAAAGCGCTACTCGCCGCTGGAAATGACACGGCGTCCCCATTTCCGGAAGCTGCGCCGTGGGTACGGTTTCATCACCGCTTGGGGGCACTGTTTAAACTTGCCGTGCCCGACCAGAGCGCGCACGAGGTACAACGCTCAACGCTCTGCGCTACTGCGCGCCTCGCTATGACCCGAGTTGATCTGACCTCGCACACACCCGAACTGTGGTACGCCGGAACCACCCAGCTGTCCGAGACAGATCTGACCGCACACATTCATTTTTCCAGCGAACACCTTCCGTCGTCCCTCCTGCACGTAGCCGAGCAGGCCGCCTGCTCCATCCCTGCCCGCGACGCGTACCCGGGCATGCAAATCAAATGGACGGCAGGACCGGAAGGTCAGACACCACATGGCCACCTCCAAACAACGGACGGGCACGTCACCACGGACGGACAGGCGGTCGTCCATTTCGTCGCTGCGCCCGAAACCACCCCAAAGGAGTACTGGTGGTTTGAAAATCAACGCAACGCCCCTGTCGCCATCAGTGTCGAAGTGGCAGGCATCTGGCCAAAAGCGAGCGCATACCGTCTGACCTTCACGTCAGATCAGCGTCTACAACCGGATCTGCGCCTGCTGTCGGTCAACCAGTACGAAGCGCAAGCATACGTCGGGACCGTCACCATACTTCACACCGCCAAGCGCCCTGAGGACAGCTACCGCTTGATGGCGCACGTGCGGTTCGAACCCAGCGAACCCGAACGCAGCAGCTATCACCTTGCGTTCGCCTCATTAGACACGCAGTACGGTGTGACGCCGCCACCAGGATGCACGCTCGACCTCCCACGAACAGTTTCCATCATTGCGGGCGCCCGAGGGGAACTCCTGATCAACGCAGCCGGGATTGGCGCTGACTACTCGGGAATCATCTTCCCAGCCGACGCGCTGGGACGCGTAGAGGGCGTTATAACTTGCCGAGGGCAGGACGGTAGGGAGAGCGCGACGCCGACGTCAGCGCCAGCCTTACCTCAATTTATCTTTCATCTACCCGAAGAGCAGCAGCGCCACTCCGACGACGCCGCACATTTGCGGGGCGTCCACGAAGGACCGACGGATGACGGCTCCGTTCGGATGACCTGGGATCTGACCAGCGTGACGTTCTGATCTTCGCTGACGAACGTGCCGCGCATCCCCATTGCCTCTACGGTCTTCCAGGCTCCCGCCACGTCGTGCGCTACGCCATGAGGAGAGGAGCGTAACCAGAGCGCAGTCCACAGGACTGCGCTCTGGTTACGCTGGCGGATTGCAGCTACACCTCTGGTGAACGTACGTGACGCCGCAGGTTGAGGACGCTCGCTCTTCAGACTCAGACTCGCTGAACGCATTGATCGTCGGTTCGCCTGATCCCTCGTTGGGCCCGCACAACCACCGCGTCGGGAACAGCGAACGCGACGAGAAGCGGTGTGTCCAGCTATTTTGTACGCTTGCCCCTCCTGAGCATTGCCTGCAGGCATGTGCCTCAGTCGGATGGAACTGCGAAAATGCACTGGTACTGTGATGTGAGCTTGAGTTGCCCCGCTCGTCTGTACCTCAAAGGGTGAACGCAAGAGCTCAGCGGCGGCGCTGGCCACTTGAGCCTGTGCGCAACGGGTGTTCCCAGGTGCCGCTGGGTATGGTGAAGCCTGTCGACACCTCGGTGTGGGGCAGCTGGAACGCGTTGAGCTACTCTGAAATTCGGTAAAGCTCCCACTCGACGTGTACGCTCGTGTTGATGCCGCGGAAGAACGTGTTCCTCAGGTCATATGTTCCCTTGAGGACTTCAACGTCCCCTTCGGGGACGTTACCACGTACGTTCATGGGTTGAGGGCCGTACCCGACCGCGCTTGGCCCCGAGTACGAGCTGTCGGATTTTGTGCCTCCAGGACAGAGTTTTTCAGTCACCATGGTGATCTTCTCGGTGCCCTTCATCGTGACTGTCTCTGGAGTGAAATCTACCCAGTACGTGTCGGGTCCTGGTTGTGGAGCGGTGTCGGCGCTGATGACCAGCCGTCCATCCATCGGCTCAGTGCTCGCGTTGCTCACTTGAATGTCGCGGCCGTCCAGGGTGCGCTGGATGACCTGGACTTGAGACGAACCGGGACAGGTGCCCTGAACTTGTTCCTCTAGCAGGCCAACATCCGAGTACGTCGTATTGGCATCACGTTCAAGGCGCAGGTTGATGCTCAGAACACCCGCCGTCCCGTTCTGCGGCTGCTCCGAGCCAATCACCCGGTAGGTCTCAGTCGCGCCGAGCTGCCGCTTACCCGAACCGGTCTGGCCAGCTGGAACGTCCCATGGAGCGGTGCCGCGTTCGGTGTAGGTGATCGTGCCCTCCCACCGGCCTGCGTAAGAGCGAGGCATGTCTCCTGTGTTGTCAGGCGGGTCGTCGACCGCGCCGCCATTGCCGTTGCCAGGAGCGGTCACAGGGCCATTACAAGCACACAGCAGTCCTGTCAGCCACACCACCGCACATCTTTGAAGCCAAGGAGTGGATCTCGTCATGCGCGAACCTTACCCAGGTCCCTGTGACCTACCTGTGACGGGGCCACAAGGGGAGCTGCGTACGGTTGAAAGGCAGAAGGCAGGCGGGATAGGTGGCTCCACGCCCACGGCTGTCACATCGTCGTCACAGCCCGAGGGGAGCATAAGGGTGGGCTCTGGCGGAGGGAAGTCGTCAAAGAGCGAGGAGGAATGGCATGAAGACTTGGACGAAGTTGACGCTTAGCCTGACGCTCATCGGTGTAAGCGCCTGCACCGTGAAACCACCACAGGAAATACCAGGGGGAACTTCCTCCAACACCACACAGCGTTTGTACGAACATGTTGGCGACCGGGCGAAAGTCAGGGAGGACATTCTCGGCATTCTCAGTGACGTCGGCCTGACGCCGTCCATATCTGCCGAGACGAGCTCGTTGGTCGCTCAGACGCCGGCTGTGATGTACGACTTTGAGGTAGATTTCCTCGCTAACGGCTTTCAGAACGGGCTGTTGGTCCCTGCGACGGCCTGGGCCGAACACGTCGCGTCCCTCGGCTTTGTCGGGATCGACGGGCAGAGTCCACTCACCCAGGCGTACATTGCTTCTCGAGTCGGCGACCTGCCTTTTCAGGCAGAGGTCGAGCCTGACGAGCGTCTTCTTAAGTTCGTGTTTAAACTTGGGCAGGAGCGGGCGAGACGCAACGGGAGTGCTGCCCCAGACCCGGTCTGGGGTGATGAGTACCTTGACCCGTTGCAGATGGAACTGCTCAATCTGAGTTTGTTGCTCGTGGCACGAGACAATGAGGATGTTGCAGCTCCGGCGCTGATGGCAGCTCAGCAGCTTGAGACGCAGAACTTTGGTGCAATTCTTGGGGGATTGAAGGAAGTCGCTGCTGCCGGGGGCGCAATCAAGGGAATTGTGTCGCTGGTCAAGGACATTACTGGTATATCTCCTCCAAATCTAAAGGAAATGGCGACGACTAACATAGCCGCCGCGTGTATTAATTCAGTCCTCTTTAACACGAGTGTCCGAGTAGACGCCAGTCCATACTCAATCTGGAGAAGGTTTGAAGGCAAACCGTACCAGAGTGAGCTGATTGCAACAGCAAAGTTTGATACTGGCATGATAACGCCACGAGTGTCGGCCGTACTGCAGATGCTAAACTGCCCTGTCCCCACGACCAGTTCTTATTCGGGTCTTGACAGCAGTTGGTTTTTGGATGAAGTACTCGATGAAAACGGAACGCTTTCGGTGGCGAGCGTAAAAACTGACGTGCAAGGGGTCGCCAAGACAACCTATACCACGAGAGACGAGATGACTCCGACAGGACTTCAAACGCAGGACAACCTTGTCAAAGAGACGGGCAAGGCTACTGTTAAACTCTCGGGATTTAATAAAGAATGGCCTAAACTCGAGACATATATGTCCATCGGCCTGGCAAGCAAAACCCAATCCACAACCATTGATGTTAGTCACTACAAGATTGCAGGCTGGTCGGGAACGATTAAGGCGGTTAATGTAGGACCGGAAGGCACTAAAAGAGAGATGACGGCTAACGTATTATATGCGCTCAAGGAAGGCTCAGATCCAGGGGCAAAGTTTGTGGAGTATACACTTGTAAACGGTACTGCGAGTTATTCTATATCGGGAAAGGACGGAGACTGCACTATTATACCAAAGACGATTGTGCGAGATATTCCCACAGTGGTCGGCAACAGTGCCAAATGGATATATATCGATACATCAAGACAGCCCAATCACTATGGCGCCTCACTCGGGTGGTCTACGGAAGCTGTAAAAGGCATGAATGAAGTGGCTCAGGAAAAGTGTCCGACTCCATCAGGTTCAGAAATAAAAAATGTGTGGGACGGAATGCTCGGCCCATTGGGATTAATCTGGGCTACGTCAGACTATGCCGATGTATTTCAAAATAGAATGAACGATGCAAACGACCGTATGGAAGGAACCTTCGCCGTGGGAGGCTCGTTATATACTTGGAAACTCGAAAAGATTTCAGAATAGTAGCCTGACATTAAACATGCTGGCCATTCCTCAAGTCGCCATGATTCAAAAAACGCTGTCCGCTCAATTGATGAAGTGTTTGTAAAAAATCGTTAGACTGATGGTCGATCGGTACATGAAACGATCTCAAAAGCCCTTCAGGGCGTGATGTCACGCTGAAGGCGTGGAACTGACCGAGCCGCAATAGAAGCTCGTCGAACCTCTCTTCCCACCACCCAAGGCCACCGGACATCCCCGCCAGAACGACCGACTCGTCCTCGAAGGCGTTTTGTGGGCCCTGCAAACGGGAGCGCGCTGGAAAGACCTCCCTGCGCGGTTCCCGCCGTACCAGACCTGACCTGCCACCGCCGCTTCCAGCAGTGGGTGCGTTCCGGACTGCTCTACCGCATCCTGCAAGCGCTGTACAAGGATCTGGTCGAGCGCGGGCAGGTCAAGCTCGACGAGTGGAATACCCTCGGCTGCTTTGTGCCCGCCAAAAGGGGGGCTCTGCTGTCGCTTACGGTCCCCGAGGCAAGGGGAGCAACCGCCATGGTCTACCTGTCGCTCTGCACCTTGCCCCTGCTGCCCCGCATGAAGTTACCCTGGTCCACAGCACTCTCAACGCTGCCTTCGGCCTCGATCACCCTGCGCGAATGATCGGGGACACCGCGTACGACAGCGATCTGCTGGATGAGCAGTTGGCCGCCGAAAGCGTCGAGATGATCGCGCGCAACCGTAACGGACCAAGACGCAGGATGGCCGCCCGTTGCGGCGGGCGAAACGGCGGTTCGTGGTGGAGCGGCTGCTCGCGTGGTTGCAGCGGTTCCGGCGCGGGGTAGTGCGGTACGAGCGATTCGCGGAGAACTACCTCGGGATCGTTCAGCTTGCCGCGATGGTCATCCTGCTGAGGCAGTTTTGAGACTGACTCATCTACTCGTACGATCAACGCTTTCATCTCAGCCTCCAAGCTGTCCTTGCTGCGGAAGCCGCCTCACCTCAGCCATCTGTTCATCAGCCGGGAGAACCACCCTTTGGCAAGTTGAACCGGTGGGCATGCAGTGCAACTGATCTCTCAGCCTCTTCCGACACGACACGCATCTTGGTGGACGCCCAGGAACGGACTGTTACAAGCGCTCATTGTGAATCTGAGAGCCGCTCCAGTGGCCAACATCCCGCGAGACACGAGAGGAACATTTGACGTATGCCGCTGAGTTTCGAGTTGAGCAGGCAACCCTGGCGGGAGGTCGAAGATACGACAAGCACCAGCCGCACAACGAACGCGTAGGGCAGTGACGAGCGACTGAAGCCGCCGTACGCAGGAGGTGCTGATCACTGGGGCCGTGAAACAGCCTCTTGGTCAGCGGTCACAGGCCCGTCACAACGGCCGCGGTAAGTTCGGCATGTCTTTGACGAACCGCGAACTTGCAGCATTTGACTGTTAAGGATAAGCGAAAAGAAAGGAGTATCTATGTTTGAGGTAAAGATGCGATTCTTGCGAGGTATCGTCATCTCAATCAGCACGGTGAGTGGAATGAGTGCTTGTGGCGAGAAAATAGCTGCCGGTGCAGTTAACGATGAATTGATCGGTATCTGGACCAGTGGAGGATTGACAACCAGCGCCATTTACGATCCCGAGACAGACTCATGGCGGAATGACGGAGGCTCTGGCGCTGCCTATACGTTCTATGCGGACGGCACATACGAGGCGGCACGTCGAGCGCGAGGCCTTGGAACATGTGCAGTAGTCATCAAGTCGTGGCAGCGGGGCACTGTAAGTGGAACGGCATCTCCTATGACACTTATTCCGAGCGAGAGCGTCGTACGTAGCGAAAACTCATGCTACGGTAATCCCACAGATGTAAAGAATGCAGCAAAACCCACCTCGTACACCTGGAAATCAACGGGGACAACTCTGACCCTAACTGATGCTAGCGGTAGCATTACTACCCTGACGTACAAGTAGTGTACCGAGCAGATGAAATACTAACTAAGGGGTGTGTTGAAAATGCTCTATATCTAAGCTTCAGTGCCCTGTAACAAAGCGCCTTTCGGTCCCTTTTGTGGACGGCAACCATCGAGCTGATCGTCATGGTTTTCTGACTATCAGCAGTATGTTGTGTTGATCCTAGACACGTTCTGACGTGATCACTTGACCTGAACGTGAGCGTCATGCTGAAGGATGGTGGGGAATGTGGGGCAGGGCCGCGCTCGCCTCACTGCGATGTTCCGCCTGCGAGGCAAAGACGCCCAGGTGGCCGGCGTCGTCACGCGCCAAACATGGCCGCGGCAGGGTCACAGCGGCGTCACACCGTACGACCTATGTTGCCTTGTCGCGGTGGTGCATGTTGAGACGCTTGGTGTGTATGTAGCGTCACGACCGCCGAACGAGGTACCTCATAACGACGTGAGGAAGGAGCAGGAACATGAATGTATCGAGGTTGGGTTGGGTGACGGTCGTGACGTCGGTAGGCTTGCTGGTTTCCGTCCTCAGGGAGAATCAGATCGGAGAGGAACTCGCCAGAAGTGACGTGGTGGCCGCGCTGAGCAGCAGTGTGTTCGCGGTAGGGTGGTGGTGTGCCCTGTTGGGACTCGTTCAATTACGCGCCGCAGGGTCGACGCGAGCAGGCCGAGGAGTCCTCAACGTCGGTCTCGTCCTCGTGGGCGTCGCGGCGCTTCAGGGGGTGTTTGATGTTTTGCGGCTGCATACGCTCCCCGTGTACTTCATCACCGACGTGGCTTGGCCGCTCAGCATGCTCTGGATGCTGGTCATCGGTGTTACCGTCGCGCGAACCTGGAGTCTTCCTGTCCCGATGAAGTTCGTCCCCTTGTTATGTGGCACGGCCTTCCCGCTGTGGGTTATCGTCGGGGCGATTCTCGGGAGGAACACGCCGATCTTATCGACAGCATACGTTACAGCAGCATGGATGGTGTTGGGAGTTGTCCTGATCGTCGCGCGGCGTGCAGGGAGTGTCAGCGTCACCGCAAGAGCGGAAGCTTAGCTCCTCGCTCCGTTGGGAGTTCGGTGAGCCAGCACGGGTACGTCACCGAACTCCTGACCCAATGAGCCGTACATGAGCGACGGACCTCTCATGATACCCGACGCACTCGACCTCTGCGCAGTTGACCTCGTTTAAGGGACTTGCTTGGTAATTTAACTCCATCCCTGGTCAGCGGATAGCGTCCAATCCCCTCGGGTATAGCCGCAGCCTCCCTTCTGACGCGGCCCCACACCTTCTGTGCCTACATGTACCGCTGCTTCACACGCCTCAGAGACGCTGCTGTTCGGGCTGACCGACGCGATCCTTACCGCCGGACTTGCGACCAGTCTCGCCCCTGCGCCTGCAACGCGTGGCTATGGCGACCTCACCTCCACGCGGCTCTCCAACACGGACGCTTGAATGTCGGGCGTCTCTGGAGCCTCGTCGCCCAAACCGCCAGGGTGGCGTTGGGCATCGCAGTCGCGGACCGCGCCCTGCACGCGCATGGGAGGTCGCACCCGTCACAAGAGGGCGTCACTTCTGTGAAGCGCGGTAGTGCAACTTCAGCGTCACAACCTCGACAAGGGATGCGTGACCTGCGGACAGATTCTGAAGTCCGGCGGCGCGTGTGGAACTGCGCCTTCGCTTGTCCAAAAAGAAGCGGCGGCAGGAAGCTCGAGTCGTAACGATCCGACCTTCTGTTCCTCAAGGCGTCTGGCCTTCCTCAGCAGATGTACCATGACGCATTTTCAAGTCTGGCCGGTTTCCTGTTCCATGGATAGCTGAAGGAAGAATCGATGTCACAAGCCGGTCACATCTGGCTTTGTACATAGATTCTGTGCTCAGACCCTCCTCAATTTTGCCAGTCTCCCTCCTTGCGCTCACCTACGCTCTTGGAAGTTGCGCGTCCGGTGACCATCCACAGCAGACATCGTCGTTCGCGGTAACGCTCGCCCCTTCATCGCTCGTCGTCGAGCAAGGAGCTTCGGGCCACGTGAACGTGCGGCTTGACCGCGCTGACGGCGTATCTCAAGAAGCGGTGAGTATCACCGGGTTGAACGTCCCCAGCGGTATCACCATTCCTCCAGCGACGCTTGACGCAGCAGCGGAGCAGGTCGACCTTCCTTTGCATGCCGCGGCGGACGCGCCGCTCGGGACGTCCACCTTGACTGTCCGCGTGAACGACGACCACCACGTCGCGTCAACCACACTGACCTTGCAGGTCGTACCGAGCACCAAGGGCAACCCGGTCGACGTGGACGTCTTCACGCTTGACGGGCAGTCCGGACCGGCACCACTCGACACCGGCCTGACCGTCCATGCTGTCGGTGGCGGTCAAAGCGTCGACTGCCAGTTGGACTTCGACGGAGATGGAGCGTTCGAAATGGACTTGGGGGACTGCCGCACGACCCGCGCCATTCGGCATACCTTCGCTCACGACGGAGCTTACGCACCTACCCTGCGCGTCACGAGCGGAACGTATAACGTGACACGCTCCGGGTACGTGCGTGTCGGATCGAACCTCAAGTCGCCCTGGGTTAGCGGCTACTACGTAGGATACGACGCCGACTACCTCCCTCCAAACGCTGTGGACTTCAAGAGCATGACGCACGTCATCCTTGGAGCGGCGTTGCCCCAGAATCCAGTAACGGCAACGGGAACTCGTCCTCCACTGCGCTCGGACTTTTACCAAGGAGCCGCGGGCGCAGCTTGGGCGAAGTCCACTGTCGACTTGGCGCACAAGAACGGCGTCAAGGCGCTGGTCATGATCGGTGGGAGTGACAGCAACATCGACTGGGAACATGCAACCAGCCCTGCGAACATGCCAGGTTTCATCAATGCCCTCGTCAAACTTGTCAACGACTACAGCTTCGACGGAGTGGACCTGGACTGGGAGGAGTTTCCGCAGGACGACGAGGCCAAGCGGAACGAGTACTACGCCCGAATCCGGACGATTGCGGAGAGCCTGCGCAAACAACGCCCATCGCTCCTGCTGACCATGCCGGTCGGCTGGATGAACGCCAACTACGACCAGCCGGATCGGGCTCTGGTTGACCTCGCGCCCTTGTTCGACCAGGTCAACATCATGAGTTACGACATGGCCGGCGACTGGGGCGAGTGGAACAGCTGGCACTTCTCCGCCCTTCAGGATGAAGGTGTCCGCACACCTTCGTCAATGTCGAGCAGCGTGGCTCGCTACATCGCTGCTGGCGTCGCACCAGAACGCATCGGTATCGGCATCGGCTTCTACGGCAGTTGCTGGCGCGGCGTCACCGCTCCCCGACAGAAGCTGAGCGACTACCCGCTGCCCGACGGCATTCTTCGAAACGGCAACAGCGATGGCGTCAACGAAATGAGTTACGCCAAGATTCGGACCGCCTACGCCGGCATGACGGACGTCTGGGACAATGACGCCAAGGCCGCGTACCTGAGTTACCCTGGTCAGGACGGATACGGACCACAGCACTGCAACTTCGTCTCGTACGAGAATTCACGTTCAATCGCAGAGAAGGGTGCGTACGTCCGAAAAGTGCAGCTGGGCGGCACGATCATCTGGACGATCAACGAAGGATACCGCCCCGGCGCGACAGACCCACACGAACTCCTCCACGCCGCCCGCGACGCCTTCCTCAAATAGTCCTGAGCCCAAGGATCGTGAGACGCTCGGACGTCATCCGGCAGGAGGTCATCAATCGTTGTACGGGGCGTATCACGCCTGTGGTACGGATCTGAGCGTGCTGATTCAGCTGCTGACACGTCCCTTGTGGTCGCTATTAACCCATGGCTTTCGAGTGAGCGTTCTGATGATTTCCGCCAAGCGTTTCTGCATTTATAACCAACAGTGGTTCACGCGTGAACCACTGTCTCTCCGTACCGATCATCCAAGATCACTCGGTGGACGCGTTGACCTGAGCGCTCTTTTTAAGGACGCGCATGCGGCCGGACAGGGATTCACCCAAGCTACCCGTATGCGCTGGAAGCGTTGCCTTGGACAGGCCGCACCGTAAGGCAGGTCGAGGACGTCTCGGGTGAGGATGCAGACTTCCTCGATGCTGTTGATGTAATAGACGATGACGGGAGCGAGCTGTCGCGCGATGGTAGGTGCGAGTTGTTCTTCCTGCAGGGTGAGGTGAGTGAGATCAAGGTGACCAGAAAGAAGCTCATCACACTGGTGGAGAAGCACACATCGGTCGAGGACTGAGCGCGTGCGCGGTCATGGCGAGCCAATGAAGCGCGCTGCTCCTCGCCGAAACCAACGATGTTCACGCGCCGCCCCACCGTATTCGATAGCATGAAGTGATGCAGACGTCGGACACACCAGAAGCAGTGTGGCGGCTCACTCTGGTCGGCAAGGTGCAGTTGACCGGCCCAGAGGGTCCGGTGCGACTCGAGCGCCGCACGGCGGCGGTGCTCGCGTACCTCGGGGCGTCCGGTGAAACCCTTAAGTACCGTCTCGCCGGTTGGTTGTGGCCGGACAGCGGTGAGGACAAGGCGCGAGCGAACATGCGGCAGCTGCTCCGCCGCTTGCGGCTCGCTGCGGGCGCCGACCTGATCGAGGGTTCGGAGAAGATCCGGCTGAGCTGCGCGGTGAGCGTCGACCTGACGGACCTACAACTGCTCGCCTTCCGGAACGAACACGCGCCCATCCTCGCCGTCGATGGGGAGTTGCTCGCGGACCTCGAGTTCGACGACGCGCCCGATTACGCCGAGTGGCTCGCGGGCGAGCGTGAGCAGCTCACGCAGTTGCGGAGGCACGCGGCGAGCGGTGAGGCCCTGCGACTCGAACGTGCGGGTGACCTGAGCGGCGCGCTCGCCTGCGCGCTCAGGGGTGTACAACTCGAACCCCTCAGCGAGGACGCTCACCGACAGGTCATCCGCCTGCACTACCTGATGGGTGACCGGGGCGCCGCCCTCGCCGCCTTCGAACGCTGCAGAGCGCTCCTCAACGAGACACTGGGCACCGAGCCGATGAAGGAGACCCTCGCCCTCGTCAGCGAAGTGAACCGCGGAAGTGTTCTTCCACGCCTCGCGCCGCGGAAGGTGGACATCCCTTTGAGCGTCCTCAAGCCGCCCCGCCTCGCGGGGCGTGAACGGCAGTGGCAGGTCATGGAGGAGGCGTGGCAGGCCGGGCAGATCATCTTCGTCAGTGGGCCCGCGGGGAGCGGCAAGACACGACTCGTCACGGAGTTCGCCGCAAGCAAGGGAAACTTCGTGCGGTTCGAGGCCCGGCCCGGCGACGGCGCCGTTCCGTACGCCACGGCGACGCGACTCGTCAGAGACATGTTGAAGCGACACCCGGAGTTGCAGGGACGGGATCGACTCGATCCCTGGCTGCGGCGGGAACTCGCTCGCGTCGTTCCTGACCTGATCCAAGAGTCTGCCGCTCCGCTGGCATCAAACGACGACAAAGTCCGCTTCCTCGACGCGCTTGTTGAACTTTCGCGGCTCGCGTGTGCAGACGTGGATGTGTGCATCCTCGACGACGCGCAATTCTCCGACTCCGCGACGACAGAATTCGAAGCTTACCTGTTCAGCAAAGCGTACCCGCTCGGTGAGGTCAGCGGCTTACAACGCTGGATCAATGTGCTTCGACTGGAGGAAGTGTCCGACGAGGCGCGACTGATCGTCCGGCGTCTTGTCGACTCAAACATGGCCGTCATCGTGAATCTCGAACCGCTCGATGTCACTGCCGTGACGGAGATGCTTCGCGGTCTGGAGTTGCCCGAGATGAACGACCATCTCGCTGAGCGTATCGCCATGTACACAGGCGGGAACCCATTGTTTGTCGTCGAGACGGTGAAGCATCTGATCGAGTCGAACCTCCTTGCACGCGGCCTCCCCGAGCGCTTGCCGCCACCGGGACGCGCGGGAGTGGTGATTGAGCAGCGCCTGACGAGGCTGAGCGTCGAGGCGCTCCAGGTTGCTCGAGCCGCGAGTGTACTCCAGAGTGACTTCACGATTGAGCAGGTGACGGCGATGCTCGGCTCGACTACACTCGCCGTCGCCGTCGCATGGGAGGAACTTGAACGGGCGCAGGTGATGACTGGCGAACGATTTAGCCACGACCTCGTGTACGAGTGCGTGGAAGCCGGCATCCCCTCGCTCGTGCGTCGGCACTTGCACGAGCGGGCGGCCAACGTCCTAACTGGCACGAGGGTCAGTTCTCTGCGGCTGGCAAGCCACTGGCTGCGGGGCGGGCGTCCGGACGTGGCCGCACCGCTGTTCCAACAAGCGGCGTACGAAGCCGCTGCCTTCCTGCAGTTCCGCGACGTGAACGTGGCGCTGCAACAGGCCGCGGCGGCGTTCGACGAGGCCGGAGCGCCGGACCGCGCGTTCGACGCCCTCGCAGAAATCATCGAGGGCCTGTGGTCGTACGACCTGGGCGAAGCGCTCGAAGGCGTGGTCGAGCAACTGCGCGCGCGCGTCGTCACTGTGGAGCAGGAAGCGCGAGCCTGGGCTGCACGGGCAAAGTTCCTGCTTGACCACTACGCGCGTCCCGACGAGGTGGAAGCCTGCGCCCTGCAAGGTCTGACGGCGCTCCCACCGCCACCACACGCGTTCCCCCGTGTCCGCGCGGAACTACTCCGGCTCCTGATCGACGCACGTGTAGAGCAGCGCAACCTCAAGGGTGCCCAGGACGCAATCGAACAGGCTCAACACGCTGCGCGTGACGTTCAGGACACACATTACGGCGCCATGCTCGACGTGTCCATCGGGCGGGCGCTATCGGTCTTGTGGTCCGACGAGCGGGCGTTGAGACATCTCGAACGAGCCGTGGCTACGTTCGAGTCAGCCAAGGACCGGCACTACAGCAGCATGGCGATGTTCGCCCTGGCCGCCCAGCTGGAGAAGTTCGGGCAGAGGGAGCGAGCGGCCGCCGTCCGACGCGCCGTAGAAGCGAACTTCACACGAGGCCGGCAGAGCACCGCCATCCAGTACTTCAACGTGCTGCGGCTCGTCGCCAACATGACGCACCAGCACGAGTACCAGGACGCACTCACCACCTGGGACCGCGCCCGCACCCTTCTGAGGGACCTCGGCAGACCGGAGGGACTGCTGTACCGCACGTACGCTGACCTGCTGTGGGCGCTCGGTGATGTGGACGGGACGATTGAGGCGGGCGAACGGGCCCTCCGAAATCCGGATTGGGCTGACACCGGATGGGGCGTCGCGCATCTGCGCCTTGGGCAGGCACTCGCACGTAAGGGCCGCATCCGCGAAGCGGTGAGTGCGTTGGACCACGCGCAAGCGTTCCTCGAAGGGACTGGACTGACCTACGCGACGTCGCGCCTGCTGCTCGCCCGAGCTGAGCTTGCGCGGACGGACGTGCGTTATGACTTGATCTTGAAAGCGTCGACCCTGGCGTATGACGCGGGACACCGGGAACTTGTGCCCATCGCGCTCGCCGCACAAGTGGAGGTCCTGATAGACCTGGGGGAGACGCAACTCGCGCTACGCACGGCGGACGAGGCGGTGGCCGCGCTTGACCTCACGCTGCCACGAGAGGATAACCTCACCCCATGGTTGGCTCAACATCACGCCCGACAGGTCACTGAAGAGGCGGACCCGTCGGAGCCGCTCGCGCAGGCGTGGCGTTGGCAGTTGCGGATGCTGTCCGAGCGCATCCCAGCTGCCTACAAACAGCACTACCTCTCTACCCCCGCGAGCGTCACCCTCCAGCGGCTCGTGCAGGCTCCTCTCGCCAAGGCGGACTGACAGCCCCGCCCAAGCACCGAGAGGAGAGACAAGGCACACAACGGTCACTTTGGCGGCCAGAAGAAGCGCGTCATGGTGAACCCATGTGCTGTCGCTTGGTCATCCCGACCGGATCGGGCGCATAGCTCGGCGTCCCCGTTGCACGGATGACAGCGAGGCGCGAGCCCCCCGATCGTACATTACGGTAAGAACACGCCACGAGGCGTCCCCTTCAACCTACGCCCGCATCACGCAGCGACTCTCACAGGTGGACAGGCTGGGCCGCAGGTGTGCCAAAGTCTCAAGTTAGACCGCAGGCTGAAGCGCGCTTCCCCTGTGCCCACGAGATGAACCGGCATGCACGACGCCGGATGAAACGCTGTACGGCCGGTGGACGCTCGCATCAACAGGTGTGAGGCGTCCGAACGAACCTCGTTCATGGTCATAGCGCTTATCGTCCGGATTCCGTATCCCGAGTCGAAGCTGCTCGTCGCTGAGCCACGTACCTCCTCAGGTTGTGCCCGAACGCTTCCGGCGACGCGAGCCTTTCGAAGGCGGCGGGCATGGGCTGTACGGTAGAGGCCTGCTCCACCTCCGCGGTCGACCACCCGCGGGTGAGGTCTGCCAGCGCATGCAGATAAGTCCAGGTGTCTTGTAAAGCGTCCACCGACGACGAACGTCCGTGCCCCGGAATGACGACCGCCGGGTCATATGCCTTGAGCTGTTCGAGCGCGGACACCCATGCGTGCGTGGCACCGTCCGTGAGCCACGGGTGGTGCCCCGAGACGGCGACATCGCCTGTGAACAAGATTCGCTCGAATGGCAGCCAGAGTACGGTGTCGCTACCCGAGTGGCACGCACCGAGCGGAACGAGGGTCACGTGTCTTCTTGTTCCATGCAGCGTCAGTGGTCCTGAGAACGAGACGTTGGGGAGCGTTGGATGTACAAGCGCGGCGGCCCGGATTTGCTCCTGCAGCTCGTGTGTGCTGAGGCCAGACTGGGCAGCGGCGGAGGGATCGTCAAGTAGGCGACGGCATTCGGCGTATGCGGCAGTAAACGCGTCAAAGCGGGCGTGCATCAGCTCGTGAGTCCGTGCTTCACACATGAGCAGCGCGCAATCCACGAACTCCTGATTCCCAAGTGAGTGGTCCAGGTGATGATGGCTGTTTACGACCACGTCGGGGAGACGACCGGTGAGTTCAACACATGCCTGCCGTAATTGCGCGCCTGCAGCGGGTGTGACGAACGTGTCGAAGACGAGCGTGCGATCACCCAGGTCGATGATGCCTGAGTTTGCCTGACAAGCGTCCGCGTCATCCGAGTACGCGGCAAACACGCCCGGCGCGACCTGCTCAGTAACGAACGGAGCCGAAGGCGGTGGGGAAGCTGGAGCGCTTGTGTCACTCATATCTGCTGTATCTGATCGTTGACGTGCACGAGGGATTTCTCCTTGCCTTTTGCCTAGAGCGTGGTTGTGCTCGGCCGTCGCCGTTGGCCCGGGTCGTTGTGTTGAGTTCTGACGGTGAAGTGTTCTACCCGGTTGATGGTTATGCCCACTTCAGCGGTGGGGGCAAGAGCTGAGCTCGAACGTAGGGAATCGGCGGACGCCGACGCCAACGCGGTCCGAACGCTCCTCACCTACGACGATGACGGCCAGTTGCTTCACGACGTCAAGAGCGCAGAGGGCTTAGGGGCACAGACCTCACTGGCTCAACGCTGAGCGTATGGCGACTAGCAACACAAGCCTGAAATCATGGTGATCTCAGACTTGAACCACATTCCTCGCGCGATGGGATAGCATCACGCTGCGATCAATGGCTCGACGAGCCACCCGAGATCAGGTAACTTCGAACTCGACCTTACTCCACGCGACCTGTGCTGACGAGCTCTTCGCCGTTTGTGCAAGAGCAACGGTCGGAACAACGAACACAAGGACCAGCAGCGCGATCCGTTTGATCATACTTCACCTCCTGTTCGAAACGATCTTGTGAGAAAAGGTGTGACCATACTGTGACGCTTCGTCGTGGACACGTCGCTCACCATGCGCGTTTGTGTTGAACCACAATGCAACCCGCTCCTGCGTGTTCCGGTTAGGCCGCGGGCACGGGTCAGGAGCGAGTGGTACTCGACCCGCTACTCCCAACTTAGACATGCTGTTGGCCTGCACCTGTGCGTCGTCCTTTGATTTCGCGTTGAACAACACGTTATTGGATGTCACCCGTGAACGTCTCCGTTCCGGCCCCTCCTGACGCTGCGCCGCTTACGCTGAGAGCGTCACCAGAGTGCAGGCCACGAGATCGGGAGGTTCACGCCGCCGAAGACTTCACCGACGAGGAGGTCGCCGGGCTGTTCGAGGAAGTGCTGCGGCGGGCCGCGAGACGCTGAAGTGGCGCTGCGCTCACCTTGAAAAGGCTGGGCGGATGGTCACGGCGCGACCTCGAACTGGTCAGTGATGACTCCTTCGGCAGGATCAGCCGCGCCGTGCGTGACCAGGCGGTCAGGGATGGGCGGTCGTCTCATTCGCGCTCCTGAGCGTGGCGAGCGCGAATGACGTATAGCCGGAGTTGTGGTGGGCAAGCGGCCGTTGGACGATTTCGTGCGGCCGGGTATGGAAACCCTCGGGAGGGGCTCGAAGGGCCTTCTCGTCGTTCCTAGCGCCTCATCTTTTTCTCATTGTATGTGGGGTTGGCTCGTCGGGGCGAGCAGCTCCTGGCCTGCGGGCCTGCCTTCGACCGCCTGACCATGACCCCCTAAATTCTCAAGCAAGGTCATAGTGATCAGCAGCGCCCACAATTTCCCTGTCAAAGAACACTGCTTCTTTGATTAAAATAGACTCATGACCCTTGACGTCCGCCGCGACTCGACCGCGCTCGCCGCCCGTACGGACGAAGCCCTCCGCGTCGACGCGGTCCGCGCCACCCGCGACTACGACCACGACCTCCTCGCCACCCTCGTCGAGGCCTACCTCAAGGAAGGCAGCAAAAAGGGCAGTCAAGGCAGCCCTCTCACCGCGGTCGAGTACAAACGCGCCACGCGCCGCTACACCCTCTGGGCGCAAGGCGAGGGCGTTACCCTCACCCGACCCGGTCGTCGTACCGGCGGCCGCTACCTCGCCCACCTGCAAGGACAACAGTTACAGCCGGCAACCGTGGCCAAGCTCATCGCGGGTGCTCGCGCCCTCTACCGCGCCCTGAGATGGGCAGGCGCGACCGACACCAACCCCTTCGAGGATGTCACTCCGCCCGCCGATCCCACCCCCGCCATCGAAAAACGACCTCCCTACGACCCGGACGTCCTCGAAGCCGTCCTCGCCAAATGCGGCGACCCGTATGAGCGTGCGCTGCTTCTCCTCACCGCACACGCGGGCCTGCGGCTCGCCGAGGCGCTCGCGCTGCGCCCACGCGATGTGCAGCGCGGCGTCGCTGTGGTTCACGGCAAGGGTGGCAAGCGCCGCCGCGTGCCCCTGAGCCGCCGTCTGCAAGACACCCTTGGCACCCTCCCCGCCCAAGTGGCCCGACCGGGCTTCGTCCTGCCGTACAAGGACTACTGGCAGGCGGCGCGCCCCATCCGATTACGTTTTAAGCAGGCGGGTTATATCCGCGAGTGGCGTGGCTTCCATGGCGCGCGAAAGGCCGCTGGAACGCGGCTTTACACCAAAGTCGGGGATTTCACTCGCGTGGGCCTGTTCCTCGGGCATGCCAGCGTCGACACCACCCGGAGGTACGTCAAGGTCGAGGAGCACGACGTCGCCACACACGTTCTCGACTTCTAAGGAAGCTAAACAACCATGAGCCGCCCGTACCCTGCGCGGATTCACGTTCCTTCTCCCAGAAGGCACCTCGGGCCCTTGAGGCCGTGTGGTTCGGCGTGACGGGAAGGTCCGTCATTCAGCGTACCCTGATTGTCTGTTGAAGCTCCGGAGACACCGCGATGATCGCCATGACGGCGCTGTTCGGCGGGGCGATCCTGCTGCCGCTGTACTTCCAGACGATCCGCGGCCTCGACACCCTCCAGACCGGCCTGCTGCTGCTGCCCATCGGACTCGTGATGGGCCTCCTGGCGCCCTTCGTCGGCCGGCTCTTCGACCGGATCGGACCCCTGCCGCTGGTCGTGCCGGGCGCCGTCCTCATGACGGGTGTGCTGTGGACCTTCGGCGGCATCGACGCCCGGCCGCCCGTGTCGCTGCTGCTCGGCCTGCACCTCGTGCTGAGCGTCAGGCTGGCCCTGCTGTTCACCCCGGTGTTCACCAGCACCCTTGCGCCGCTGCCCGCACGGCTGCACTCGCACAGCTGCGCGATCCTCAGCACCGCGCAGCAGGTGGCGGGCGCGGTGGGCACCGCGCTGCTCATCACCGTCATGGCCGCCCGCACCACCACCCTGACGAGGGGGGGCGCGACGCCCCTCGCGGCGCAGACCGCGGGCCTGCACACCGCGTTCGTGCTCGCGGCGGGCATCGCGGTGCTGGCGGTGCTGCTCGCGCTGACACCACGCCGCCCCACGGCAGGTTCGACCCGCCCCGAGGACGGGGTCATGAACGCCACCGACTGAGGCGCAGCGCACTCGATGTTCGACTTCACGCCATTCACGTTCTGAACGCAGCCGGACCTTCCATTTTCGAAGTCGTCGCCGAACCCGCTTGGCACGTCCGCCCTCAAGGCATCTGGGAGAGCTCCTCCTCAATCGCCTGTTGGAACAGCGCGCGTCGTCGCGCCTGATACTCGGCCATTGCTTGTTGCTGCGCCCGTCCGAGCCGCTGCTGTAGAGCCTCCGCGCGTCCCACAAACACTTGCTCGATCTGCTCCCTCGCCGCTCGGCTCGCCCGACAGCGGAGCCGATGCCCTTCGAGCCACACCACTGGCTCCGCCGCCCGTGAGAGTCGCCGCGTCAGTCCAGCGTAAAAGGCAGCCTCCTCACGACTCTTGAGCGTCACTTCGAAGGTGTGCTCGAGACCCGACAGCTCACGCAGCGCGCCCACAGGATCGGGAACGTCGAAGCGCGCGTCGAGATCCGCGAGTCGAAGACCGTCTCTCTCCAGCCGTCCCAAAAGGAGCGAAACGGCCTTTTCCTTCTCACCGTCGTAGGGGCTGTTCAGGGCGAGCGCGAGCACGCGGCGTAACTGCTCCAGGGAAACGTCCAAGAATTCCACCTTCAATTGAGCGCCAGGGGGCTGCTCTGAATGACGTCGATGGTCTTCTCGCGCTGCGCGAGCTCGACCTTGAGGGCGTGGATTTCCTGCAGCGCCGTCTGTTCCGCCTGCCGCCACGCCAGCACGTCCCGCACGAACTGCGCGACAGCCCCCTCTAGCTGCCGGAGCTGCGCGGCGCGCTGCTGCTCCACCCTCGCCCGTACCGCCTCGACCTCATGACGCGGCACCTGCGCAGGGTCGAACTGGAAGAACTGCTCGAGCGTCTCCCGCCAGTCCTGCAGGTCCTGCTGCCGCTTGGGCCCGACGCCCTTCACCCAGCGGACGTTGGAGGTGACGTCCTTCGCGGTGCGGATCCCGCTCGCGTGCAGGGTCGCGACGAGACTCGCGCCGATGCCGTTCACCGTGCCCGGCGCGATCACGAACTTCGATAGGAACACGTCCAGCGCGCTCTTACGGTGACGTTCGAGCAGCGCCCGCACCTGCCGTTCCTCCTCCAGTTCGAGGAGCCGCAGCTGGGTGCGCAGCCCTTCAAGCGCATGGATCGCCTGACGGTACTTCGACGGCGCGCCCACCGCGTCCAGCCGTCTGCTGGCCTGGTCAAGCTGCTGACGCAGCGTCTGCGCCTCACCCTGATACTGCGTCAGGCTCTGCCGCAAAAGCGCCGCGTACGTCTGATGCTGCCGCTGTTTGAGCTGATCGAGCTGGGCCACGCGTCGTTTCTCCCGCACGGGAGCGGAATTGCGGCTGAAGCTGTACCACGCGAATCCCACGAGGATCAGCGTGAGCCACCAGACACCTGTCTGAACGCTCAGCAGGGCCAGCACGACGTTCGTGATTCCCCACAGCACCGACGACACCTGGAAGGCGCTTCTGGGCGTGTCCAGCGGGGGAAGCGCCGGAAGCGGCAGGGGCGCGGGCCGTACGGTCACTGGAACCTGGGTGGGGGCGGTGGGCACCGGAACGGCCTGCACGGTCCGCCAGATACGGTTGAGTTCCGCTTCGACATCGATCCGTTTGGCGGAGCCGGGCACGCCCGTCTTCGCCGTTGCTGCTCCCGCGTTGCTCGGCAGCGACGCGCACCACGGACAGGACACCCGGCGGTCATGCTGATGCGCGGCGTTCTTCGCGCAGGTCGTGATGTGCGTGAACAGCTCGGCGAGCGCCGCTTCCCACTGCACCGCTGTGGGTCTGCCCGCGTGCGTGGGTGCGAACGCCCGTTCGAATAGCGTCCGCAGCCCTTCAGGCAGACCTTTGAGGGTCAGGGTGAATGGTGGGGGCGTCACGCCCGCCTGACGCTGAAGCGAGTACGCGAACAAATCTTTGGCGATCGCCTCAGCCGGGCTGGGTGTCCCGCCGTCCGCATGCACGCCCGCGTAGGGGTGCCGCCCCTCGAAGAGCAGGTGGAACACCAGCAGCGCCAGCCCGAACAGGTCGTGGTTCATGTCCCGCACGAGGGTGCCGAACCCCTTGCCCTGCAATTCGGGTGGGGTGAATTCCGCTGTGCCGACCGGGCAGGTGAACACCTCCGTCCCGACCTGCACTTGAAAGGAGTCCGTGTCGATGAAGCGGACGACGCCTTGATGCGACACCATCACGTTGCGCGCGCTCACGTCACCCATCAGGTGACCGCGAGCGTGCAGCACCGCGAAGGCCCGCGCGACGTTCCGCGCGACATGCACCAGAAAGCGCCAGTCCGCCTTGGGGAAGTGCTGTTTGCGCGCGCCAGGACGGTACAGCATGTGCAGCTCGTGGTACTCCGCGCTGGGCACGAGCGGCATCAGGAAGCCGCGTACCCCGCCTTTGGGGTCACGCAGGAGGGTCTGCGGCCAGGCGCTCACGCTCTGCAGTTGCGGGTCGGCGGCGCGGACAAGCGCGTCGAGTTTGCGCGTGGCGCGTGCGTCGGGCGGCTGGAGGTAGATCTTGGCGACGACGCCAGCGTCATTCGGGACGGTGTAGACGGCGCCCTGTCCGCCCACGCCGAGCTCACGGCCGAGCTGAACGGTCCGTCCGCTGGGATCGACGTAGGTGGTCATGGGTGCGGTTCGGGCTCGGAGTCGGTGACGAGGAGGGGCTCATCGTCAGGCGTGACGGGCGTCTCTTCCTGAGTCGGCGGTTCCGGCCGCGGGGGGGGCCGGCAGCTTGCGAGGATCAGGGTCTTGTCGTCACTGGTGCGGGCGTTCACCGAGGGGGAGTCGAGGAAGGCGGCGAGTCCGGCATGGAGGCGTGCGTGCGCTTCGCCGTCGTTGTCCTCGAGCGCCTCGACCGCACGGAACATCGGCTCGAAGAACGGCGTGAAAGGCGCGCGGTCCCGCAGGGAGAGCGCCATGGGCTGCAGCCCGTCCGTAAGGAGCGCGACGCGTTCGATCGGTCCTGCGTCGGTCAGGGTGTGGACGTGCTCGTCGGGCACGTCCGTGATGAAGTACGTCTGGTTGGCGTACTCACCATTGTCCGGCCAGAACACCGCTTTTGGCGCTTCACCTGGGCGTTGGGTGACGGTAAGGCCGTCCCCGACCTGCAGGAACCACTGCCGCTCGGGGAGGAGTGCGGCGACGTTGAGGGTGCAGGCGAGGTCACGAAGGGTGACGCCCTGTTCCTCTCCGAGGTTCTGCAGGAGCGTCCGGAGGTTGTACACGAGCGTGACGCCGTCCTGCTCCTCGAGGAAGCTCTCGCCGCTGCTGAGCCGCATCTCCAGCCAGCGCAGCGTCTCCTCGCACGCCAGCGTGCTGCCAAGCTGTGAGTGCCTGGCGCTGCCCGCCCCGTCCGAACTGACGAGCAGCAGCAGCGGCTCGTCGTGTCCGGTGTGGATCAGCCGAACCGCGTGCGCGTCCTGACAGGGCTGCCCGGTGGTGTGATGACCTGTACCCATCACCGAAGCGTGGACGTACCGCCACCCGCTCACGGTCAGACCTCGGCCCATCCTGAAGGATTCTGGAGCGCGACCTTGTCACCGGGGGTGCTCTGCGAGACGCTCTTGAGGCTGGCGGACAGCCACTGGAACAGCTCGCGGAATTTCAGACCGGACAGCGAGAGCGGCTCGCGGGTGGAGAGCTGACGCAGCATGCTCATGTCCGCGCCCTGCACGCCGACGCTGAAGAACGCGAAGGCCTTGCTCTCCTCACCCTTGCGGACTTCCTCGGCGGCGTGACGCCACGCGTCGGTGGGCGCGCCGTCAGTGATGAGGAACACCCAGGGGCGGTACAGACCAATACCGCCCTGGCGGATGGTTTCCTTGCGGCGGCGCAGCATCTCCAGACCCTGTGTGATGGCGGCCCCGAGGGGCGTGTTGCCGTCGGGCTGAAGGTGCGGCGCGGTGAAGTGCTGCGCGGAGGTGAAGTCCATGACCTGACGGACCGGACCGAAGCTGACGATGGCGATCTCGCAGCGGGCGGCGGCGAGCGGGTCGGACGCGAGGTCCTGCTGGAAGAGCTGGAGGCCCTCATTGAGCTGTTTGATCTTCTCGCCGCTCATGCTGCCGCTGTTGTCGAGCAGCAGCAGGACGGGGCAGCGGGGTTCGGGGTTATCCGCGAATTCTGCGAGCGCGAAAGGGTCGTAGGGAAGCTGGGAGAAGTCGCCGCCGGTCATAAAGGCATTCTAGGGCCGCGAATCAGCGGGCACGTCGAACATGGGTTCTGGTCCTCAAACCTCTCTGACCACGCTCGCGGCCGAGGGTCTTCTGTCGTCAGTGGCAGTCCCAGTTGTAATAGACCCGTGAAAAGTCCAGCCGGGCGAGGTCGTCGGGACGGATAAAGAAGTTCGCGATGCCGGTGTCACCCCACATCACCCCGAGGTCCGGTTCGCTGTCAAGCTGGAAGAGCAGGACATGCGGATCTTCCGTGCCGCGAGGGTCATTCTGGGTGAAGTTGGCGTGCCCACCGACCTTCGACGTGAGCGACGTGACCTCCGCGTAGGCGTAGTAGCGGGCGTCACCGAGGGATTCGCCGTCGTCCGTCTCGGTCTCGTCGAGAAAGTCGATTCCGACGAGATCGTCGAACAGTCGGTCCTGCGCGCTGATCACGTCGTCGGCGAGTTCGCCCCGCAGCGGAACCTCGACGCTCGGATCGTGCGGAAGGCAGTCCCATTCTCGCTCGGGAACGGCCGGGTCGAGCTTGCTGTTGTCCTGGGTGACGGTCGGGTGAAAGATGACGCGGAAGGTGTCCTGCGGCTGCTCGTCGAGGGTGCCGCCCTCGCCGAAGTCGCAGCCCATCTGATCGTCGTCGAGGAGGAAGAACTGCGCGAGTCCCTCGCTGGGAAAGTCGTGGAGGTGAGGCAGCTCGGCGAAGTTGAGCTGCGCGAGGAACGCGAGGGTCAGCCCTTCACGTGTGGTGGGCCAGGGCTGGCCGAGTTCGCGGTAAGGGACACCACCGATCTTGCTGCTCCAGGGGGAGGTAGGTCCTTCGGCGCGTTCGAGGCTGATGGCGGGCTTCAGGGTCGCTTCGATGCGAGCGCGGTACGGTTTGAGCACGGCGGGGAGCGTGATGCGTGGCGGCGTGACCTTCTGCTTCTCGCGTTCGCCCATGATGGCGTCGGTGTAGCCTTTGCGGCGCTTCTCGGTGAGTTTCTTCTCCGCGTCGCGTAGGGCGGCGTCCTCGGTGGGGTAGGTCTTGTGCTGGGTTTGGCCGTCGGTGCCGATGCGACCGTAGCGGACGCGGAGGGTGGGGCCGTCGAGGGTGAGTTCGTAGAACTTGTGTTCGCGGCCGCTGGAGAGTTCGAGGTAGTGCCGTCGCATGCCTGTGTGCAGCGTAGCGGGTGACGGTCCTTGAGGTGACAACGTCTGTGCCTTGCGCGTGCCTTACCTGGATGCGTGGAGTGAGGCGGCGTTGGTCGTGTTGGCTGCGGCATCTTTTTAGAAGATGCTGTGCTGGACGTGCTGGTGAGGAGGTAGGAGTGCGCCGTTGTTGCGAGGGCTTCCATCTACGGATCAGAAGGCCAGGAGTTCGAATCTCTTCGGGCGCGCCACAAAAACCCCCATCCAGTGGGGGTTTTTCCTATTGATGATCATTGCGGCGGCAGTGCGCGTGCACGTCGTAGTTCTGCACGTCCGGGAGGGGCACGGCCCGTTGACACGCTTCAGGGCGAGCAGACCATGGCCCTGGAGGTCAGCCGTCCAACCTCCCCGCAGCGAGTCAAGGTGGCACGTCGTGATTGGCTCGGTGCTGTTGCTGGCCGCCTGGAGCCACTGTTCGAGGGTGTCAGGCATTCGTGCCTTCAACGGAGCGGTGGTCACCTCAACGAGCCATGCGAACGAGCCCGGCGGTGTGGCACACCAACTCGTCGGACGGGACGACCGCCGAGGTCGAGCGTTCCAGCATTCGAGCGAAGGGCGCCCTTCCACTCCTGACGTCCAACCCGATAGTGACAGAAGTTCCTGCACGTCCGTCCTGAGAACCGCGCGATGATTTCGCCCCGATGTCGTCTGGGAGAGCTCGTCCTGGATCGCCTGTCGGACGGGCGCGCGTCCGAGCGTTCGGTCCTCCGCCATCTGTTGCTGCCGCGACCGCTCGAGTCTCCACGGCACAATCTCCATACGCCCCGCGAACGACCCGGATTCCACCACTCCACCGTGTGGAAGAATGCCGCATGCCCGCCACGCCCGCCGCAAACACCCTTCGTGACGCCTGCACGCGCGTTCTGAGTCACCACCGCCCCCTGACTCCCCGCGCGTGGTTCGAACGTCTCGCTGCCTCCCCCTACGCCACTCTGGAGCTCGACCAGTACGGACAGGGGGAGGCGGTGCACCTGCTCGAGCGGCGCGTCGCCGAGCTGCTCGGGAAGCCGTCGGCGGTGTTCGTCCCCAAGGGCACCGTCGCGCAGATGGCCGCGCTGCGCGTCCACACGGACCGCCGGGCGGCACGGACGGTCGCCCTGCACCGCATGAGCCACATCGACCTCGACGAGGACGGCGCGATCGAACGCCTGCATCACCTGACGCTGCTGCGCGTTGGGGCCGCCACCGCGCCCTTCACGCCCGCTGACCTGACGTCGATCCGGGAACGGCTGGGCGCGCTGGTGATCGAGCTGCCACTGCGCCGCGCGGCGTTCCAGCTGCCCGGCTGGGCGGACCTCGTGGCGCTGCGGAGCTGGGCGGTGGAGCGGGGCGTGCCGGTGCATCTCGACGGGGCCCGCCTCTGGAGCAGCGCGCCCGGTTATGAACGCGACACGGCGCAGGTCGCGGCGCTGGCCGACTCGGTGTACGTGTCGTTGTACAAGGACGTGGGCGGCCTGGGCGGTTGCGTGCTCGCCGGGGAGGAGGACTTCATCGACGAGGCGCGCCCGTGGCTGGCGCGGCACGGCAGCTTGATGTACCGCTCGTTTCCGCTGGTCGTGTCCGCCCTGGATGGGCTCGATCGGCACCTCCCACGCGTCGCGTCGTACGTGGCGCGCGCACGGTCGATGGCGGCGCGGCTCACGGCGGTGGAGGGCGTGCGCGTCCGACCGGAGGTGCCGCACACGAGCGGGTTCCAGGTGCTGCTCGACGGTGACCCGGACGCGTTGTGGCAGGCGGCGCGCGAACTCGCGCAGGAACACGGCGTGTGGCTGGTGAACGCCGTCGTGCCGACCCCGGTGCCCGGAATCGGCATGGCGGAAGTGCAGGTGGGTGACGCCGCCGAAGACTTCACCGACGAGGAGGTCGCCGGACTGTTCGAGGAGGTGCTGCGGCGGGCCGCGAGACGCCGAAGTGGCTCCCCGCTCACCTGAGAGCCGCCCGTAGTCTGCCCGGATGGACGTTCCTTCTCCCAAGGGGCACCTCAGGCCCTCGAGGCCGCGTGGTGCGACGTGCCGGGTACGTCCGTCATTCGGCGTACCCCGTTTGTCTGTTGCAGCCGTGGGGACGCCGCAATTACACTGAGAGCGTAATCCGGGGCGCTCGCGATGTGCCCGGCGTTCACGAGACCACCCGTCGCCCGCACACCATCGCGAAGTACCCTCTTCACCCGCGTGAAGCACAGCGGACAGGTGGAGCCTCGCACGCCCTGGAGACCCACATGCAACCACCCACCGATCCCACCCCGACGTCTCGCGACCGACTCGTCATCGCCATCCTCCTCGTCGCGTCCTTCACCGTCATCCTCAACGAGACGATCATGAACGTCGCCCTGCCGCGCCTCATGACCGACCTGCACGTCGACGCCTCCACCGTGCAGTGGCTCGCCACGGCCTTCATGCTCACCATGGCCGTCGTCATCCCCACCACCGGCTTCCTGCTGCAACGCCTCACCACCCGCGCCGTGTTCTTCACCGCCATGACCGCCTTCAGCCTCGGCACCCTCCTCGCCGGGCTCGCGCCCACCTTCGAGGTGCTGCTGCTCGCCCGCGTCGTGCAGGCCACCGGCACCGCCGTGATGCTGCCCCTGCTGATCACCACCGTCCTCACCCTCGTCCCACCCCAGCGGCGCGGCGTCGTGATGGGCAACCTCAGCATCGTCATCTCCGTCGCGCCTGCCGTCGGCCCGACCCTGTCCGGACTGATCCTCGGCAGCCTCTCGTGGCGCTGGATGTTCCTGCTGGTCCTGCCCGTCGCGCTCGCCGCCCTGCTGCTCGGCGCGCGGGCGCTCACCAACGTCGGCGAGCGCCGGGAAAGCACCCTCGACGCCCTGTCCGTCCCGCTCGCCGCGCTCGGCTTCGGCGGCCTCGTCTACGGCCTCAGCACCATCGGCACGCCCGCCGGACTCGCGGGCGCCGCGTGGCCACTCGGACTCGGCGTGGTGGCCCTCGCGCTGTTCACGTGGCGTCAGCTTCGCCTCGCGCGGCGGGACGCGGCCCTGCTGGACCTGCGCGCCTTCCGCTTCCCGGCGTTCACGCTGGGCGTGCTGCTGATGATGATCGCGATGACGGCGCTGTTCGGCGGGGCGATCCTGCTTCCGCTGTACTTCCAGACGATCCGCGGCCTCGACACCCTCCAGACCGGCCTGCTGCTGCTGCCCGGCGGGCTCGTGATGGGCCTCCTGGCGCCCCTCGTCGGTCGGCTCTTCGACCGCGTGGGACCCCTGCCATTGGTCGTGCCGGGCGCCGTCCTGATGACGGCCGTGCTGTGGGCCTTCGGCGGCATCGACGCGCGCACGCCCGTGTGGCTGCTGCTCGGGCTGCACCTCGTGCTGAGCGTCGGTCTGGCGCTGCTGTTCACGCCGGTGTTCACCAGCACCCTCGCGCCGCTGCCCGCCCGGCTGCACTCGCACGGCAGCGCGATTCTGAGCACCGCGCAGCAGGTGGCGGGCGCGGCGGGCACCGCGCTGCTCGTCACCGTCATGACTGCCCGAACGGCCGCACTCACGCGGGGGGGTGCGTCTCCGGTCGCGGCGCAGACCGCGGGGTTGCAGGCGGCCTTCGTCCTCGCGGCGGTCATCGCGGTGCTCGCGGTGCTGCTCGCGCTGCTTCAGCGCCGCTCCACGGCGGGCCCGGGTCTCCACGAAGACGGGGCCCTGAACGCCGCCGACTGAGACGCCGGGCGGTCGACGTCCGCCCTCACGCCCTGCACGTCATGAACGCGGCCGGACCCTTCCATGAGGTCCGGCCGCGTCATTCCATCTTCGAGTTCGTCGCCGAACCCGCGTGCCACGCCCAGACTCAAGGCACCTGGGAGAGCTCCTCCTCGATCGCCTGTTGGAACACCGCGCGTCGACGCGCCTGGTACTCGGCCATCGCTTGTCGCCGTGCCCGTCCGAGCCGCTGCTGGAGCGCCTCCGCGCGTCCCGCGAACACCTGCTCGATCTGCTCCCTCGCCGCTCGGCTTGACCCTCAAAACGCCTGAC
>NZ_KI912654.1:189860-194578 GCF_000519345.1 Deinococcus pimensis DSM 21231
CGGCGAGCGCCGGGAAAGCACCCTCGACGCCCTGTCCGTCCCGCTCGCCGCGCTCGGCTTCGGCGGCCTCGTCTACGGCCTCAGCACCATCGGCACGCCCGCCGGACTCGCGGGCGCCGCGTGGCCACTCGGACTCGGCGTGGTGGCCCTCGCGCTGTTCACGTGGCGTCAGCTTCGCCTCGCGCGGCGGGACGCGGCCCTGCTGGACCTGCGCGCCTTCCGCTTCCCGGCGTTCACGCTGGGCGTGCTGCTGATGATGATCGCGATGACGGCGCTGTTCGGCGGGGCGATCCTGCTTCCGCTGTACTTCCAGACGATCCGCGGCCTCGACACCCTCCAGACCGGCCTGCTGCTGCTGCCCGGCGGGCTCGTGATGGGCCTCCTGGCGCCCCTCGTCGGTCGGCTCTTCGACCGCGTGGGACCCCTGCCATTGGTCGTGCCGGGCGCCGTCCTGATGACGGCCGTGCTGTGGGCCTTCGGCGGCATCGACGCGCGCACGCCCGTGTGGCTGCTGCTCGGGCTGCACCTCGTGCTGAGCGTCGGTCTGGCGCTGCTGTTCACCCCGGTGTTCACCAGCACCCTTGCGCCGCTGCCCGCACGGCTGCACTCGCACGGCAGCGCGATTCTGAGCACCGCGCAGCAGGTGGCGGGCGCGGTGGGCACCGCGCTGCTCGTCACCGTCATGACTGCCCGAACGGCCGCACTCACGCGGGGGGGTGCGTCTCCGGTCGCGGCGCAGACCGCGGGGTTGCAGGCGGCCTTCGTCCTCGCGGCGGTCATCGCGGTGCTCGCGGTGCTGCTCGCGCTGCTTCAGCGCCGCTCCACGGCGGGCCCGGGTCTCCACGAAGACGGGGCCCTGAACGCCGCCGACTGAGACGCCGGGCGGTCGACGTCCGCCCTCACGCCCTGCACGTCATGAACGCGGCCGGACCCTTCCATGAGGTCCGGCCGCGTCATTCCATCTTCGAGTTCGTCGCCGAACCCGCGTGCCACGCCCAGACTCAAGGCACCTGGGAGAGCTCCTCCTCGATCGCCTGTTGGAACACCGCGCGTCGACGCGCCTGGTACTCGGCCATCGCTTGTCGCCGTGCCCGTCCGAGCCGCTGCTGGAGCGCCTCCGCGCGTCCCGCGAACACCTGCTCGATCTGCTCCCTCGCCGCTCGGCTTGACCCTCAAAACGCCTGACGTTTCGTCCTGTCGAACGTTCGCCGACGACGTTGTCAGGCACCACATCCAGACGAGGCATCTTCCCGGTCTGCTCTGAACTCGATCGCCCCCGTTCGACTTCACCGCCTTCACCTCCCATGACGGGTGATGTATGGTTCGAGCGGAACGTCCCCAACAGCCACCGTCCTCGAAAGCCCCACAACGATAGGAGCACGTTATGTTCACACAGGAATCCCCCGGCTCGTCCTGGGTCAGTGGCATCTACGCGGTCACCGCGTTCACCGAAGACCTGCAAGCCACGCGCCAGTTCTATCTGCACGTGTTCGGTTTACCCGTGGTGTTCGAGGACGAGCATTCCGTCGTATTCCAGTTCGGTTCGACCCTGATCAACCTTCTGCGTGTCAGTGAGGCGGACGCCTTGGTTGCCCCTGCAAAGGTGGGCGCGGCGACGTCAGGGGCTCGGATGGTGTTCACGATACACGTGCAGGACGTGGACGCCCTGTGTGCGGAGCTCGTGGAGCGTGGAGTGACGTTGCTGAATGGTCCGCTGGATCGTCCCTGGGGTGTGCGCACAGCAAGCTTTCGTGATCCTGCAGGTATCATCTGGGAAATCGCAAAACAGGCCTGAATCGGTCTTTGATGAGCGGAGCCGTCAAGGGCGGCAGTCGCAGCCCTCGATGGTCCAGAAGAACCCCGAGGGGTGCGGGTCAACGATCATCTCGAGAAACCTCCGCTTGTGGTTGCCACAGCTGCCAATGCCCCTCGGAGATGACTTCTACCCTGCCATTCGATTCTTTGACCGCGGTTTGATCGTCGATCCCGTAGGTGGGTACGGGAACCCGCGCAGCCATCTTACCGACACGATCCGAGGAGCTTTCCGGGTGACGCTCGTGGTCGAGATGAGGGAGCAAGGCGAAGTCAACCAGCCCCAGTCCCTGGTCGATCACGAACCCCTGATCCGGGTCATTGTACGTCTCGCCGAACACTGGAGCCGTGACCATGCTGCCAGCGCTGATTCCCACATGGACGGCCAGCGGGTGCCGCGAGGAGGTCGAGAGAAGAGCGTCGGTGATGCGCTTTGGGCAGCGTCGGGCCGCAAGGGCAATGGGCGCCGGTTCAGCCGCACCTCGTCCGCATCGCGCGTACGGCGAGACGGGCGAACCGGCGCTGCAGCAGGCGCATCGGCACGAAGCCGAGCCTCGCGAGCAGACCGTTCGGACGGGAGAACGCCTTGATCCGGAAGGTCACCGCGTCGTCGTCGTGCAGGCGCACCTCGAAGCGCTCCTCGCCGCGCGCGGCATGCGGATCGAGCGTGCCGTACGCGAACGCGCACACGCGCGGCGCGTCCTCGACGTACACCACACGGCAGACGTTGAGCGAGTGCAGCCCGGCGACCCGCGCGTGCAGCAGCAGCACCTGCCCCTCGAACGGAGGCGCGTCCGCACCGTGAAGGGTGAGCCAAGGCTGATCGAAGGGCGTCCAGACACGCAACAGGTCACGCGCGCGTTCGAAGGTGGCGCGCCCCTCACCGAGCGCCGCAGCCGTGACGTCGAGACGGTACCCGGCGGGCACCAGGCCGCGCGTCGCGCAGGGTTCGGGGTACGTCAGGGACGCCGCGTGCGCCGCCTCGAGCGCTCGGGCACGTTCGGGCGGGGACGGGGACCGCAGGGACAGACGGAGGGGCACCCGTCGAGCGTAACGGACGAAGCGGCCGAACAGGCCGGGTCGCGGCGTGAATGCGTAGAATCACCGTGTGACGCTCGCTGATCCTTCCCTGCCCCCGGACAGCGTCGTCCGGGAGGTCCTGTCGCGCTTCGGCGTCGCGGGGGCCCGCACCACGCTGCTGCGCCGCGGGGACAACACCGTCTACCGCGTCGACCTCCCGGACGGAGGGAAGCGGGCGTTGCGGCTCCACACGGCCGCGCGGCACGCCCGGTCGAGGCTCGAAGCGGAGCTCGTGTGGCTGGAGTACCTCTCGGCGCGGCTGTCCGGAAGGGTGCCGGGGGCCACACGGGCCGAGACGGGCGAACTGGTCGTGGACGTCGCGCTGCTCCCGTCCGGTAAAGCGACCCTGTGCAGCCTGCTCACGTGGGTCGAGGGCGAGCCCCTGGCGGAGGACGTGGAATTCACACGGGAGCAGGCCGCGTGGGCAGGCGAACTGCTCGGTCGGGTGCACACGCTCTCCGGACACTTCGACCCGGGCGGCCCGCTCGATCGGCCCACGTACGACGCGGCCTACTTCGCCCTCTGCGGCCGGGAGCTCCGGGCGTCCCTCCCACCGGAGGGGTGGCCACCGGAGCGGTCGGACGTCCTGCTGGAGAACCTGGAGATCATCGGGGCGCTCCTGGGGGACTGGACGAGCCTGCCCGGCGGGTACGGGCTCGTCCACGCGGACGCGCACCCGGGCAACTTCGTCACGCAGGGCGGCACGCTGGGCCTGCTCGACTGGGACCGCTGCGGGTTCGGGCCGTTCCTCCTCGACGTCGCGGGCGTGACGCTCGCGCTGGACGAGGCCGAACGGGACGCGTTCCTCACGAGCTACTCGCGGGTACGTCCCCTGCCGGAGGGAAGCCGGGAAGCGGTGCGCGCGCTCCGGTTGCTCGCCGCGACGGAGAATCTGGCGTTCCTCGCGCGCCGCGAGCACGAGCGTCCCTTCGTGCTGGGCGCGCTCCTCGTGCTCGAAGACCTCGCGGCGACGTGGCGCCGGGAACTGCCGGACGTACGGACGGACGGCCTCGGCGGGCGTTGAGGCCGCGCGAGGTCAACGCCTTCCCAGGAAGCCCAGCAGTTCCGTCGCGGCGGCGCGTCCGGCGCGGTTCGCGCCGATCGTGGACGCCGACGGCCCGTAGCCCACGAGGTGCACGCGCGGGTCACGCGCGACCTGCGTCGCGAGCCGTCCCGTCATGGTGATGCCGCCGGAAGGCTCGCGCAGCATCAGGGGCGCGAGGTGATCGAGCGCGCCTCGGAAGCCCGTGCACCACAGGATCACGTCCGCGGCGAGGTCGCGTCCGTCCGACCAGCGCACGCCCGTCTCCGTGATCTCGTCGAACATCGCGAGGCGGTTCAGGACGCCGCGCTCGCGCATCGCGCGAACCTGCGGCGTGACGGGCAGCCCCGTGACGGACACCACCGACGCGGGCGGCAGGCCGCGCCGCACGCGGTCCTCCACCAGGGCGACCGCCGCGCGGCCCGCCGCCTCGTCGAAGGGCCCCTCGCGGAAGACCGGTTCACGGCGCGTCACCCAGGTGGTGCGGGTCACGCGTGAGATCTCGTCGAGGAGCTGCACGGCGGAGATGCCCGCCCCCACGACGATCACGTGAAGACCCACGAACGCCTGCGCGTCCCGGTAGTCGCGGGTGTGGAGTTGCCGGCCGCGGAAGAGGTGCGCGCCGGGCACGTCGGGAACGTACGGCGCCTCCCACGTGCCGGTCGCGTTGATCAGCCCGCGCGCGGAGAGGACGCCGCGGTCCGTCTCCACCCGCAATCTCGCGCCGCGCGCGCTCACGAGCGTCACGCGGACCGGGCGGACCACGCGCAGGTCGAAGGTGCGC
>NZ_KI912654.1:194678-195802 GCF_000519345.1 Deinococcus pimensis DSM 21231
CGCGCCGCTCGAGCGCCGCGCTCCAGCGCGAGGGTGAGGCCGCGGCCCACCGCGCGCACCACCTCACGGTCGCGCTCGGACCACACGGGCGTCCCGCGCAGACCCAGCGCGACGATGCCGACCACCGAGTCCTCCACCACGACGGGATACGCGGCGCCCGCGGCGTACTCGTCCGTGACGTCCACACCCTGCGCGTCCCCATCCCAGGCGTCCTCGAAGACCTCGCGCCGCTCGCGCGTCACCCGCGCGAACAGGGGCAGGTCCGCCGGGACGCCCGCCTCGATCATCGCGCGGACGTCCTCGCGCATGTCGTCGGTCATCGCGATGGCCCGCCACACCGGGCCGTCGGGCTCGTAGTACGCGGCGCTCGCGCCGGGAAAGCGGGATTCCAGCACGGAGAGCGCGCGCCGCGCGAGGACGGTCGTGTCCGTGTCCGTGCCCACGGCCCGCGAGTACGACACGAACGCGTCGAGCGCGGCGCGCTGCTCCTCCAGCGCGCGGGTCCGTTCCTCGACGCGGCGCTCGAGTTCCGCGCTGTAGGCCCACAGGGCGTCCTCGGCGGCCTTCTGGGCAGTGAGGTCCTGCACGTAGGCCACCACGAGCGGCCCTCCGTGCTGCTCGTCGCGCGTCAGGACCAGCCCGACCGGGACGAGGCTTCCGTCGCGGCGGCGCATCTCCTTCTCGTAGGGCTCGGACGTGCCCCGCCGCAGGGCCTGATGGAAGGCGCGCTCGTCGACCTCGCGGTACTGCGGGGGCGTCAGCTCGGCCCAGTTGAGCCGTCCCGCCTCGAAGTCCGCGCGGGTGAAGCCGAGGAGCTCCAGGTACGCGTCGTTCGGGTAGCGCAGGCTCCCGTCGATCGCGCCCACGGCGATTCCGACGGGGCTGGCCTCCACCAGACGTCGGAAGCGCTCCTCGCTGCCACGCAGCACTTCCTCCGCGCGGACCTGCTCGGTGACGTCCGTGCTGACCCCCACCCATTCCCGCACCTCGCCCGAGGATCCCAGGACCGGCACGGCGCGCGAGTGCAGCACGCGGTACGTGCCGTCCGCGACGAGGACGCGGTGGCGCACGTCGTACGGGGCGCGTCCCTCCACCGCCCGCCGCCAGGCGTGGACGCTGCGGGC
>NZ_KI912655.1:0-1586 GCF_000519345.1 Deinococcus pimensis DSM 21231
CGCCGCGCCCGCCCCCGCGGTGAAGCCCACCGTCACGCTCGTGCCCGCCAGGCCCGTGCCCGTGGCCGCCCCGCGCGTCGGGAAGAACCCGGGCCTCACCCGCGTCGTCCTCGACCTGCCCGCCGGAGTCACCTACACCGTCGCCCCGAGCGGCGCGGGTGTGCGCGTCACCCTCCAGAACGTCAGCGTCGGCGCCGCGAGCGCCCGCAACGTCTCCCCCGAGCTCGCCGAGTGGCGGCTCGAACCCGGAAACGGCGGCGCGGTCCTCACGCTGCGCCCCACCTTCGCGCTCGGGGCGCGCAGCGGCTACCGCAGCGCCCTGCTGCCCTCCGGGGAGGGCTCCACGAACCAGCGGCTCGTCGTGGACCTCTCCCCCGCCCTCGCGGACGTCACGCCCGTCACGACCGCCGACGTCACCCTGCCCGCCTTCACGTCCCCCGTGCGGATCGTCCTCGACCCCGGGCACGGCGGCGTGGACCCCGGCGCGATCGGCAGCGTCGTCGAGAAGGTCGTCACGCTCGACGTCGCCCGCCGCGTCCGCGCGATCCTCGCCGCCGCCGGAGCGGAGGTCGTGCTGACCCGCGAGACGGACACGCAGATCAGCACGGACAAGCAGACGGACCTCGCCGGACGCGCCGCGTTCGGCACGCCACCCTCCACGCTGCTCGTCAGCATCCACGTCAACAGCCTCGAGAAGAACATGGCCCTGCGCGGCTACGGCGTCGAGACGTGGTGGTACCCCAACGATGAGGGCAGCGCCGCGCTCGCCGCGAGCCTGCAGAGCGCCGTGACGCGTCTCACGGGCGCGAGCTCGCGCGGCGTCCACCGCAACAGCCTCGCGGTCCTGCGCAAGGCGCGCGTGCCCGCCGCGCTCGTCGAGATCGGCTTCGCGAGCCACCCCGTGGACGGCCTCAACCTGCAGTCGCCCGCGTACCTCGACCGGGTCGCGGCGGGGATCGCATGGGGCATCCGCGAGTTCCTGCTGCCGCAGGACGCGCTCGCGGACGTCACGGACGGACGCTGAGGCTCAGAGCGCGACTCCGCTCCATGAATGCCGTTCCGCTGCGCTGCACGCCATCCATTGCGCTCCGTCCCGCTCCGTCGTGGTGACTCGCTCCGCTCGGGAGCCGGTGAGAACAACACTCACCGGCTCCGACCAGAGTGTTCACTTCTCCTCGGGCCGCGCGGCGCGGCGGCGCTTGCCCTCCGCGAGCGCCGTGAGCGCCGCCTCGTTCAGGACGCGCAGCTCGCGACGGTGCAGGTCCACGAAGCCCTGACGGTAGAACTCCCCGAGCTTGCGGCTCACGAGTTCCGGGACCGTCCCGAGCAGCGACGCGAGCTCCGAGTTCGTCGGGAGGCGGTACACCGCCTCCCGGCGCGTCATGACGAGCAGGTGCGACGCGAGACGCTCGTCGAGCTCGCTGAACAGCAGCGTCTGGAGCCGCTCGATCAGGTCGCGCTGACGCCGCGCGAAGTACGACACGACGCCGCGCGCCAGCGCGGGCGAGTGGAACGCCACGTCCCGCACGAGCTGCGCCGGCAGGCACAGCACCGTCGCGTCCTCCAGCGCGACCGCCCCGGCGGGC
>NZ_KI912655.1:1686-6799 GCF_000519345.1 Deinococcus pimensis DSM 21231
CGAGGTCCAGCGCGACCGGCAGGGGCAGCCGCGCGAAGTCCCGCGCGAAGCGCACGAGGGTCGGCTCCACGTCCCCGCGCGCGAGCAGGCGATGCCCGCGCGACGTGTGCAGCGCCATCAGCGTGACGCGGCCCTCGTGCTCCCGCGCGAGCCGCTTCAGGAACGGTACGCCGCGCGAGACGCACCCGGCGCACTCCAGGTTGAACACCATCACGAGGCCGGGTCGGCCCCAGCGGTCGGGCGTGGGCAGCGCTTCGCCCCAGACGAAGTCGGTCGGCGCGGGCCAGGGGAGGTCCATACCCCAGGATCGCGCGTGGAGTTGCCCGGCGGACGGTCCTTTCAGACCCCTCGTGTTAACCTCTCCTGCATGAAGACCCTGACGGTGCTGATGGCGGCGTGGCTGGCGGGTTCGGCGTTCGCGGCGAGCGTGGCGGACGTGAAGCGCAAGGGGGAGCTCGTCCTCGGGACGGACCCGCAGTTCGCGCCCTTCGAGTTCAAGGACGCGCGCGGCGAGATCCAGGGCTTCGACATCGACATCGCGCGGGCCGTCGCGAAGGACCTCGGGGTGAAGCTCCGGATCGAGAGCGTCGGCTTCGGCGCGCTGATGCCCGCCGCGGTGACGTCGCGCCGGGTGGACATCGCGATGTCGGGCATCACCATCACAGGGGAGCGGGCGAAGGTCGTGTCGTTCAGCGATCCGTACTTCCGAAGCGCGCAGGTGCTGATCGTCCGCGCGGGCAACCCGAAGAAGGTCGCGTGGCCCGCGAGCAGCATGAAGGGCCGCACGATCGGGGTGCAGGCGAACACGACGGGGCAGTACGTCGCGGACGAGTCGCTGAAGAAGATCGGCGCGACGATCCGCGTGTACGACGACTTCGCGTCGGGCCTCGCGGACGTCCGCGCGGGCCGCATCGACGCGCTCGTCGGGGACGCGCCCACCGTCGACGACCTGCGCCGCCGCCTGCCCGGTCAGTTCGCCGGGGCGGGCAAACCCCTCGCCGAGGAGGACTACGGCATGGCGTTCTTCAAGGGGAGCGACCTCGTGGCCGCCGCGAACCGCACGCTGGCCCGGCTGAAGTCCAGCGGCGAGTACCAGAAGCTGCTGAACAAGTGGATCGTGCAGAAGTAGTCGAGGGCTTCCGGACGGTCCTGTCGGGCGCGTGGCCCGCGCTGCTGTGGCAGGGGACCCTCCTGACGCTCGGCGTGAGCCTCGCGGCGCTCGCGGTGTCCCTCTCGGCGGGGACGCTGCTGGGCCTCGTGCGGTCCTTCCGGGTGCCGGTGCTGGGGAGGCTGGGGGACGCGTACGTGGAGGTCGTGCGGGGCGTGCCGCTCATCGTGCAGCTCAGCTTCGTGTACTTCGGCCTGACGAGCTTCGGGATCGTGCTGCCCGCCTTCGTCGCGGCGACGCTGGCGCTGGGCCTGTACTCGGCGGCGTACGTCTCGGAGATCGTGCGGGGCGGTCTGCTGGGCGTGCCCGCCGGGCAGCTGGAGGCGGCGCGCTCGCTGGGCCTCTCGCGGGCGCAGGCGCTGCGCTTCGTCGTGCTGCCGCAGGCGTGGCGGGTGGCGCTGCCCGCGCTCGGCAACGAGTACGTCAGCCTGATCCTGGGGTCGAGCCTCGCGTCGGCGGTGACCTTGCAGGAACTGTTCGCGCAGGGCCGCGCGATCATCGGAGCGACGTACCGCCAGTTCGAGGTGTACGCGGTGCTCGCCGTGATCTACTTCGTGCTGACCTTCGCCCTCACGAGGCTGCTGCGGGCGCTGGAGGCGCGGCTCACGCCCGCGCACTCGCGGGAGCCCGCCGCGCGGAGGGTGATCTGATGGACGTGGAGAACGTCGTGCTGCTCGAACGCGAACTGCCGAGCGCGAACGTGGTGCTGGTGCGGGGCGAGCGGCCCGTGCTGATCGACAGCGGGTACGGCAGCGACGCGGCGGACCTGGACGCTCGGCTGCACGCGCTGGGCATGAGGCCGGAGTCGCTGGACCTCGTGCTGAACACGCACTTCCACACGGACCACGCGGGCGGCAACCATCACCTTCAGTCGCGGTACGGGGTGCGGGTGGCGGCGCACCGCTGGGAGGCGGACCTCGTGAACCGCCGCGCGCCCGAGGCCTGCTCGGCGGCGTGGCTGGACCAGCCGATCGAGCCTTACCGGGTGGACGTGCCCCTCGCGGGCGGTGAGGTCGTCGAGACGGGTTCGGCGCGGCTGGAGGTGCTGCACACGCCGGGGCACACGCTGGGACACCTGAGCTTCTGGGACGCGGCGTCACGGACGCTGGTGTCGGGCGACACCGTGCACCTGCGGGACGTGGCCTGGGTGAATCCCTTCCTGGAGGGCGCGGGCGCCGCGGACCGGCTCGCGGGCTCGCTGGAGCGCCTCGCGTCCCTCGGCGCGCGGGTGGTGCTGACGGGACATGGGCCGCCCCTCACGGACCCCGACGTGGAGTTCCGCTCGGCGCTCGCGCGCCTGACGCGCTGGATCGCCGAGCCCGAGCGGCTGTCCTGGCACGGCGCGAAACGCATCCTCGCGTACGTGCTGATGCTGCGCGGCGGCCTCACGCGCGAAGAACTGGAGCCCTACCTCCTGGCGCGTCCCTGGGTGCACGACTACGCCCGGCACGCCTTCCGCGTCACGGACGCCGAGTTCGCGGGAGCGCTCGTCGCGGAGATGCTGCGCTCGAACGCGGCGCGCTGGGACGGGGACGTGCTGCGCGCGAATCTGCCGCATCACGTGCCAGACAGGGCGTGGCTGGCGGCGGCGCCCTTCCCGGCAGACTGGCCCTAACGTTCCATGGGCCGTTCGCGGATCGCGTCGCGGATCTCCGCGAGGAGCTTCTCCTCGTTGCTGGGCTCCACCACCGCGGGCTTGTCGGCGCGCTTGAAGCGCTCCATGAGGCGGTTGACGGGCGTCACGACGAGGAAGTAGATGACGGCCGCGACGAGCAGGAAGTTGATCACGGAGGAGACGAACGCGCCGTAGTCGAAGACGGCGCCGCCAAGGGTGAACGTCCCGCCGACCCGCGCGCCGCCCCCGGTGATCGCCTTGATCAGCGGATTGATGAACGAGTTCGTGAACTGCGTGACGACCCCGCCGAAGGCCGCGCCGATCACGACGCCTACCGCGAGATCCACGACGTTGCCGCGCAGGATGAAGTCCCGGAACCCCTTGAGCATGTCAGTAGCCTCCCGAGGGGCATCATGACAGGAACCGGGCGTCGGCGGCGAGGGAATTGGGGGGTCAGCGCACGATCGCGCGGGCGGCACCCCGAGGATGCCGCCCGCACGCGTCCGGATCGTCTGTCCGAAGCGGAGGCTCAGGCCTGCCCGCGCTGCTCTTTGACGGCGTGCGCGCTGTAGCCGAACTGCAGGTTCACGCCGACCGTGTCGCCGAGGATGACGCGCGCGAGCTCCCCGAGGGTCGCGCCGCCCGCGCGGACGTCCATGCGCAGTTCCCGCGAGAGTTCCGTGAGGCTCACGTCGTCCAGCATGAGCTCCGTACCGTAGCGCAGCGTGGTGGGCGGCACGAGCAGCAGGTCCGCCTCGCCGGGCTGCACGCCGTGACGGAAGCAGCGGCCCGTCAGCAGACCCGCCACGGTGGTGTTCAGGCCGAAGGTGCGGTTCTCGATGGCGCGCACCTCCAGCTCCAGGCCCTCCACGCGGCGCAGGGGCTCCACGGCGCGCTCCAGCGCGGGCGCGAAGAGCGTGCCCGTCCCGAGGATCACGCGGCGCGGGCTGACGCGCGCGGGCAGGCCCTCGGGGAGGTCCTCGCCGAGGAAGTCGCGGATCATGCCGACGCCGTTCTCCAGCATCGGGAAGCCCTCGTAGGCCTCCTCGGAGGGCAGCGGCTCCCCCGCGAGGAGGTAGAACTCGTCGCTGGGGAACACGAAGCGCGTGCCGCGCTCGTCGAGCATCTTCTTGCGCCAGCGCTCGGTGCGGCGCAGCACGTCGGCGGCGCGCTCCCGGTCGAAGGTGTCGACGTGCGCGAGGTTCGTGCGGTGGTCCGTGAGGCCCACGGGCACCACGGCGACGCTCACGACGTTCGGACGGCTCGCGAGGTAGTCGAGCGTCTCGTCGAGGTACTCGCCGTCGTTGCGGCCCGGCACGAGCACCACCTGCGTGTACAGGTCGATGGGTTCGAGCCGCTCGATCATGCTGCGGATGTCGGTGGTGCGCTCGTCCTTCACCTTGAGCTTCCACCACTTCATCAGGTCCTGGCGCAGGTCCTGGTTGGCGGTGTGGACGCTGACGTAGAGCGGCGAGAGGTTCTCGTCGAGGATGCGGTTCACGTCCGCCTCCGTCAGGTTCGTGAGGGTCACGAAGGAGCCGTACAGGAACGACAGGCGGTAGTCGTCGTCCATGATGTACAGGCTCTTGCGGAACCCGCGCGGCATCTGGTGGACGTAGCAGAAGTCGCACTTGTTCGCGCACTTCTTGATGCCGTCGAAGAGGACCTCCTCGAATTCGAGGCCGGGGTCCTCCCACTCCACCTCGAAGGTGAAGGTGGGCGCCTCCGTGGCGCGCAGGGTGTGGTGGTCCTGCGGCGTCGCGAAGAAGGCAGGCGCCTCGGGACGCGCGATCTGAAGTTCGGCGCGGCCCTGCGTGAGCAGGTGACGGTACGCGAGGATGTCCGTCACGGCGTGCCCGTTGACGCGCAGCAGCTGATCGCCGGGCCGCACGCCCGCGCGCTCGGCGGCGCTGCCGGGCTCGACGCTCTTGATCTGGGCGGGAAAGATGTCTGTCTTGCTGGGCTGCACGCTCGCCTCCGTGGGGCTTCTCGCGCGGCCGCTTCTCACGCCGCGCCTCTCCTGTCTCGACCGGGCCGCCCCTGCGGGGCGTCCGGGAGTCTCCAAAGAAGGGATTGTATCAGTTCGGACTCAGCGCTTGGGGACCTGAGGCACACAATTTTCAAGAATGCCTTCTCCTCGTCTCCCTCGCTCCGACGCGGGCACGCCTGCTAGTGTGACCCTCGTGACGTCCGCCCCATCGTCGTCCCCGCCCGAATCCACGGGTCTCGCCGCCACGCGCAAGGCCCGGCCCGGCACGGAGCTCCTCGCGGAGCGCGTCTTCCGTCCGCTCGCCCAGCGGCTCGTGGGGCCCCTCGCGCGGCTCGGCGTG
>NZ_KI912655.1:6899-7771 GCF_000519345.1 Deinococcus pimensis DSM 21231
GTGCGGGCCCTCGGGGCGCTCACGCGCGCCGACCTCGACGATTTCCTGCGCCGCCGACCCCTCGCGCCGCCCGCCGTGATGACGCTGGGGCCCGCCCCGCTGGAGGTGGACCGTGTCCTCGCCTGAACCCACCCTGCGCCGCGAGCGCGCCGTCCTCCCGAACGGCCTCACCGTCCTCGGGGAGACCGACCCGACCGCCCTGACCTTCGCCGCCGGGTACTTCGTGCGGACCGGCGCGCGCGACGAGGCCCCCTCGGACATGGGCGCGTCGCACTTCATCGAGCACCTGCTGTTCAAGGGCAGCGACCGCGTGGGCGGAGACGAGCTCAACGCCCGCTTCGACGCGCTCGGCGCGAACGTCAACGCCTTCACCAGCGAGGAGGCCACCGTCTACCACGCCGCCACCCTGCCGGGCGCGTGGCGCGACCTGCTGGGGCTCCTCACGGAGCTGATGCGGCCCGCGCTGCGCCCCGAGGACGTGGAGGTGGAGCGCGGCGTGATCCTGGAGGAGATCGCGATGTACGCGGACCAGCCCGAGTCGCGCCTCTTCGACGAGCTGCGCGCCCGCGCGTTCGGCGCGCACCCGCTCGGGCACCTCGTGCTGGGCACGCCCGAGACGGTGTCGGGCCTCACGCCGGGGAGGCTGCGCGAGAACTTCCTCGCGCGCTACCCGGCGGGGAACGTCACCCTCGTCGCCTGCGGACGCTTCGACTGGGCGGAGTTCGTGGCCGCCGCGGCCCAGCTCACGCGGGACTGGCCCACGGGAAGCTTCTCGCGGGAGGCCGCGCCGCCCGTCCTCACGGGCGGGCTGGACGTCATCACGGACGAGGGCCTCGGGCGGGCGCAGATCGCGTTCGTCGCGCCGGGCCTGC
>NZ_KI912655.1:7871-7997 GCF_000519345.1 Deinococcus pimensis DSM 21231
CGTGAACGCCGCGCTGCTCTTCGCGATCGACCGGCGGCTCGCGCTGCCCGCGCTCGCGGCGCTCAGCGCGGTCCTCACGGTGGACTTCCTGCTGGAGCGCGACTACCGCGCCGCGCGCGGCGAGAC
>NZ_KI912655.1:8097-19182 GCF_000519345.1 Deinococcus pimensis DSM 21231
TGGGCCTCTCCACGCAGCTCGCGGCGCTCGGGGTCTGCGTGGCGCTGGGGCGTCCGCGCGCCTACCTCGGGCTGCTCGCGGCGCAGGTGGGCGTGCTCGTGGGCGTGCAGCTGTGGCGAGAGGGGCTCGTGCGTCGCGAAGGGAGGTCCTCGTGGACCGCCCGCTGACCTGCGTCGGCGCGCTCGTCCGGGGGCCCGACGGACGCTGGCTGATCGTGCGGACCACGAAGTGGCGCGGCGCGTGGGGCGTGCCGGGCGGCAAGGTGGAGTACGGCGAGACGCTCGCGGACGCCCTGCGCCGCGAGTTCCGCGAGGAGGTCGGGCTGCACGTCACGGACGAGCGGTTCGCGCAGGTGCAGGAGGCCGTGCTGAGCCCCGAGTTCCACAAGCCCGCGCACTTCGTCCTCGTGGACTTCCTCGCGGAGACGCGGGAGACGGACGTCGTCCCGAATGAGGAGATCGAGACGTGGGCGTGGGTCACGCTCGACGAGGCCATGACGTACCCGCTGAACTCCTTCACCCGCACCCTCGTGGAGGTCGCCCGTGAGCGCGGCTGAGGGCGGGCGCCGCACGGCGCTCGTGACGGGCGCGAGCGGCGGCATCGGGCGCGGCGTCGCGCTCGCCCTCGCGCGTGAGGGCTTCGACGTGGCCGTGCACTACCGCCGCTCCCGCGAGGGCGCCGAGGAGACGGCGCGCCTCGCGCGGACGTTCGGCGTGGACGCCCTGACCGTGCAGGGCGACGTGACGGACCCGGAGGCCGCCGCGCGCATCGTGCGGGAGGCGCACGCGGCCTTTCGCGGGCTGGGCGTGCTCGTCAACAACGTCGGGAACTACGTCCACAAACCCTGGATCGAGACGACGGTCGAGGAGTGGCGCGACATGCTCGACTCGAACCTCAGCGCCACCTTCTACACCTGCCGGGAGGCCGTGCCGCTCATGCGCGCGGCCGGGTGGGGCCGCGTCGTGAACCTCGGGTACGCGGGCGCGCAGCACCTCGTGGCGCGGCCCGGCATCGTGCCGTACGCGGTCGCCAAGAGCGGCGTGATCGTCCTGACGCGCGCCATCGCGAAGTCCGAGGCGGGCACGGGCGTCAGCGCGAACGTCGTCTCGCCCGGCGTGATCGAGACGAGCGTCAGCCAGCCCCTGCGCGAGATTCCCGCGGGGCGGCTCGGCACGGTGGAGGAACTCACGGACGCCGTGCTGACCTTCGTCCGCGCGAGCGACTACGTGACGGGGCAGGTGCTGGAGGTGGCGGGAGGGTGGAACCTCTGAGTGTGGAGACACGCTGACGCCCCAGGCATGAGCGAGGGGCCGTCCCCGAGCGTACGACGCCATGAGTGCAGAGACGCGCCGACGGCCTCCACATGAGCACCGGGCCGTCCCGGTGCGTACGACGCCATGAGTGCAGAGACGCGCCGACGGCCACCCCCCCGGGCTCGTAGGGACGCGTCACCGCCCCGGGCAAGAGCGAGGGGCCGCACGGCGGCCTGAGTGGCGAATGGCCATTCGTCCCCGGTGGGCGTCCCTAGAATGTGCACGTGACGTCCCTCGCGCCGATCGCGCCTTTCTCGCGCCGTCCTCACGTGCCGCCCAGGAGTTTCAGGTGCCGCCGGGCGAAACTGGTCGGGCATGTCTGACGGTCTTGGGAGCACGTCCGGACGGCCACGTCGGGAGGTTCCCGAGTGGCTGATCCTGCTGGCGCTGGTGCTGACGCTGGGCCTGGTGTACGCGCTGGTACCGTCCGCGCGGGAGGCGACGAACGAGGCGGTGTCGGTGCTCGTGAGCGGCGACCGCGAGCGGATCGGCGTGTGGGTGCAGGGCTTCGGTGCGTGGGGGCCGCTGACGTTGCTCGCGTTGAACCTGCTGCAGACGGTGCTGGCCTTCATCCCGGCCCTGCCGATCATGGTGGTGGCGGTCCTGGCGTACGGGCCCGTGTGGGGCGCGTTGCTGGCGTGGGCGGGGCTGCTGGCCGCCGCGAGCCTGGGGTACGGCCTGGGGAAGGTGTTCGGGGATTCGGTCGTGCGGCGGCACCTGCGTCCGGAGTCGGCGGCCCGCGTTCGGGACGTGGTGGAACGGTACGGTCTGTGGGCGGTGGCGGTGACGCGGCTCACGCCGCTCGTCCCGACGGACGCGGTGAGCATTCTCGCGGGCGTGGCGGGGATGGGGTTCTGGCGGTTCCTGCTGGCTTCGGCGGCGGGGACGGCGCCGGTGTGTCTGCTGCTGGCTCTGTTCGGGGAGAGCTTCGAGCGGTTGTTGTGGGCGCTGGGCGGCGCGACGCTGGTGGCGGTCGCGGCGTTTCTCGCGCTGCGGTTCGTACAGTCCCGACGCGCGGCGCGTTCGCGGTGATGTTTTCGTGACTTTCTTTACCAACGTGGTGTAAGATGAGGAAAAATCTTCATGAGTGCCGCTTTCTGGTGGGAATCGTCATGAGCGGTCCTGACTTTTCGTGTATAAAGTAAAGCAACCATGAATTACCCGAGTCTGGTCTGGCACCTCAAGCGCACGGAACTGTTCGCCGATCTCGAACTGGCGGAACTGGAGCGCGTGGCCGTCTCCACGCCGTACCGGTCGTACCAGCCGGGCGAGGTCATCTTCCGGATGGACGATCCGGCCGACGCGCTCTACTTCGTGCGCTCCGGCCTCGTGAAGATCAGCAAGCTCTTCCCGAACGGCAAGGAGGCCATCCTCGGCGTCGTCGGCCAGCACGACACCTTCGGCGAGCTCCTCCTCGAACCGGAGGAACGCCGCCCCACCCAGGCGGAGGCGGTCGAGCCGACCGTCCTGATCGTCCTGCCGCGCGCCGAACTGCAGAAGCTCCTCGCCAGCAAACCCGACCTCGCCATGAAGCTGATCCGCCTCATGGCCGGACGCCTCTTCGAGACGCAGGCCTGGTCCGCCGAGGTCAGCGCGTACAGCGCGCCCGAACGCGTCGCGAGCCTCCTCTACCGTCTCGGACGGGAGTTCGGCAAGCCCCACCCGCAGGGCGTGGAGCTCGGCCTGAAGCTCAATCAGGAGGACATCGCCCGCATGGTCGGCGCGACCCGCGAGACGGTCAGCCACAGCCTCAGCAAGCTCCGCTCCATCGGCGCGATCGTCCGTCCCCGCTCGCCCATGATCGTCCGCCTCGACGCCCTCAAGCGCTTCGTCGAGAGGTAACTCGAACGCGTGCGCCACGTGCTGTACGTGGAACTCAGGGGAGAGGACGCGGCCCGCCGGCTGCGTCCTCTCCTCGACGATCTCGCGCGCGTGCCCGGCTTCCGCGGCGGAGAGCTGCTGCGCTCCCCTGCCCAGCCGGGCCTCGCGCTCGTGCAGGCCCGCTTCGACGTGGAGCCGCCCGACGTGTCCCTCCCCGGGGGCGCGCGCGCGTGGACCTTCGTGGTCGAGCACGCCCATGAAGCGCCCCACGATCCTCTAGAGTGAGGGAACGGACAACCCAAACGCGCGCGTCCGGGCGCGCCCTTCCTCACTCCTGGAGGTCGTCATGGAACGATCCGAGACCCGTCAACTCGTCGCCTCCGCCCGAGACGCGCACGCGCGCGGTCAGCGCGTGGCCCTCGCGACCGTCGCGCGCGTCCACGGCAGCGCCTACCGCCGTGAGGGCGCCGCCATGCTCGTCCGTGACGACGGCGTGCAGACCTGCATGCTCTCCGGCGGCTGTCTGGAACCCGAGGTCGTCGAGGCGGCCCTCGACGCGCTGCGGGAAGGCGCGCCGCGCCTCACCCGCTACGACCTCAGCGAGGACGTCGTGTGGGGCCTCGGGATCGGCTGCGGCGGCAGCGTCGACATCCTCATCGAACCCCTCACCGGGGACGCCCTGCTCGAAGCGTGGCTCGACGTCCTCGACGAGGCCCGCGCCGCCGTGCTCGTCACGCCCCTCGCGGGCGCGGAGGGCCGCCTGCTCGTGCCCGCCGCGGGACCCGTGCGGGGTACGCTGCTGCACGCGGGCCTCGCCGCGCCCGACCTGACCCTCGAGGCCGAGGAGCACGCCCGCGCGCTCCTCGCGCGGCCCGAGGACGCCCTCCGCGCCGCGCGCGTTCCACACGCCCGGCACGCACCGCGTCCCCGGCGGCGACGCCGAACTGCTGTTCGTCGTGAACACCCCGCCGCCCGAACTCGTCGTCTTCGGCGCGGGTCACGACGCCCTCCCGCTCGCCGCTCACGCCGGCGCGCTCGGCTACGACGTCCGCGTCGTCGACGCCCGCGAGGGCTTCCTCACGAGGGGACGCTTCCCCGGCGCCACCCTCGACCTGCTCTCCCCCGACGAGTTCGGCGCGCACCTGCGGCTCGGGCCGCGCAGTCACGTCGTCATCATGAACCACCACCTCGACCGCGACCGCGAGAGCCTGCGGCATGCCCTCGCCTCCCCCGCGCCGTACGTCGGAGTGCTCGGGCCGCGCTCGCGCTTCGAACGGCTCCTCGGCGCCCTCCACGAGGAGGGCTTCACGCCCACGCCCGCCCAGCTCGCGCGGGTCCGCAGTCCCGTCGGTCTGCGGGTCGGGGCCGAGACTCCGGACGAGGTGGCCCTCAGCATCGTCGCGGAGCTCATGGCGTTGCGGCGCGGACAGAGCGGCGGCTTCCTCGCCGGGCACGAGGGACGCATTCACGAACGTACCGCCGAACCGAGCGTCGCCGGGACGGACTGAGGGGAAGCGTGGGGCGGCCCGGTCGTCGGACCGGGCCGCCCGCGCGTCTCCGCACCTAGTTCATGGGCAGCACGATGTAGTACCCGTCCGGGTCGAAGTCCCCCACGTCCGCGCTGGGCTCCGGACGGTCCGTGTTCACCGCCACGAGCTTCCCGGCCGCCGTCGCGCCGAACACCGCCTTCCCGTTCGCCGCCGCCACCGCGTTCACCGTCGACGCGCCCACCGGGAACGCCCTCGGCACGCCCTCCTCCAGCGTCCCGTTGGGGTCCTGACGGTTCATCGCGTGCCACGCGATGCGCGTGCCGAAGTCGGGCGACACGATCAGCATCACGAGGTCACCGCCGCCGTACGCGCTCCTCGCCTGACCGCCCACGGACTTGCCCGTCCGGTTCGGGAAGGTGTAGGCGCTCACGCCGCCCACGTACACCCGGCCCCCCTCGTCCGCCGCGATGGCCCGCACCCGGAACGCGTTCGAGCGGGTGTTCGGCAACCTCGGCACCGCGAACTGCCCCTTGAGGACGTTGCCGCTGGCCGGGTCGATCCGCGCGAAGTACCCGAAGTGCGCCGCGCCCGCGTTGTAAGGCAGGCTGTACTCGTCGTACGCGACCCAGCAGGCGCAGTCCGTCTCGATGAGGCCGCGCCGCCCGTCACCCAGCGTGCCGATGGGCGAGCGTTCGTCCCAGCGGAAGATGGTGTTGCCGCCCGCGTTCTCCCCCAGGAAGTACAGCATCCCGTCGCGGCCCAGGCTGATCCGGTACCCGCGCGTGTCCGCCTCCTGCCCGTTGAGGTCCCCGCCGGAGTAGTCCCAGTTGCGCCACTTCGCCGCGGATAGGTCGTACGGGAAGGACCGCAGGAACGCCACCTGCACCGGCGCGCCCGGCAGACTGTTGTCCTGCGGGAGCACCTTGTTGTTGTAGCCCGCCACGAACACCGAACGGCTCACGGGGTCCACCGCGACGTCCATCACGAAACTGTCCGTGAAGACGCGCTCGCCCAGCTTGCCGCCCTGCGCGTCGTACGCCCGCACGAGGCGCCCGCCCGGGGTGCCGTTCACGAGCGTCACGACCGTGCCGTCCCCCGCGACGGCGACGCGTCGCTCCGCGTCCAGCCCGAACTCACGTACGCTCCAGATCACGTTCTTCGCGTCCGCCGAGAGCAGCGCGAAGCCGAAGTCGCCGATCACCGCGATCCGCCCGGACGTCCGGTCGATCTCCAGGTCGTAGATGATCCCGCCGAGCCGCGTGAGGCTCAGCACCCGCTTCCCGTCGCCGCTGAGCCGCGCGACCGCGCCCTCGCCGCCGCCGAGCAGGTAGGTGGGCGTCACGCCGAGGTCCGTGCGTTCGAAGCGTCCGCCCAGCACGATGGTGCCGTCGGAGGCGATGTCCGCGCCGCGCACGTCGTCCCCGCCCGCGCCGCCCAGGTAGCCCGCCGTCGTCACCGGCAGGTCGAGGTCGGCGGCGTCCACGCGCGGGTCGGGCGTGACGCGGTAGACGTTCAGGTCGGGCGCCTTCGTGAAGGACATGCCCACCCAGACGCCGCCGTCGGCCGCCACGTCGAAGGCGCCGAACTCGCCCCTGGGCAGCGAGTTGGAGCCCAGCCTCACCAGCCCGAGGTCCGGGAAGCGCAGCTGGAACACGCCGCTGCCGCCGCCCGTCACGAGGCCCTGCGGCGTCGTGACGATCCGCGAGGTGCTCACCACGCCCACGTTGCGCCACGTGTTCGTGCCCGTCCCGAGCTGCTGCACGCTGCCACGGTCCACGGTGTAGATCGCGCCCGCGTCGTCGAGGGCGACGTCGTAAAGACGGATGGGGTTGCCGCGTCCGTCCACGCGGCGGTCGCCGCGCGGTGCGAAGGCCGAGCCGTTCCAGAGGTACACGTACCCGTCGGTCGCGGACACCGCGACGCGCTCGCCACGCACCGCGAGGCCGTCCGCCGCGAACACGGGCAGGTTCCCGAGGAGACGCCACGCGCCGCTGTCGCGCACGTACACGGAGGCGGGCACGTTGGAGCCCGAGTCGCCGCTCACGAGGGCGTAGACGAGCCCGCCCCAGCTCGCGAGGCGTCCGACGTAGCGGCGCGCGGACGAGGGCAGGCTGATGTTGCTCCACGTGCCGTTCTGGTACATCGCGACGTAGCCGTTCTCACCGCCGCCGTAAGTGCGGCCCGCGTCGTCCGTGACCCAGCCGAACACCTGACTCACGCCCGTCACGGAGGTCCACGCGCCGCCCGAGAGGGGCCGCGACCACAGGCCGCGCCCGTTCGTCTGCACGAACACGCGGTCCACGCCCACCCCGACGGAGCGGATCTCCACGTCACCGTTCAGGGTGCTGCCGGGCGGCAGGGCCGCCTCGGCGGTCCACACGCCCGCGCCGGGCGCCACGATCACGGCGGGAAGCACCGTGACCTTCGCGGCGGCGCTCAGCGAGGGGTTCGCGACGGACGTGGCGGTCACGGTGACCTCTCCCACGGCCCGGCCCGTGACGACGCCCTGAGCGTCCACCGTGGCGACGGCGTCGTCACTGCTCGTCCAGCGCACGCCGCGGTCGGGCTCCGCCGCGAGGACGCCCACGGTCGAGGCGATCCCGACGTAGGTGGTCTCCAGCGACGCGGCGAGCCGGACGGTCCTGCCGACCTCCACGTTCGCGCGGACCGGCGTGACCTCGATGGCGCCGACGCTGGCCTGCGGGTCGCTGACGACGACGGTGACGCGCGCGAGCTTCGTCACGTCGTCCTTCGCGCGGGCCGTGATCACCGCCGTGCCCGGCGCGACGCCCGTCAGCATGCCGTCACGGTCCACGCTCACCACGCCCTTGTCGCTCGACAGCCAGTACACCGCGCCCGAGTTCACGCCGCCCACCGTGGCCTTCAGGGGCCGGTTGGTGTTGACCCGTACGCCCACCACGGGGCCCGGCGTGACGTTCACGTCCGTCACCGTCACCGGGCCGGAGGACGACGTCAGCGTGCCGCGCGGGCTACGCCACGCGCGCCACTGCCCGGAGCCGTCCTGCGTCACGGCGTACAGGCGGCCGTCCGCGCCGAGCGCGAGGTCTCGCCCACCGCCCGGCAGCGTGCCGTACGGCTGGGCCAGCGGCGCCCAGCCGTCGGAGAGGCGGCGCAGCTCGTTCGTGCCGAGGAAGTACAGCTCGCCCTGGATCGTGACGAGCCGGGCGGGCGGGAAGATGTTGAGGACCTTCGTCCAGGTGTCCCCGTCGAGACGGAAGACGCCGTTGTCGCCATTGATCCCGCGCAGGCCGTACAGCTTCCCGTCCGGGCCGACCTCCAGCCCGCCCACCTGCAGGTCGTTCACCTTCGTCCACGTGTCACCGACGAGGCGCCAGACCGGGCCGTTCCACTGCGCCGCGTACAGCGTCGAGCCCACCATGGTGACGCTGCCCGCCGACACGTCCCCGGCGAAGGTACCCACCGGGGTCCAGGTGGCGGCGTCCTCGTCGTACACGAACACGGAACGACTCTGGTTGTTCGTGACGCTCGCGCTCTGCGCCGCGTACAGTCTGCCGCCGAGGACACGCAGGTCCAGGGTGCTCTTCCCGGTCGGCAGGCCCAGCCCGGTCGTGGCGTTGAACGTCTGCGTGCGCGTCCAGCTCGTCTGTCCGCTCGCCTGGCGGAACACGCCGTCACCCGTGCCGACGTACAGGGCGCGGGAGGTCGCGGCGACGGCGGTGAGGTTGCCATTGGTGAGTCCACCGCTCGCGCCGCGCAGGGCGGTCCACTCGTCGCTGGCGGCATCGAGGCGGTACACCGCGCTGCCCGCGAAGGTGATCGGCGTTCCCGAGGGCGTGACGATCACGCGGCCCACGCTCGCGCTGCCCGGGAGATCCCCGGCGGGCACGGGCGTCCACAGGCGCAGCCGGGCCGTGACGGTCGCCGTGCGGGTCACGCTGCCCGTTCGCGCCGTCACCGTCACTGTCCGGTCGCCCGTCTCGGTGGGCGCGGTGTACAGTCCGTCCTGAGTCACGGTTCCGCCGCTGGTCTCGTACGTCACGGTCGCGCACGCGAGGTTGCTCAGCGTGGCCCCCACGGGCGTCGTGTCGCCCGGATTGAGGTCCACCGTGCTGACGGGCACGCTGAGCCGCGCGTCCGCTTCGGGCACGACCGTGACGGTGACGGTGCTCGCCACGGTCGGCGCGGCCGCGTTGGCGGCTTTGAGGGTGGCCTCGCCGGGCGCGAGGGCGGTGACGCGGCCTGACGCGTCCACGCCTGGCGACGCCGGGGTCGAGGCTGGTCCAGGTGACGGCGCCGCCGCCCTGCACGCTGGCCCTGAGGTCGCACTGTCCGCCCTGCGGGAGACCCTGCACGCGGCTCTGCTCCACCACCACCGCGCCCGGTGGGGGCGGTTCGGGATCGGGCGTGGGGTCCGGGTTGGGGTTGGGGTTGGGGTTGGGGTTGGGGTTGGGGTTGGGGTTGGGGTCCGGGTTGGGGTTGGGGTTGGGGTTGGGGTTGGGGTTCGGGTTGGGGTTCGGCGTGGGGCCGGGACCCGGACCGGGAATGGGCGGCGGGTTCGTCGTGGGCGGCGTGCCCGGGCCGGGCGAGCCGCACGCGACGAGAAGGACGGTCAGCGTCATCAGGAGGGACAGTCTTCTCATCCCTCCCAGCATCCCGAGGCTCCTTCGCTGTAGGCCGCACTTTTCCTCACCTCATGGTGACAGGCGCAACAGTTCCTCGGCACGGGCGACGTCCTCCGGGGTGTCCACGTCCGTGAGGCCCCACGCAGGGAATTCCAGCGTCACGGCCCTGGAGGCGTACGCCCTCACGAGGTCCTTGGGGCCGTGATCGCCCTCGCGGGAGAAGCCGTTCCACAGATCGCGGCGGAACAGGTGCGGCGGCGCGCGCACGCCCCCCTCGTACGTCGCGAGCACGAGGGGCGCGTCCGTCCGGGTGAAGGCCTCGCGGACCGCGCGGTACATGTCGGGCGTGACGAGCACCATGTCCGCGAGCAGGAACGTCGCCGCGGCCACCTCCTCGCGGGGCAGCAGGGCGTCCACGCCCGCCCGGAAGGACGTCGCGAGGCCCCGCTCGTAGTGCGGGTTCTCCACGATCCGCACGTCGAGGCCCGCGAGGGCCGCCGTGACGTCCGGCGCGTCCCGGCCCACCACGACGAGCACCTCGTCGTGCCCGGAGGCCAGCACGCGGCGCGTCGTGCGCCGCACGAGCGGCTCCCCGTCCAGGAGCGTGAGCTGCTTGTTCGGGCCGCCCATGCGGCTCGACCTCCCGGCGGCCAGCACCACCGCCGCGACCTTCCGTGGGGCGGTCAAGTCATCCCTTCCGTCATGCTTCCAGCGTACGGCGCGGGCACGGGAGCACGCCCGCTCCGAACGACCGCTGACCTTCTCACGCGCCCGGATCGCTTACACTCCTGGAGAAGGAGTCAGCATGCCCGACCACCGAGCGGACCGTCACGGGCGCCGCGCCGCGCGCGTTCCCAAGTCACGCCTTCCCCGCGTCCGTCCCGTCCGGAGGGCCGCGTGACGCACGACGCGAGCCTCGGGGACATCGCGCGCGCGTTCGAGGAGCGCGGGTACGTGGCGGGCGCGCCGCTCGTCACGGCGCTGCGGCTGGTGTCCGCGCTGCGCAGGCCGCTCCTGATCGAGGGTCCGGCGGGCGTCGGGAAGACGGAGAGCGCGAAGGTCCTCGCGGACGTGCTCGGCACGCGCCTCGTGCGGCTGCAGTGCTACGAGGGCCTCGACGCGGCCACCGCGCTGTACGAGTGGAACTACCCCCGGCAGATGCTGCGCATCCGCATGACGGAGGGCGAGGGCGGCTCCCTCGCGGAACGCGAGGCGCAGATCTTCGGGGAGGACTTCCTGCTGCGCCGCCCCCTCCTGGAGGCCATCACGCAGGAGCGCGCGCCCGTGCTGCTCATCGACGAGGTGGACCGCGCCGACGAGGCCTTCGAGGCCTTCCTGCTGGAACTGCTCGCGGAGTTCCAGGTGACCATCCCGGAGCTCGGCACGATCCGCGCGAAGGAGCGGCCCTTCGTGATCCTGACGAGCAACCGCTCGCGTGAGCTGAGCGACGCGCTCCGGAGGCGCTGCCTGTACCTGTGGCTGTCCTACCCGACCTTCGAGCAGGAGGTGCGGATCCTGCGGGCGAAGCTGCCCGGCATCGACGAGCGCCTCGCGACGCAGGTGGCGCGCTGCATGCGTGAGCTGCGGGACCTGCCGCTCGCGAAGCTGCCGGGCGTCGCGGAGAGCCTCGACTGGGCGCAGGCGCTGATGGTGCTGCACCGCGACGTGCTGGACGCGGAGACGCTCGCGCAGACGCTGGGCTGCATCCTGAAGCTGCGCGAGGACTGGCAGCTCGTGGAGGCGCACGCGCCGCGTCTGCTCGCGAGGGCCGCGGCGGACTGAGGGGGGAGGCGGACGTGCGGGTCGACACGGTCGTGGTGGGGGCAGGCATCGCGGGGCTCGTGACGGCGCGCCGCC
>NZ_KI912655.1:19282-22840 GCF_000519345.1 Deinococcus pimensis DSM 21231
ACGCCCGGCTACGAGCCGACGGCGCGCGGCATGCAGGCGGCCCTGCCGCACCTCGCGGTGTTCGCGGGCGCGAACGACCTCGCGAGCCTGCGCGCGCTCGCGGACCTCATCCGGATGCGCTGACCCCCGAGGAGGCCAGGGCGTCCTCCAGCGTCTGCCACGCCAGCAGGGCGCACTTTCGGCGCGCGTGCAGCTTCGAGACGCCCGAGAGCGCCACGAGGTCCCCGAGCACCTCCGGGTCGGGCGGGGCCTCCCCCATCACCATCGCGCGGAAGCGCGCCGTGACGCTCCGCGCGCCCTCCAGGTCGAGGCCACGCAGCGCGGCCGTCATCATGGACGCGCTCGCCTGACTGATCGCGCAACCCCTGCCCGTGAACGTGACGTCCGCGAGGCGGTCCCCGTCGAGCCGCACCCACACGCGCACGTGATCGCCGCATGACGCGTTGTCTCGCCGCGCGCTCGGGGCGCCCTCCAGCTCGCCGTGATGGCGGGGGTGCTTCTGGTGGGACGTGATCACCTCGCGGTACAGGTCTTCGAGGCTCATGCCCCATCGTACGTCGCGCGCGCGGAGAACTCACGGGCGAGCAGCGCGTGGCGGTCCTCGTCGAGCCACCCGTCCCCCTCGGGCCAGCTCTCGACGAAGCGGCCCTCGTGCCGGAAGCCCAGTCGGGAGAGCAGGACCGAAGAGCGTTCGTTGCGCGGGTCCACGCCCGCCACGACGCGGTGCACGCCGAGTGGACCGAAGGCGTACGCCAGCACGGCCCGCACCGCCTCGGCCGCGTACCCGCGTCCCTGCGCGGTCCGCGCGAGCGTGAAGCCGATCTCCGCGTGCCGCACCTCGAAGGTGCGCAGGCCCACGTCCCCGAGCAGTTCGTCCGTGCCCCCGTGCGCGACGGCGAACTGAAACCAGCCGTCCTCACCAGGCTGCCGCGCGCGCATCGCGTGCACCAGGGCGCGCGCCCGGTCCTCGGAGAAGGTGGGGCCCCAGCCCTGGAAGCGCGCCACGTCGGGGTCGCTGCGGTACGCGGCGAGGACGGGCGCGTCTTCCTCGCGCAGGCGGCGCAGGACCAGCCGGGGGGTGCGCAGGACCTCGAAGGCGGGGACGCTCACGTGGTCATTGTACGGGCGTCAGTGCTTCATGCCGGGCATGCCGCTCATGTCGTCGTGCGCGTCCCCCGAGGGCGCCGGGGCCTCCCGACCGCCGCGCGCGGCGAGCATGCCGCGCATGAGGGTGATCTCCGCGCCCTGGGCCGCCTGGATCTGCCGGGCGAGCTCCCCGGCGGGCGCGGGCAGGCGTTCGCCCAGGAAGTCCTTCGTCATGACGAGCGCGCCCTGATGGTGACGGATCATCAGCGTGAGGAAGGAGCGCTCCGCGTCCGCGACGGGCAGCGTGGAGAGCGCCCGCACGTCCGCGGCGGACGCCATGCCCATCGTGCGCGCGTGCTCCTCGGTCATGCCCTGCCCGCTCCACGGCAGGCCCCAGGTGGAGAGCCAGCCGCGCATCTGCCCCACCTGATCCTGCTGCGAGAGGATGATGTCCAGCGTGAGGGACTTCAGGCGCTCGTCGCGCGTGCGGTCGTGCAGGCGCACCGCCATGTCGATGGCCTGCAGGTGGTGCTGCGTCATCTCGTACGCGAAGCGCGCCCCCGGCGAGTCGGCGCTCACGGACGACGCGCGCGGCGCGAGCAGCAGCGCCCCTCCCGCGACGACGGCGAGGACGATCAACGCGAGCAACCAGCGGACGCGGAGCGGCATGCGCCGAGAATACCGTGCCCGGCGCGCCGGGCGCAGGGACAAAGGTCGCGCGGGCGGTCAGTCCGCCGCGTGCGCCTCCCGCGCCCGGCCACGCTCGGGCGGCGTGTCGAGGTGATGCGCGTCCGTGTCGAACAGCCCCGCGAAGCGCAGGTGCCGCTGGCAGATGAACCACATCTCGTCACGGTCGTTCGCGAGCACGAAGTACGCGTCCGACGTCTCCGAGGGGTTGTACAGCGCCAGCACGCGGTACAGCCGCCCGGCGGTGAAGCCGCTCTCCAGCGGCTTCGGAATCGGCGCGCGCGGCCCGTCGAGCTGCTCCACGCGCACGAACATGTTGGGCAGGAAGGCGATCATGCGTCCAGCATGGCCGCCGCGTCACGTGAAGACCGCACGCGCGGGCACGACATGGCGGTGGGGTCAACGCGCTCCGAATGGAAGCTCAAGGACTGGAAAGAGTTCCTCACGCGGGATGAGAGGGAGGGCGGAGCGGTCCGGGCGTCCGGGCCAGGAGCGTCGGCGCGTCTCCGAAGGGATGAAGTGGCCGTCCAGGTTCGGGTCTTCGCCGCCCGGAGCGGTCCGGGCGTCCGGGCCAGGAGCGTCGGCGCGTCTCTGTTCTATATTGGTAGAATCTCCCATGGACCCGAAAAACTACCGCTGGGATGACGTCCCGAAGGAGCAGGTCAACGAGTTCTTCGCCCGTCAGCTCGTCACGGGCAAGGACGTGATGGTGGCGCGGCTGGAGCTCAAGGTGGGTTGCGTCGTGCCGCGTCACGAGCACCACAACGAGCAGGTGTCGCTCGTGACGACCGGCCGCATCCGTTTCCGGCTCGGCGCGGACGGGGAGCGCGAGCTGACGCTCGGGCCGGGCGAGGTGCTGGTCATCCCGGGGGGCGTGCCGCACGAGGCGGAGATCCTGGAGGACTTCACGGGCATCGACATCTTCAGCCCGCCCCGCGAGGACTGGCTGTCGGGCAGCGACGCGTACCTGCGCCGCTGAGACGACGTGAAAGGGACGCGGCCGAGCAGTGCTCGGCCGCGTTCCCGGTACCCGCCTGGATTTGAGGGGTACTCAAGTCCTCGAGGTACTACCCTCGGCGGACACCTCCACCAACCATTTCATTCAACAGCTGGATCACCTCCCTTCCGTGGTAAGTCCACGGTAGCAACCCCGGGGGGGCGAATCCGAAAAAGGGTCACAAAGCAGGCCACCCGGCGGAGGTGCTCTAGGCCGGGTTAAGCACCCGTGCTCACGGCGCGCGGCGCGCGCGCGAGGACCGCGCGCAGCACGAGCGCGACGAGCGCGACGAGCGCGGCGGTCACGGCGAACCCGACCGGCAGGGCGTCCGTGCCGAGCCGCGCGGCGAGCAGGCCGAGCAGCGCCGGGAAGAGCGTCCCGCCGAGGCCGCCGCAGGCGAGCACGATGGGCGCGAGCCGGGTGGGCAGGTGCTGCCCGAACCAGCCGAGGGACGTCGCGAAGATCGGGGCGATGCCGACGCCCGCGAGGAGGTACGCCCACGGCCCCAGGGCGGTGCCCGCGAGGAGCAGCGCGCCGCAGGCGAGGACCGCGCAGGCCGTGACGAGCGTGGGGAGCGGCACGCGCTGCGCAACGGGCGCGGCGAGCACGCGGCCCACCGTGACGGTCAGCCAGAAGGCGCTCGTCCACGCGGCGGCCCCGGTCACACCGAGGTCCGTGAGGTGCGTGGTCATCCACGAGCCCACCCCGGCCTCCACGCCGACGTACAGGACGAACAGCAGCCCGAACAGCGCGAGCGGCAGGGCGGGCGCGCGGGCCGCGCCGCCGGG
>NZ_KI912655.1:22940-24635 GCF_000519345.1 Deinococcus pimensis DSM 21231
TCCGCGTGAAGGAGGGCGAGAGCCTCAGGGTGGGCGGCGTCATCCTGACCCTCGCCGGCGTGGCGGGCGCGCCCGCCACGCCTGGTCAGGGCGGCGTCGCGGCCGATCAGGGCCAGCGTCCCGGCGGCGGCACCGGCAGCGCGCTCGGCATGAGCGGCGCGGGCGCCGAGACGGACGAGGCCACCGCCGTCGCTCCCGACCGCGCCACGTCCGCGCGCGTCGCGGACGCGCAGGTGGAGGCGCAGAAGGCCCAGGCGCAGGGCGCGCCCGCGCCCGCCGCCGTGAAGGCCGCGCCGCCCGTCGCGCTGCAGGCCTTCGACGGCCGCAGCGTCGTGCACGCCGCGCCCAGCGTCCGCCGCCTCGCGCGCGAGCTCGGCGTGGACATCGGCACGGTGCACGGCACGGGCCTCGCGGGCCGCATCAGCGAGGAGGACCTGCGCCGCGCCGCCGGGACGCCCAGCGTCACCACGCCCGCCGCGCAGGGCGCCACGCCCGTGCCCGCCGCGAGCGCCGCGCCCGCCCCGGCGCCCCTGCCGGACTTCTCGAAGTACGGCGCGACCCGCGTCGAGGACATGAGCGGCATCCGCAAGGCCACCGTGCGCAGCATGACGCAGGCGTGGACCACCATCCCGATGGTCACGCACTTCGACAAGGCCGACGTGACCCGCATGGAGGAAGCCCGCAAGGCCTTCGCCGCGCGCGTCGAGAAGGCCGGCGGGAAGCTCACCATGACGAGCATCCTGATGAAGGTCGTCGCGAACGCCCTGCGCCGCTTCCCGAAGTTCGGCGCGAGCCTCGACCTCGCGAACAACCGGGTGGTCTTCAAGGAGTTCGTGAACCTCGGCATCGCCGTGGACACCCCCAACGGGCTGCTCGTGCCCGTCCTCAGGGACGCGGACCGCAAGAGCATCACGGAACTCTCCGTGGAGATCGGCGAGATCGCCCAGAAGGCCCGCGACCGCAAGCTCAAGCCCGACGAGATGCAGGGCGCGACCTTCACCATCAGCAACCTCGGCGGGATCGGCGGGCACGCCTTCACGCCCATCGTGAACCCGCCGGAGGTCGCGATCCTCGGCGTGTCTCGCGGCGGCTTCGAGCCCGTCTGGAACAGGGAGAAGGGCGAGTTCGAGCCGCGCAACATGCTGCCCCTCTCGCTCACGTACGATCACCGCCTCATCGACGGCGCGGACGCCGCGCGCTTCATGCGCTTCATCTGCGAGTCCCTGGAGGACCCCTTCCTCATCAGCCTGTAAGGGCGGTCAGTCCTCAGCGGTCAGCCATCAGCCGTCAGCGGGAATTCCCCTGACGGCTGAAAGCTGACTGCTTCCCTTCACCCCGGCCTCACGCTGCCCCCGCGCTCACGGACCTACACTCGCCCCATGACCGACCGTGACAGGGAAACCCCCGGACAGATCGACCCGCACGAGGAGAACGACGACCGCATGGGCGAGGCGAACATCCGCGATCTCGGCGTGCCCGGCGAGCTGCGCGAGGACATGTTCGAGAACGCCCGCGTCTTCAACGACTTCCAGCGGGAGAAGCTCAACGACGAGCCCTCCTTCGACGACGGCCTGCCCGGCGACATCGCCGACTTCGACCTCGTGCAGGGCCGCGACGAGGGCCCCAGCGCGAGCGGCCCGCGCTTCGCGGACCCCAACAACGACGCGGGCGGCGAGGTGCACGGCCCCCGCGTGG
>NZ_KI912656.1:0-1987 GCF_000519345.1 Deinococcus pimensis DSM 21231
GACGAGGCCGCCGTCACCCTCACCGCCCCGGCGGGCGGCGCGGCGAGCGGACGCGCCGGGACGCTGAGCTGGGACCTCGAGCCCCGCGAGTGAACGGGAAAAGGCACGCGCGGCCGTGCCGTTCGGGCCTGGGGCGTTCCCGCGTCTCTCCTTGCCTTGGGTCTTCGCCAGCCGGGGCGGCCCGGCTGTCCGGGCCTGGGGCGTTCCCGCGTCTCTGCTTGCCTTGGGTCTTCGCCAGCCGGGGCGGCCCGGCTGTCCGGGCCTGGGGCGTTCTCGCGTCTCTCCTTGCCTTTATTCCCACTCGATGGTCGCGGGTGGCTTCCCGGTGATGTCGTACACCACGCGGCTCACCTCGTGCACGTGGTTCACGATGCGCAGGCTGACCGTGTCGAGGAACTCGTACGGCAGACGCGTCCACTCGGCCGTCATCCCGTCGATGCTGCTCACGGCGCGCAACGCGACGAGGTGGCGATAGGTGCGCTCGTCGCCCATCACGCCGACGCTCTGGATGGGCGTGAGCACCGCGAGCGCCTGCCACGTCTGGTCGTAGAGGCCGAACTCGCGCAGACCGCTGATGAAGATGTCGTCGACGCGGCGCAGCACGTCGAGCTTCTCGCGCGTGACGTCCCCGAGGATGCGGATCGCGAGGCCCGGGCCGGGGAAGGGATGGCGGGTGCGGATCTCGTCCGGGAGGCCGAGCAGCTGCGCGATCTCGCGCACCTCGTCCTTGAAGAGCGTCCGGAAGGGCTCCACGAGTTTGAAGCCGAGGTCCTCGGGGAGGCCGCCGACGTTGTGGTGACTCTTGATGTTCGCGGCGCCCTCGCCGCCCGCGCTCTCGATGACGTCCGGGTAGAGGGTGCCCTGCGCGAGGAACTCGAAGGGGCCGTGCGTGCGCGCCTCGCGTTCGAAGGCGCGGATGAACTCCCGGCCGATGATCTTGCGTTTCGTCTCGGGGTCGCTGACACCCGCGAGGTGCTCCAGGAAGACGTCCGAGGCGTCCACCGTGACGAGGTTCACGCCGAGGGGCCGCAGGGCGTGCTCGACCTGCTCGCGCTCCCCGAGCCGCAGCAGCCCGTGGTCGATGAACACCGCCGTGAGGCGGTCCCCGATGGCGCGCGCGAGGAGCAGCGCGAGGGTGCTGGAGTCCACGCCGCCGGAGATGCCGAGCAGCACGCGGCCCTCCTCGCCGACCTGATCCCTGACCCCCTGGGTGAGTTCGTCGACGATGTGCTGCGGCGTCCAGTCGCGCGCGGCGCCGCACAGGTCGAGGAAGTTCGCGAGGAGCTGCCCGCCCTTGGGCGTGTGCACGACCTCCGGGTGGAACTGCACGCCGTAACGGCGCCGCTCCCGGTGCTCGATGGCGGTGACGGGCGTGTCGGTGGTGGTCGCGACGACCTCGTAGCCGGGCGGGAGGTCCGTGACGGAGTCGCTGTGGCTCATCCACGCGACGAACTCGCCCGAGATGCCCTCGAAGAGCGCGCCGCCGTACTCGCCGAGCTCGGCCTTGCCGTACTCGCGCTTCCCGGCGCGTTCCACGCGTCCGCCCGCGTGCTGCGCGAGGTACTGCATGCCGTAGCAGATGCCGAGGACGGGCACGTCGAGGTCGAGGACGCCGTCGGCGGGACGGGGGGCGCCCGCGTCGTAGACGCTGCTGGGCCCGCCGGACAGGACGATCCCGACGGGGTTCTCCCGCTGGATGCGTTCCAGGCTGGCGTTGCCGGGCAGGATGACGCTGTACGCGCCGAGCTCGCGGAAGCGGCGCGTGATGAGTCGCGTGTACTGGCTGCCGAAGTCGAGGATGACCAAGCTCACGGGGGTCATTGTCGCACGGCCACGCCTCCGGTCACGCGGGGCGGCGCTAGCGGGGCAGGTTCAGCGTGACGGACGCGTCGCGCGGCACGCGGAACACGACGAGGCCCGGCTCGAAGCCGCTGGCCTGCACGCGCACCTGGTACGTGCCGGGCGCGTCGGGGAGGCGCAGGGTGCC
>NZ_KI912656.1:2087-6933 GCF_000519345.1 Deinococcus pimensis DSM 21231
ACATCGCCCGCATCGCCGTTCCCGTCAGCCTCGAGATGGTCTTCCAGCTGGCGCTCGGATTCGTGGACCAGGTCATCGTCGGCGTCCTCGGCGCCGTCGCCATCGCCAGCGTCGGCCTCGCCAACAGCGTCACCTTCATCGGCGTCCTGACCCTGTCCACCCTCGGCGGCGGCGCGTCCATCCTCGCGGCGCGCGCGTTCGGCGCCGGGGACACCCGCGGCGTGAGCCGCACCACCACCGTGGGCCTCACGGTCGCCACGCTCGTGGCGGTCCTCGTGTCGGTCGTCGCCGCCCTCACCGCCGCGCCCCTGCTGCGCCTCCTGAGTCCCGACGCGCGCGTCGTGGAGGCCGCCCTCCCCTATTACGGCCTGGTCGTCGCGAGCCTCCCGCTCGTCGTGATCGGCGCGGTCGCGAGCGGCGTGCTGCGCTCGCTGGGCCACGCGCGCACCCCCATGACCGTCACGATGATCGCGGTGGTCGTCAACTCCGTCCTCGCGTACCTGCTGGTGTTCGGGCCCGGCCCCCTGCCCGCGCTGGGCCTCGCCGGGGCGGCGTGGGCCACGCTGGCGGCGCAGGCCTTCAAGGCGGCGGCGCTGCTCGGGCGGCTCTACGGCGGGCGGCGGCACGCGTCGTGGGCGCCGCCGCGCGTCCTCTCGGAGTGGGTGTCGGTGTCGCGGTCGCTCCTCACCCTGACCCTGCCCCTCACCGCGACGGAGCTCTTCTGGTCCGTGGGGACGCTGCTGTTCACGCTGCTCTTCGCGCGGGTCGGCACGGACGCGCTCGCGGGCGTGCAGATCGTGAACACCATCGAGGGCATCTTCATCGTGGGCTCGTTCGGGCTGATGTCCGCCGCGACGTCTCTCATCGGGCAGGCCGTGGGCGGCGGGAACCATCAGCTGGCCCTGCTGCGCGCCAACGTCATCGTCCGTACGGGCCTCCTGACGGGCGTGGGGTTCGGGGTGCTGTTCGGCCTCACGGCGTTCGCGCTGCCGACGCTCTACCCCAGGGTGGGCGCGGACGTGCTGGCGGTGGCCGTGTGGGGCATCGTGATCAACGCGGTCTTCCAGTGGGCGAAGGTGGGCAACATGATCCGCGGCGGCGGCGTCCTGCCGAGCGCCGGGGACACGCGTGGCGTGCTGCTCGGGGACGTGGTGGGCGCCTTCGCGGTGGGCCTGCCGCTCGCGTGGCTCCTCGCGTTCCCCCTGGGGCTCGGCGTGGGCGGCCTGTTCGCCGCGCGCGTCCTGGAGGAGCTCGTGAAGCTCGCCATCTTCGAGGTGCGCTCGCGCCGCGTGCGCTGGCACGAGGTGGGCGCGGAGGTGGCGGCCGCGCACGACTGAGCGCCAAGAAAGGAGGGCGCCCCGGGGGGCGCCCTTCCTGCCGGAGGGTGGGTTCAGGGCAGCGCGCGGGCGCCGTCCACGGCCTTGCGGGCGTCCACGAGGCCCGCGCCGCAACCGGCGGAGCAGGCGGTGCTGCTCAGCGGGGTGCTGGCGTTCTTGAGGGTCGTGAGGACCTGCGCGGGGGTGATGGTGGACTTCACGGCGTACATGAGGCTCACGAGGCCCGCGACGTGCGGGGTGGCCATGCTGGTGCCCTGGTAGAAGCTGTAGCCGTAGGTGCCGTCGTCGTACTTGAGGGTGCTGAGCACGCCGTCGACGTAGCCGTCGCCGTTGCGGTCGACGCTGGTGTCGCCGCCGGGCGCGGCGAGGTCGACGTAGCTGCCGTAGTTGCTGTAGGGCGCGCGGTAGTTGCGCGTCTCGGTCGCGGCGACCGTGACGGTGTTGTTGCACGACGCGGGCGAGTAGTGCGAGGCGTTGTCGTTGTCGTTGCCCGCCGCGACGACGACGGTGGTGCCGCGCGCGACGGCGTCGTTGATGGCGGACTGCTCGGCCGGGTCGTCCACGGAGCAGGTCTTGCCGACACCGAGGTTGCCGCCGAGGCTCATGTTGATGACCTTCGCGGGGTAGGCGTTGGCGGGGACGCCGGTGACGGAGATGCCGGAAGCCCAGCGGATCGCGTCGACGATGTCGGCGGTGGTGCCGCCGCCCTTGCCGAGGACGCGCACGGGCAGGATGCGGGCGCTCCAGTTGACGCCGGAGACGCCGCTCGCGTTGTTCGTGACGGCGCCGATGGTGCCCGCGACGTGCGTGCCGTGGAAGGACGAGGTGCCGGTGCTGGTGGTGCGGTCGCCCACGTCGGTGGCGTCGCTGTCGCGGCCGTTGCCGTCGCCGGAGATGCTGGTGCTGCTGATGAAGTCGTACCCGCCGACCCACTTGTTCGCGAGGTCGGGGTGCGCGGTCTTGCCGGTGTCGATGACGGCGACGACGGGGCTGTTCGCGCCCGTGGTGACGTCCCACGCGGAGGGCAGGTTCATGTTGCGGTAGTGCCACTGGTACGTGTAGTACGTGTCGTTGGGCGTGGCGGTCGCGCGGTAGATGTAGTTCGGCTGGGCGTACTCGATCTGCCCGGCCGCCGCGGCGCGCAGGGTGGAGAGGGCGCTCACGGTCTGCTCGCGCAGCGCGCCCTCGCTCTGGGCGCTCACGCCGCCGGAGACGGACACGAGGGTCGCGCCGCCGGAGAGCTCGCGCAGGGTCTGGAGGCGCACGCCGCTCTGCTGGCTGACGCTCTGGGCGGTGGCGCCGTCCTGGAACTTCACGATGAGCTCGCCCGCGACGAATTCGGGGCCGCTGGCGGCCTCCACGGTGGAGGGACCGTTGCGCAGCTCGCCCGTCCCGGAGGACGCGGCGGGCGTGGTCGTGCTGGTGCTCTGCTGTCCGCAGGCGGCGAGGAGGAGTCCGAGACCGACGATGAGGTGCAGTTTCCGCATGAATAACCCTTTCCGTCCCCGTGGGGACGACACCGATTTCCGCACGACGGGTGGACCGGCGGGAGGAGGAGTCCCGTCCAGCACGTGCTCGCGTTCGTTTGGTGATGTGCAAGGTACCCCGCTCGCCTGGGCGATGTCGTGAAAAATTACATGTGAGGTCAATTCAGCACAAAGTGAGCGAGCAATGAAGAGGGCGCTCCCAGGGTGGAGCGCCCCATCGGTCCCGCACGTGCCGTGGCCCGCCTGCCGGGGCGTCTCGAACGTGACCGGTTCCAGCCGTCGGGAACGCCCGCCCTCATGAACCCCACCTTCAGGACGACGCTCAGCCCGGCAGGGTGAAGCGCAGGGACGTGCCCACGCCGGGCGCGCTCTCCACGTCCAGCACGCCCCCGGCGAGCGCCACGCGCTCGCGCAGCCCCATCAGCCCGAGGTGCCCCTGCCGCGCGAGCTCGCCCGCGCCGTCCACGTCGAAGCCCGCCCCGTCATCGGAGACGGTGACGGCCACGTCCACCTCCTGGAAGACGATCCGGACGGCGGCGCTCTGCGCGCCCGCGTGCTTGTCCACGTTCGTGAGGGCCTCCTGCACCAGCCGGAACACCGTGAGTTCCGTCGCGGGCGGCAGGCGCCGCTCCTGCCCCTGCACCTCCAGCCGCGCGGGCGTCCGCGCCTGCGCCGAGAGCCACTCCAGCGCGGGCAGCAGTCCCAGGTCGTCGAGGACGCTGGGACGCAGGTTGCGCGCGAAGCGCCGCACCGACTCGATCGCGGCGTTGAGGTCCGAGCGGACGTCCTCCGCGAAGGCGCGCGGCTCTCCCGTCAGGTTCTTCGCGAGGCGATCGAGGCGCCGCCCGATCGCGACGAGCACCTGCGCCGTGTCGTCGTGCAGCTCACGCGAGATGCGCCGCCGCTCCTCCTCCTGCGCCTGCGTGAACAGCGACAGGTACGAGCGCAGCTCCAGCTGCCTCGCGGACGCCGCCTCCAGCGCCTGCCCGCGCCGCGCGATCTCCTCGGCGAGCTGCAATTGCTCGCTGAGGTCACGTGCGACGAGCAGCACGCCCAGCACCTCACGGTCGCGCACGACGGCGCTGAGGCGCACCTCCAGCCGCGAGGCGCGCGACACGCCCGTCAGCTCCACCTCACAGGTGACGCCGCGCTCGGGCGTGCCCAGGCAGTCCTTCCAGGCCCGCTGGAAGGTCACGTGCCACTCCTCGCCGAGCAGCTCCCACAGCGAGCGGCCCGTGAGGTCCCCCAGCAGACGCAGCGTCGCGGGGTTCGCGTACGTCACGTGCCCGCCGGAGTCGCAGGCGATGATGAGGTCGTGCGCGCCCTCCGCGAGGAGCCGGTAGCGGGCCTCCTCCCGTTCGAGCGCCGCGAGCAGCCGTTCCTGCCCCAGGGTGAGCGCGAGCTGATCCCCGATGGCGCGCGCGAGCTGCATCGCCCGGTCCGACGGGGCCTCCTCACGGTGCGAGTCGGCGTACAGCACCCCGATGAGGGCGTCGCCGGACCTGAGGGGCACCACGATGGCGCTGCCCGAGCCGCGCAGCGCCGCCCGGCGCGTGAGGCGGCGCGGGCCGCGCCCGAGACCAAGCGCGAGGTGCGCGGCGTCCTCGGGACTCACGCCCAGCCGGAAGGCGCCGATCTCGGCGGGCTCGCCGTCCTCGTCGAACAGCAGGATCAGGCCGCGTTCCGCGCCCAGCGCGAGGACGGAACGCTCCGCCGCCTCCGCGAGCGCGCCCTCCTCGCGCCGCCCGCCCAGCAGCCGCGAGAGCTGCAGCAGCACGCCCGTCTCGCGTTCGCGTCGCACCTCCTCCTCGTACAGGCGGGCGTTCTCGATCGCGAGGGACGCCTGCGCCGCGAAGACCTCCGCGAGGCTCAGGTCGTTCTCGTCGAGCGGGAGGGGCCCCTCGAAGTACAGCACCAGCCCGCCGAAGGTCTTGCCGCGCGCCGCGAGCGGCAGACCCACGAGCGCCGTGAACGGATAGTTGCCGCTCGCGAGGAGGCCGCGCGTGTAGCGCGACCCCACCT
>NZ_KI912656.1:7033-7601 GCF_000519345.1 Deinococcus pimensis DSM 21231
GGCTGGGCGGCCTGAAGTACGAGGCGGCGGGCGAGCTGGGCCTGTGGGCGCACGCGCCGCTCGGGAACGCGCAGACCTGGGGCCTGTACCCGTCGGGCCTCGTCTGGGACCGCGAGGCGGAGACGCTGACGGTGGTGGGCGAGCCGCACCTCGACTGGGACGCGGTGCTGAACGCCGAGCCCGCCGATCCGGAACTGACGGTGGGCGCGTGGAGCGAGGACGACCTCGACTTCCCGGCGGGCGTGGCGGCGGTGCGGGACCTCATCCTCGACGGGGAGGTGTACCAGGTGAACCTCTCGCGCGGGGTGCGGGCGACCGCGCAGGGCGACCCGCTGGCGGGCTACCTGCGGCTCGCGGCCATGAACCCGAGTCCCTTCATGGCGTACGTGGAGCTCGGGGACGAGGTGGTGGTGTCCTGCTCGCCCGAACGGCTCGCCCTGTGGACGGGGAGCGAGGTGTCGGCGCGGCCCATCGCGGGCACCCGCAGGCGCGGCGCGACCGAAGAGGAGGACGACGCGCTGGAGGCCGAACTGCGCGCCAGCCCCAAGGAGCGCGCGGAGCACGTGAT
>NZ_KI912656.1:7701-10370 GCF_000519345.1 Deinococcus pimensis DSM 21231
GGAGTCCGTGCTGTCCGGGGCGGGCCGAACGCTCCTCGGGAACTGGCTGCGGCTCGGCCTCACGCCCCACCCGGACGAACGTGAGGCGGCGGGCCGCGCGTGACGCGGCTCCCGCACGACCTGAACGACCCGGCGTGGCTGCACGGCCTCACGGCCTTCACCACCGTCCGCGTGCGCGGCGGCGAGCCCCTGCTGTGGGACGAGCACGTGGAGCGCCTCGCGGGGACCTGCGCGTTCCTGGGCCTGCCCGATCCACGGAAGGAGGCCCGAAGGGTGCGCGACCTGATCGGCGCGCACGACGAGGGCCGCGCGCGCCTCACGGTGACCCTGGGTGGGCTGCACCTGACCGAGGGGCCGCTCACGAGGCTTTCCCGGAGCGTCCTTCAGGGGGTGAGCGTGCTCGTCACGGACGTGCGCGTCCACCCCCAGCTCGCGGTTCACAAGACGGGCAACTACCTCCCGTACGTCCTCGCGGGCCGCCACGCGCACGAGCGGGGCGCCTTCGAGGGCCTGCTGCTCGGGGAAGGCGGCGCCGTCGTGGACGGGAGCCGCACGAGCCTCCTGCTGGACATCGGCGGTGAGCTGGTCGTGCCGACCGGGGGCCTGCCGGGCGTCACGCGTGCTGCTCTGCTCCGTCTGTGGGGCCGTGCCTGGAGCGAGCGGCCCGTGAGCGCGCAGGACCTCGCGCGCGCCGACCACGTCTGGATCGCCGGGAGCGGCGTGGGCGTGCTGCCCGTGCGGGAGGTGCTGACGGACGGGCAGGCCCTGAGCTTCGAGGTACGGAACGTTCCGGCCCTGCACCCGGCGTTCGTGCCGCCACCGAACGTGTAAAAAACATGGGCGGTGATCCTTCGGATCATATAATGGCTGTTAACCTTAGCATATCTTAAATACATGAGCGACGATATATTTTATTTAAGCACGTTGCCCAGTGAACGACTAATTAGTCATCTGGAGCGTGAGGTAAACTTTCTAAAAAGCCGAGAGCTGAGTTACGAAGAGAGAATCTCCTCAATCGAGCGATTGAGGAGATTAATTGCAGCACTGGAATTGCAGAACATCAGCCCCAGCTAAAACGAAGGCGCGACCCGTGGGCCGCGCCTCTTCCCTTGACCGGTGTCCTCAGCGGTGCCGGGACTCGGACTGCGTGACGCGCTCCGACTGGAGGCGGCCGCCGCCCGCGCGCTCGTCGAGGGCGATGGCGCCCGCGCCCTTCATCACGGCGAGGGCCTGATCGGCCATCTCGGCGTCCTGATCGCGCGCGATGACCATCACCTTGCCCTGCTTGAGGGCGTCGTAGTAGCTCAGGGCGATCCGCTCGGGCACACCCATGCGCACCAGCAGCTTCACGTAGTCACCGTGATCGCCGCCGGATAGCGCGCCGAAGAAGCCGCCGAGGCCCAGCCCGGCGATCGCGCCGAACATGATGCCCAGCAGGCCGCCCTCGTGATAGACGCGCGCTTCCGGGATGAGCCAGAGCAGCAGCCACGTGGGCACCGCGAGACCCACGCCCGCGAGCAGGCCGAGCCAAGCGCCACGCATGACCGCGCCCGACCCGGCGGGCGCGCCCTCCTCGGGCGACACGCCCGTCTCACGGGCGAGCTGGTCCTCCGTGACGGGATCGAGGAGTGAGAAGGCGAGGTGGTCGCGCGAGTAGCCGCGCTCCAGGAGGTTCGCGAGCGCCTGCCGCGCCTGGTTGGGTTCGTTAAACAACGCAACGACGCTTTCCATCTCATGTGTTGTAGCACGAGCGGAGGTGACGGTGGGCAGGACAAGAATCACCCGCTTTGAGCAAAGAGCCAGAAAACGCCGATCAGGACGAGTGACGGGACGTTCGTTCCGTCGGGGTGCGCCTTTCGTCGGTTGCTCGCTCCCTTCGGGGTACTTCGTACACCGCTCGGGGGCCTGCGGCCCGGCCGGGTTTTTCGCGGCACACCTGCGCTTCACGCCCGTCCCTCACGGGCCGGTCGTTCCGCTCCGGTGCGCCTTACTTAGGCAACTCGCTCCGCTCGGGGGCCTGCGGCCCCGGCCGGGTTTTCGCGGCACACCTGCGCTTCACGCCCGTCCCTCACGGGCGCGGGTCGTTCCGCCTCCGGTGCGCCTTACTTAGGCAACTCTGTCCGCTCGGGGGCCTGCGGCCCCGGCCGGGTTTTCGCGGCACACCTGCGCTTCACGCCCGTCCCTCGCGGGCCGGTCGTTCCGCTCCGGTGCGCCTTTCGTCGGCTGCTCGCTTCGCTCGGGGGCCTGCGGCCCCGGCCGGGTTTCAGTTCGCCACGATCAGGCGCAGCAGCGTCCCGCTGAGGGTCGCGCGGCGGGCCAGCAGGAGGTGATGGAGGGCGTCGCGGACGTTCGCCTCCTCGGGCAGGCGGGCGCGGATCTCCTCGAGGTCCATCTCGCCGTCCTCCGCGACCTTGAGGAACTCCTCGATGTTGCGGGCGACGCGGCGGGCCTCCTCGGCGTTCTCGGGGACGTGCACGCCGTCCTTGCGGACGCTGCGGACCTTGCGTTCCTTCGCGGCGCGCGTCTTCTCGAGTTCCTCCTTGAGGCGCGTGATCTCGGTGTTGAGGCGCAGCACCTCGGCGGTGAGGCCCTCCACGGCGCGGCCCGCCTGGAAACGCGACTCGTCCGTGAGGCGGCGCGCCGCGCGCAGGCCCGCGCGGTAGCCGCGG
>NZ_KI912656.1:10470-11029 GCF_000519345.1 Deinococcus pimensis DSM 21231
CGCCGAGCAGCGCGAGCGCCGCGTCGCCGTCTCCGGCCTCGTGCAGGGCGCGCAGGTGGGCGAGGGGCGGGGCGCTCAAACGCTGATGGTGCCCTTCGCGATGAGCACGCCCACCACGAGGAGCGCGAGCACCACGACCCACGCGCCGATCAGGACCGCGCGGTTCTGCTGGCGGGCGACCGCGTGCGCGACGATCACGGCTGTGATCATCGCGACGGGGTGCCACACGCTGACCTTGATGGGCGTGAGGAAGTACACGAGCAGGCCCAGCAGGACGTTCACGTCCAGCATGACGGGCGCGATCCGCTGGAAGGGCACGCGGGGAGTGCGGAAGAAGACCGCCCAGATCAGCACGAGGATCGGGATGAGCTGGAGGAACTCGCCGTAGTACGCGTGGATGTTGCGCAGGATCATGGGCGTCATTGTGACGCCCCGATCCACGTCAGCTCAACGGTCCAACGTCCCGGTCACGCGCTCAGCGCCGCGTCGAGGCCGAGGAAGCGCCACAGGGCGCGGCGCGGGACGCGCAGGCCCGCGCCGCTCTCCACGGCGGGCAGCC
>NZ_KI912656.1:11129-14327 GCF_000519345.1 Deinococcus pimensis DSM 21231
GCCCTGCACCGCGAGCACGGCGTGCCGCTCGCCGTGAACGCCGGGGACGCGCTGCACGCGTACATGTGGGCGGCGGTCCTGCGCGCGGACACGCCGGGCGCGTTCGAGGAGACGCTGCGGATGATCCACCGCACCGCCGAGGGTCAGCACGTGGACCTCGCGTGGGTGGAGCACGGCCGCTGGGACCTCACCCCCGACGATTACCTGGAGATGGTGCGGCTCAAGACGGGCTGGTACACGGTCGTGACGCCCCTGCGGCTCGGGGCGCTCGCGACGGGCGTGACGCCGCCCCACGCGTTCGAGGCGGCGGGGCTGGACCTCGGCGTGGCCTTCCAGATCCGCGACGACGTGCTCAACCTCGTCGGGGACGCCGCCGCGTACGGCAAGGAGATCGCGGGCGACCTGCTGGAGGGCAAGCGGACCCTCATCGCCCTGGGCTGGCTCGGACGGGCCACCGGGGAGCAGCGCGGGGTGTTCCTCGCGGAGATGGCGAAGTCCCGCGCCGACAAGGACCCGGACACCATCGCGCGCCTGCTGGGCTGGATGCGGGAGAGCGGCGCGGTGGAGGACGCGATGCGCGTGGCGCACGATCACGCGGCGCGCGGCCTGAGCGGTCTGCGCGCGGCCCTCGCGGACGCGCCCGATCCCCAGGCCGCCGGGCACCTGTTCGGCCTGATGGAACAGCTCGCGACCCGCGAGAAGTGAGCTGACGCCAGAGCGATACGTAAGTCGTCTGGACAGGAGCACAAGGTTCGTCGCCCGTTCGGCTATCCTGAATTCAGGAGGCAGATCATGAGTGTCATCAGCAGAGTCATGTCGAGGATCCTGGATAGACCCAGCGCTGCTCGGGCGGTCCACAAAGCCATCATCGACAGCAAGGTGGCACGCGTGAAGACACCCGAGGGCCGTGAGTACTACGTCTTCACCGGCGAGGCCAAGCAGTTCGTGAGGCCCAAGAAGAAGTGAACATCGCGTTCTCTGCCCTCGTGCTCGCCCTGCTCCTCCTGCCGGGCGGGCTTTTTCGTGTCGGTTACCTTCGAGGGCTGTTCAAACGCTCTCCGGTCGGGGGGTTTAACCTCACCGACAACCTGGGCTGGCTGGTTGTGGGCTCGCTGCTGACACATACCGTCGCGGTCTCGGTCCTCAGGGCGTTCAGCCTCAACGTGAGATACGACCTGATCCTGCCCATCCTCACAGGACAGTTCGGGAAGGACGCGGAACTCCTCAAGGCCATCATCAGGAACCTTCCGGCGCAGCAGGGGCTGTACGCGGCCTACTTCCTGCTCACCAGCGTCGGGGCGTACCTCCTGGGCATTCTCCTGCACGTCCTTGTCCGGACCACGGGCGCTGACAGACGGATCAACCTCCTGAGCTTCGGGAACGACTGGTACTACACGCTGTCGCAACGTCCCAACCGTTTCAGAGTGGGTCCCCTCTTCGAGGTGTTTGGCAGGGGCGTCGGGAGGCGCCTCGCCCAAGTGGACGTCTTCGCCTCGGGGATCGTCGAGCAGAAGGACGGCGCGTACCTCTACCGCGGGATCGTCCGGGACTACCATTTGGACGAGAAGGGCGGGCTGGAACGTCTGGAGCTCAAGAATGCCCACCGCAGAAGGCTCAGCGACGACCGGGAGCAGGGCAAGCCTCACAGCCCGTTCGGTGACGAGCGCTACTACAAGATCGTGGGCGACCGCTTCATCCTACGCATGGGTGAGACCAAGACTCTGAACGTCCAGTATGTCAACATCGTTCCCGTCGAAGAGGTCGAGGTCGATGCATCCGCCGTCGTGGAGGAAACCGACGTCGACCGGTCCATCACCGCCGATCCATTCGACGACTGAGGAGTCCCCATGACGCCCACCGCCCTGCCCGAACTGCACCTCGACCTCAACGACCGCGCGTTCATCCTGGACCCGTACCCGCGTCTGGCGGAGCTGCGGGAGGCCACGCCCGCCTTCCTCGACCCGGTGTGGAACAAGGTGTTCTTCACGCGCTACGAGGACATCTCGCGGCTGCTGCGCGACCGGAGGCTGGGCCGCAGCATCCTGCACGTCCTGTCACGCGACGAGCTGGGCTGGCCCCCGCCGGACCCGCGTCAGGCGAACTTCGACCACTTCCAGGACCACCACCTGCTCGACGCGGAGCCGCCACGGCACACGCGGCTGCGTTCGCTCGTGTCGAAGGCGTTCACGCCGCGCCGCGTGGAGGACCTGCGCTCACGCGTCGTGGAGATCGTGGCGCGGCAGCTCGACGGGCTCGCGGGGCTCGGCACCTTCGATCTGGTGTCGGACTACGCGGAGACGCTGCCCGTGACGGTCATCGCGGAGCTCCTCGGCGTGGAGGAGGACGCCCGGCATCTGCTGCGGCCCTGGTCGGCGGCGATCGTGCGGCTGTACGAGCTGGGCTTCTCGGAGGAGGACCAGCGCGCGGCGGACGCGGCGGTGGTGGAGTTCTCCACGTACCTGCGGGCCCTCGCCGCGCGCCGTCGGGCGGAGCCGCGCGACGACCTCGTGTCGGCGCTCGTGGCGGTCGAGGAGGAGGGCGACCGCCTCTCCGAGGACGAGCTGGTGGGCACCTGCATTCTGCTGCTGAACGCCGGGCACGAGGCGAGCGTGAACGGCACCACGTCCGGCGTGCGTCAGCTCCTCGCGCGGCCGGGGGCGTGGGCGCGGCTGGTGGAGGACGCGCAGCGTCACCCGGACGCGCCGTCGGCGCTGTTCGCGGGTGCCGTGGAGGAGCTGCTGCGCCTGGACACGCCCCTGCCGATGTTCGAGCGCTGGGTGCTCGAGGACGTGGAGATCGGCGGCGTCACGCTGCGGCGGGGCACGGAGGTGGCGCTGCTGTACGCGTCGGGCAACCGCGACCCGCGCCGCTTCACCCGCCCCGACGAGCTCGTGCTGGACCGGGACGAGGGGCCGCACCTGACCTTCGGGCTGGGCATCCACTACTGCCTCGGGGCGCCCCTGGCGCGGCTGGAGCTGGCAGTGGCGCTGCACGGCCTCGCGCGGCGCTTTCCGGACCTGCGGCTCGCGCGGCCCGAGGAGGAGCCGCGCTTCGGGAAGGGCTTCGTGATCCGGGGGCTCACGAGGCTGGACGTGTCGGTCTAGACGACGCCCGCGCCGAGTTCCCCCGCCCGCGCTTCCCGCGCGGCCTCCTCCTCACGGCCGAGGGCGCGCAGCGCGAGCACCCGCGCGGGCGAGC